>CAIQOO010000092.1 GCA_903873485.1 uncultured beta proteobacterium | reverse complement strand
TTGGTCCGAAGATGGCTCCTATGCGCTTACATCACTCAATGCGCTCTCAGTCAACAATGCAGCACCACAATGGCTCAAAAACCGCAGTTTTGACCTTACTTGGGCAGCAAAAGCGGCTTAGTCAATCGTACAGGTCGCAATATTGTGGACATGGTGTCACCCCAGGTGAAGGCTATCCTCAAGCAATATGGTGTGCAAAGCGCCCGCTATTTCACCAACGCCATTGCCACCGAAACGCACGGCCTCGATATCCGTCTGAACTACAAGCACAGCTTTGAGGATCGCGGCAAGCTCAAGATGGTCGCCTCATACCACCGCGACCAGACGACGATCACTGATGTTTACCCGCTGGCCTCGATTCTCGGCAATCAAACCACGACCGCCGTGTTGAACGATACAACGCGGTCATTTGTCGAAACGGCGCAGCCTGCTGACGGTTACAAACTTTGGACCCAGTTTGAAACCGGTACCTGGCGCAGCACGCTGAATCTGAACCGTGTTGGCAGCTACTATTACGTCAACGGCAGCCGCTTTGGCGCGAAACTGACCACCGATCTGGACCTGGCGCTGCAGTTGAGCAAGAATCTGGAAATTGCCGTCGGCGGGAACAATATCTTTAACGTGCTGCCCGACAAATTCCCTGAAACCAGCAACCTGTTCGTCAGCGGCAACGGCATCATCCAGTACCCGCCGATCAGCCCGTATGGCTACAACGGGGCTTTTTTCTACATCCGCCTGAATCTCAAGCTGTAGCGCTGGCTGCCTTGCTGATAGTGGCTTTGCGATTTTATGTAAAAAAGACCTCCAGCCCTTGCTGGATAAGCGCAGGCTGCTATGCATTGAGGAATTATTTGCAGATGATGATGGCTGAACCATACGGTCAAGACCAGCCTGACGGGTTTGCCTTCAGTGGCCCGGTAATGCTATTTATTGTATAGCTTGCCAGGCAAGCGCAGAAAGGGCTGGCGGCACAAATAGGCCTTAAGCACAACCGGCTACTGGCCGGGCTGCTCACCGAGCCAGTGCCGTTGTTCAGTCTGAATCCTACAATGCCAGACATGACGCACCATTTTGATATTTGCATACGCGGCGGCGGCATTGTGGGCCACACCCTGGCGCTGCTGCTGGCGCGCGACCGCCTGCGCGTGGGTCTGGTGACCCAGGCACCCAACACGCCGCCACCGGTCGGCCCCGATGTGCGGGCTTACGCACTGAACGCCAAATCGCAGGCACTGCTGGAGTCATTGCGCTGCTGGCCCGATGCCATGCATGCCACTGCGGTCACCACCATGCGGGTGCTGGGGGATGATGGTGG
This sequence comes from uncultured beta proteobacterium, assembly GCA_903873485.1. Lineage (GTDB taxonomy): Bacteria > Pseudomonadota > Gammaproteobacteria > Burkholderiales > Burkholderiaceae_C > Rhodoferax. The sequence continues at coordinate 52,954 of CAIQOO010000092.1, read as the reverse complement.
CGAGGTCAGTTTTTCTGCGGCTGACCTGGCTGTGCCAGCGTTAGCCTGGATTGTGGATGTGTCGGCCCTGGAGGCCCAGTTGAGCGATGCCGTGCGTTTTCAACCACAAATTGAACTGCTAAACAGCCCAAGCCCTGCTACGTTGACGGTGGTGTGCGAGGGCAAGGCCAGCCGCACCCGCGAAGAATTGGGTGTTGAATTTGCCGTGGCACGCTATCCGCAGCGAGCCATTGCGGCACGCCTGAACTGCGAACTGCCGCATGCCCAGGTGGCACGCCAATGGTTCACCCAGGGCGAAATCCTGGCCTTTTTGCCCTTGCAAGGTGCGCATGGCCAAGAGGTCGGCATGGTCTGGTCGGTGCAGGAAAGCCGCGCCCAAGACCTGCTCGATGCTGATGAAGATGATTTTTGCGCCGAACTGCAACAGGTCAGCGGCAACTGTCTGGGCCAGCTCAAGCTGAGCAGCCCGCGCAGTGCCTGGCCGCTCCAGTCAGCCCAAGCTTGTCCGTGGATTGGCGTGGCCCACGGGCAAGCCTGGGCACTGGCCGGGGATGCCGCCCACACGGTGCATCCGCTGGCCGGGCAGGGACTGAACCTGGGGCTGGGCGACGTGGCTGAATTGGCCAGCATCCTGCACGCCCGGGAATATTGGCGCCCCCTGAGCGATACCCGCTTGCTGCGCCGCTACGAACGTGCGCGCCGCACCGAGGTCAGCGCCACAGCGCTGGCGATGGATGGACTGCAACAATTGTTCTCAAAAAATGGCAGCACCTGGCAGGCGTTGCGCAACTGGGGCATGAAAGGCTTTGAACACAGTGGTCTGGCCAAGCAATGGGCGGCGCGTCATGCCATGGGGCTTTGGCAGTTTTAACGGATTTAACGGCTTTCACTGGATCAACATGAAACGACTCAACATCTCCCTGCTCGCCTGCGTGCTGCTGATTGCCAACGCTGTTGCGGCCCAGGAAGCCGTCATTCGCAAAAACCTGGCCGAGCGTATTCCGCAACTGAAAAAGATTGACGAGGTCAGCAAGTCACCGATTGCCGGGCTTTACGAAGTGCGGGTCAATGGCATCGACATTTATTACACCGATGCCCAAGCCAATTACCTGGTGCAGGGCAACATCATCGATACCAAACAAAAACGCAACCTGACCGAGGAGCGGGTGGACAAGCTCACGGCGATCGCGTTTGATGCCTTGCCGGTCAAAGATGCCTTCACCATTGTGCGTGGCAATGGCAAGCGCAAACTGGCGGTATTTGAAGACCCCAACTGCGGTTATTGCAAGCGATTTGAAGAGAGCCTGCAAAAAGTCAACAACATCACCATCCACATGTTTCTCTACCCGGTACTGGGGCCAGAATCGGTTGAAAAATCAAAAAACATCTGGTGCGCCAAAGACAAAGGCAAGTCCTGGCAAGACTGGATGCTGAGCAATGTTGAGCCTGCCAACGCCAAATGTGATACGCAAGCGATTGACCGGAATATCGAGCTTGGCAAAAAGCACAAAATATCGGGCACACCCACGCTGATCTTTACCGATGGTTCGCGGGTGCCCGGTGCGATCGGGGCAGACCAGGTTGAGCAGCGGTTGGTTCAAGCGGCCAGCAAATGACAGCCGTGCCACGCGTCAGCGGGCCAACACCGGTGGCTTACCGGGTGCAAGCCAAGAGCTTGCACGCCCACCTCTTTGCCATCACCCTGACCATTGGGCGGCCGGCGCGCCAACAGGTGGTGAGCTTGCCGGTGTGGATTGCCGGCAGCTACTTGGTGCGCGAGTTTTCCAAGAATCTTCAGGGTCTGACAGCCCGCCAGGGTCAGACCGATGTCACCGCCCGCCAGTTGGACAAATGCACCTGGCAGTTTGATTGCCAGGCTGGGAAAGCATTGACACTCCGTTACGAGGTGTATGCGTTTGACAATTCGGTGCGCACCGCGTGGCTGGATCGACAGCGCGGTTTTTTCAATGGCACCAGCCTGTGCCTGCGGGTGCATGGCCAGGAAGACCATCCGCATCAACTGACCCTGGTCAATGCCGGTCTGCCCGCTGATTGGCAGGTGGCGACGGCGCTGGCCGCAAAAAAGACATCATCCAGGGGTTTCGGCACTTATCTGGCCGACAACTATGAGCAACTGGTGGATTCACCGGTGGAACTGGGCACGTTCTGGAGCGGATCGTTTGTGGCGGGGGGCATCCACCACCGATTTGTGGTAGCCGGTGCGGCACCGAGTTTTGATGGCACTCGTTTGCTGGCGGACACTCAGGCGATTTGTGAGGCAGAGGTCAACTTCTGGCACGGGGAGAACCCAGGTGGCAACAGCCGTTTGGCAAAAGACCGGCCACCCCACCAGCACTACCTGTTCATGCTCAACGCCGTGGACAAGGGTTACGGTGGGCTTGAGCACCGCAACTCGACCGCCCTGATTTGCAAACGTGCCGACTTACCACGTATCAATCAACCTAAAACACTCGGTCCAAAGGATGGTTACACCACCCTGCTGGGGCTGATTAGCCACGAGTATTTTCATACCTGGAACGTCAAGCGCTTGCGCCCGGCAGAATTTGCCCGCCATGACCATGCACGCGAAAACTACACTGAACTGCTGTGGTTTTTTGAAGGTTTTACCAGCTATTACGACGACCTGCTGCTGCGCCGTGCCGGCTTGGTTGACGATGTCGCTTACCTGGCACTGCTGAGCAAGACCATCAACCTGGTGCTGCAAACCCCCGGACGCAAAGTGCAAAGTGTGGCCCAGGCCAGCTTTGATGCCTGGGTCAAGTATTACCGCCAGGATGAGAACACCGGCAACGCCACCATCAGCTACTACACCAAAGGCGCGCTGGTGGCACTGTGCCTTGATTTGAGCCTGCGCCAGACCGGCAACACCAGTCTGGATGCCGTCATGCGTGTGCTGTGGCAGCGCTGCCCGGGTGGGCTGATGACCGAAGGCGACCTGTTGACCGTGCTGGCGGAGTTGTCTGGCCAGCCATTTGATGCGCAAATCAAACAGTGGGTTCACGGCACCGATGACTTGCCACTCCAACACCTGCTGCAACACCAGGGCATCGGTTATGACGAAGAGCCAGCCGCCTTGGCTGACCAACTGGGCTTGCGGGTGACTGAGCAAAACGGCATTCACATCAAAAGTGTGCAGCGCGGCGGCGCGGCCGAGCAGGCTGGTTTTGCCGCTGGCGACGAATGGCTGGGTATCGAAATCGGCCAAGGCAAGTCAATGCAAGGCTGGCGGTTGTCCAGGCTCGACGAGTTGCTGGTCTATTTGGGCGATGTCAAAGAATTCCGCGCGGTGCTGGCACGCGACCGGCATCTGTACACCATGAAAATCAAGCTCGGCCTGGCCACCCAGGTCCAACTTGCGGTGAACGACCCCCAACGTGTTGGCCAATGGCTTGGAATTGCCTGAAAATGGTGCCCAAGCATGCAACGGCAGTCAAACTTTTTCAAACTGGAGAACCCATGACTTTTGAACTGATCATCACCCGAACCGAAGCCGACAAGGTTGGCATCGTCACCTTGAACCGCCCAAAGCAGCTCAATGCACTCAACGACCAACTGATGACCGAGCTAGGCTCCGCCCTGCAAGCCTTCGATGCCGACCCGGCCATCTCCTGCATGATCATCACCGGCAGCGAAAAGGCTTTTGCTGCGGGGGCCGACATAGGCGGCATGGCCAGCTACAGCTTTGCCGATGTGTACAAGGGCGACTTCATCACCCGCAACTGGGAGCAAATCCGCACTGTGCGCAAGCCCGTGATTGCGGCGGTGAGCGGTTTTGCGCTGGGTGGTGGCTGCGAATTGGCGATGATGTGCGACTTCATCATTGCCGCCGACAATGCCCGCTTTGGCCAGCCCGAGATCAAGCTGGGCATCATTCCGGGCGCAGGGGGAACCCAACGGCTGCCGCGTGCCGTCGGCAAGGCCAAGGCGATGGATCTGGCACTCACCGGGCGCATGATGGATGCCGCCGAGGCCGAGCGTGCCGGACTGGTCAGCCGCGTGGTGCCATTGGACAAATTGATGGATGAGGCACTGGGCGCGGCATTGATGATCAGCGAATATTCACAAATCGCCACCATGGCAGTCAAGGAGTCGGTCAACCGGGCTTTTGAAGGCACACTGAATGACGGCATCATGTTTGAGCGCCGCCTGTTTCACGCCTTGTTTGCCACGGCAGATCAAAAAGAAGGCATGGATGCCTTTGTCAACAAGCGCAAAGCTGTTTTTACCCATCAGTGAACAGCAATTTCTACTCGCTATAATTCTGATCGGTATGGTGATATAGCTCAGTTGGTTAGAGCGCAGCATTCATAATGCTGATGTCGGTGGTTCAAATCCACCTATCACCACCAGAACTATATTTTTCGACCGCTATCAACGGTAAAAAGCCTAAGTAAATCAAACACTTAGGCTTTTTTATGTCTATCGTTGAACAACGATAAGCATTGACCGCCTGTACATTTTGGGGTAAGTCTCAGACCGTGGGGGTAACACCCCTTTTCAATGGAGAAGTCAGCCTCTGACCGCCGCTCAAGTTTTGCAGTTCAAAGGGTCAAAAGATGTTGGCAAACATTTTGACGGTGGCTAGTACTTTAAGTGCAGTGCTTGCGCCTGCGCTGCAGTTCAGGCAAAGTGATCGAACGCGGCGTAGCTATTGGGCAGCGGCTGGCCTTGGCCATCGAGCAGCCGCAAGCCGGGTTCTGCGTCGATTTGTCCAATCTGCGTCACCGGGGTCTGGCTGCTTTGGGCGGCTGCCAGCACGGCCGCACGTTGTTGCGGTGGCGCGGTAAACAGCAGTTCGTAATCGTCGCCGCCGGCGAGCGCAAGGGCGCGCCACTGCTGCTGCGAAAACTTCAAGCCAAATTGGCCTCCAGCCCTTATGCCATATGCGCTGGCAGCTACTAATTTTGTAGCTGTGTCGGCAGCCACGGTAGCCCCTGCGCCAGAGCACTCCAGAACATGACCGAGGTCGCCGAGCAAGCCATCGCTGATGTCGATGGCGGCGCTGGCAACCCCGCGCAAGGCCAGCCCGAGCGCCACGCGGGGGGTCGGCATTTCCAGCCGGGCGCGTGCCATTTCCAGCACGTCAGCGGGCAGCGCCACTTTGCCGAGCAGCGCATCGAGCGCCAGCCGGGCATCCCCGAGCGTGCCGCTGACATACAGGTGGTCACCAGCCTGGGCGCCAGAGCGCAGCAGCGCCTGCGAGCGACCGCTAACCACCGGCACTTCGCCAAACACGGTGATGCAGATGTTCAGCGGCCCTTGCGTGGTGTCGCCGCCAATCAGCTCGCAACCGTGTGCGTCGGCCAGCGCCAGCAAACCTTGCGAAAACGGCGCCAGCCAGGCCGCATCGGCCTGCGGCAGCGCCAGCGCCAGCGTGAACGCCAGTGGTTTCGCGGCGCAGGCGGCCAGGTCGCTCAGGTTCACCGCCAGTGCCTTGTGGCCGAGCTTGAACGGATCGGTATCGGCAAAAAAATGCCGGCCCTGCACCAGCATGTCGCTCGATATGGCCATTTGGCTGTCGGCTGCCGGTTGCAGCAGGGCGCAGTCATCGCCAATGCCCAGGGCCGCGTGGCGCACCGGTCGCCTGAAGTAGCGTGCAATCAGGTCAAATTCACCCATGATCGGGTTTGTCGATCATCACCTCGCCGGGCGCCGGGGCGGGCCAGAAAAAACTGCGCAGACGGGTGCGCAAGCGTTTGCCAATGGCCTGGCTGATGCGTGCCCGGTCAACCCCGCTGACGTTGTGCGCACGCAGCGCCAGGCGAAAGGCCAAATAAAAACTCACCCCCACATTGAGCAAACCCGTCACCGCCAGAGCGGCCATACACCACCAGAAGGCGCTCAGGTGAACAATCTCCAGCCCCAGACTGGCCGCCGCAGCGGCGAGCTGACCGGTGGACAGCGTGACATGGCGGACCTCCAGGCCCAGGCCGAAAAACGCGGCAAACGCCGGCACCAGGCCCAGCATCAGGCCCAGCGACACATTGGCCGCCAGGCCCGAGATGTTGTTGCGCATGAAGCTGGCCCAGCGTTGTGCGCGCGCCAGACCCAGGGCCGCCGTGATGGCGGGGTTGTAGCGCAGCGCCGAGTCCAGCCGGTGCAGCACAAACCAGTTTTCGACCCAGCCGGCAATGATGCTCGAAGCAAACAGCAGCACGCCGGTAAAGGCGGCAAACAGCGCCGTCGGCCCCAGCAGGGTCAGGTCATGCAGCACATGGTCAGCCGTGGCGGGATCAATCATCGGTTGCCCCAGGGTCAGCCAAAGCGCCGTGCTGATGGCCAGCACGCCCGGAATGACCAGCGCCAGGTTGCCCGCAATGGCGGCCACCTGCGAACGCACCAGGTGCGCCACTTCATCGACAAAGCCTTCCACGGCGCCCGGATGGCCGAGTTCCTTGAGTTTGGCGGCCATCGCCGGGGCTGTCATGGCTGGCTGTTTGGTAGCCACGGTCCAGTGCAGCAGTTGCACCAGCACAAAACTCAGCGCGTAATTCATGCCGGCAAAAAAGCCGGCCCAAAAAGCCGACAAACCCATCGACAGCACGATAAATTTCATCAGCGTGGTGATCGACATGATGGCGCCACCGCCGGCGGCGTGACGCAACATGGCGTGGTACTCGGCGCGGGTGCGGGTGATGTAGTGTTCGCCAGTTTCAGCGCTGCGCTCGGCCACCTTCGCCGCCAGCATGGAGGAGTTGGCGGCAATCAGCGCACGCACGCTCAGGCGCTGCTGCCCCAGCGTCACCAAATCTGCCAACAGCCGGGCGGTGTGGCGGTGCGGCTGCTCTGACAGCAGGCAGTCCAGCAGGGCGTGGATGCGCAGCACCCGCGCGCGCATCTGGCGCAACTGAAACACCAGGTTGACCGAAATGCCGTGTTCATCGAGGTGGGTATAGACCGAGGCGGCGGCATGCCGACAGGCTTCAAGCTGGTCCAGGTAATGCTGCAGCGCGGCACGGCGCGTGTCGCCCTGAGGCCAACCCAGACAGGCCTGATGCAGGGCATCAAAGCTGGTCGCCAGCGCGTGAAACGCGCGGGATTGGCGCGCTGGCACACTCATGCGCAGCCGCAGTTCGGGGGAAAACCCGCTGGCCCGCACCTGGCTGGTGCAAAACGTGATGGCTTCAATCAATGTCGTTTGCCAGCGGGTCAGTGCCCTTGGTGCGGTGCCGTCGGCACCGTCAGTATGGTGACGGGCATGGTTGATGCCGGGCTGGCTGGTGTCTTGCAGCAAATCGGCCAGGCGCAACAGCAGGGACTCATCCAGTGCGACGAGCCATTGGGCATCAAAGGCATTGCCGAGAACCAGGGCAAACAGGGCCGACGCGTCTGCCGTTTCAGGCGTGCCCGGCAGCAGCTTGAGGCGAATACGTTCCGACAGCTCGCTGACAAAGGCACTGCGCGCGGCAAAACCGTAGTCTGCCAGCAAACTGGTGGCATCCACCGTATCGAGCAAAATGCGCCACCAAAGCTGCACTTGCTGCCGGGCCGGCGCGCGCTGCTGCAGCACATCAAGCAGCAGCGTCAGGCGTGCAAGGCAAGCCGCCACCGATGACCGGTCGCCGCGCACCCAGGCCAGCAGACGGATCAGCCACAGGTGGCGCTGCACCAGATCGGCCTGCGGATCCAGATCCTCAAGCAGTTCGGGCAGACCATCATGCGCCGTCATGGGCCAGCCATCAGTGCAGCGTGCGCGCGCCGCCACCCGCACTCAGGGCATCGAGCACAAACATCGGCACATCGACATCAAACTTTTCACCGTCTTCGGCCACACAAAAAAAGCTGCCATGCATGGTGCCGGTGGGGGTGCGCAAGCGGGTGCCGCTGGTGTATTCAAACGCCTCACCCGGTTGCAGCAGCGGCTGATGACCGACCACGCCCAAGCCCTTGACCTTTTCGGTGTGGCCGTTGGCATCGTTGACGTTCCAGGTGCGCGAAATCAGTTGTGCTGCCACTTTGCCGGTGTTGCGAATGGTGATGCTGTAGGCAAAAAAATACAGACCCTGGCCCGGGGCCGACTGGTCGGCCAGGTAGCGTGGCTTGACCTGAACCTGAAATTGATAGGTGGGTGTTTTTTTCATGGTTTGATTTCAGCGATCTGCCGCCATACCGGGCAACAAGGGCAGTTCGAGCGTGAAGTTGCCGTTCGGCTGCCCGCTCGGCCCGAGCACCACGCTGCGGGCCTTGACGGCTTTCAGCACGATCTCCTCAGACAGCGCGTCACCGACCCGGTAAGGTTTGGCAGGGGCATTTTCAACCGCGATCAAGGCACTGCCGCGTGCGGCGTTGCTGCCCTGCGCGATCACGCCTTGCAGTTTGAATCGGGTTGCCAGACTGGGTTGAACCGGCGTTGCCCCAGCCTGGGTGCCGGCACCCAGCAGGCGGGCTATTTTGTCGGAATCAACCGCTGGCGCAGCGGCAGGCAGGGCCGACAGGCGCGCCGGCCCGGCTGGGCTGGGCCACTTCAGCAGCCAGAAAACCGCGCTGCCAGCCGCCAGCCCGGCCAGCAACAGGGTCAGCAAACCGGTCAGCCAGGGGTTGTTGCCAGATGGAAAGGTTAAGCTTTGCATGGGCGCGATTATCATCGCATCACTCCCGGACCACACCACCCATCAGGCCATGACCACCCGACACCACCTGCTTGCCACCAAACGCCTTGCCCGCCGCCTTGCTGCCGGCTTTACCCTGATCGAACTGATGGTGGTGCTGCTCATCATTGGCGTGCTGGCCGCCCTGGTGGTGCCCAGCGTGCTGGACCGGGCCGACGATGCGCGGGTTACCGCCGCCAAAACCGATGTCGCCAACCTGATGCAGGCGCTCAAGCTGTACCGGCTTGACAACCAGCGCTACCCAACCGCCGAACAGGGCTTGCAGGCCCTGCTGGTCAAGCCGAGCACCTCGCCGGTGCCCAACAACTGGAAAATCTATCTTGACAAATTGCCTAACGACCCATGGGGGAAAGCCTATGTTTACCTCAACCCCGGCATCAAGGGCGAGGTCGATGTGATGTCTTACGGCGCCGATGGACAGTCGGGCGGCGACGGCAACAATGCAGACATTGGCACCTGGCAACCGTAGCCGCGCCGGTACCGCGCCGACCGGTTGGCGCGGTTTTACCCTGCTGGAGCTGCTGGTGGTGCTGGCCATCGTGGCGATTGGCTCGGCCGGTGTCGGCCTAGCCCTGCGCGATGGTTCGCAAGCCCGGCTGGAGCGCGAGGCCTTGCGTCTGTCGGCCTTGCTGGAGTCGGCCCGGGTACGTTCGCAGGCCAGCGGCATGCCCTGGCATTGGCGCCTGGGCCAGGACCAGGACGGATTCCGGTTTGAGGGCACGCCGACGCTGGCCGCAGCCGATTTGCCGCAACAATGGCTCGACCCCGATACCCGCGCGCTGATCGAGCACCAGCCAACACCCGGCCGCCTGACGCTTGGCCCGGAGCCGATCATTGAGCCGCAGGCGGTGATCTTGTTCTCGCGCAGCCAGCCGACGCAGCGGGTGCGTCTGGCCACCGATGGCGTGCGCCCGTTTGCCGTGCTGGCCGATGCCCCATGAGGTCTGGCTTACGTCCCGGCGCATCAATGCGGCGCGGCTTCACCCTGGTGGAGGTGCTGGTGGCCCTGGGCATTGTGGCAATTGCTCTGATGGCCGGCCTGCAGGCCACCTCGGCCCTGACACGCCATTCCGGACGCCAGTCCGACATGCTGCTGGCGCAACTGTGTGCTGAAAACGAATTGGTCAAAATCCGGCTGGCCCGGCAAATGCCCGGTGTCGGCGACAGCCAGTTGCCATGTACGCAGGCCGACCGCAACCTGACGGTGGCGCTGGTGGTGCGACCGACACCCAACCCGAACTTTCGGCGCGTCGATGCCCGGGTGTTGGATGGTGAGTCACCGATCTGGCGGCTTACCACCATTGTGGGCCGCTACTGATGACCGATCAAGCCTGGCGCTGGCGCAAGCGTCCTGGTGGCTTTACCCTGATTGAACTGCTGGTAGCGCTCAGCCTGATGGCGTTGATGGCGGTGCTGAGCTGGCGTGGCCTTGACGGCATCAGCCGGGCACAACACCAGTTGCAGCAGCGTGCCGATGAGGTGCTGGCGCTGCAAGCCACATTGACCCAGTGGGGCGCCGACCTGGATGCGATGGCCGAGCAGCCCAAGCTGCCGGGGCTGGACTGGGATGGCCGGGCATTGCGCATTTTGCGCCGGGCCGGTGTTGCGGCAGGCGATGGTCTGCGGGTGGTGGCCTGGGCGCAGCGTGTCATCGACGGGCAGGGCCAGTGGCTGCGCTGGCAGTCGCCGCCGCTGCAGAGTCGCGCTGCACTCGACCAAGCTTGGCAAAAGGCCGCGCTGTGGGCGCAAAACCCCAGCGATGAAGATCGCCTGCGCGAGGTGCGCACCGTGCCGTTGAGCAGTTGGCAAATTTTTTATTTCCGCAACAACGCCTGGAGCAACCCGCTCTCCAGTGCTGACGGCCCCGATGCCAGCACGCCTGACGCGGCCAGTGCCGCTACCGTGCCGGACGGCGTGCGGCTGGTGCTGGTGCTGCCAGCAGGTCAGGCAGTCAGCGGCAGCCTGACGCGCGACTGGGTGCGCCCGCTGCTGGGGGGCGGCAAATGAGGCGGCAGGCTGGTGCCGCCATCCTGACGGCGATGCTGACCGTGGTGCTGGTGGCCACCATGGCATCGGCCATGCTGTGGCAGCAGTGGCGCGGGGTCGAGGTCGAGTCAGCCCAGCGCAGCCGGGTGCAGGCGGCATGGATTCTGGTGGGGGCGCTGGACTGGGCGCGACTGATCTTGCGCGAGGACGCGCGCCAGGGTGGTGCCGACCACCTGGCCGAACCTTGGGCGGTGCCGCTGGCGCCGGCGCGCTTGTCCACCTTTTTGGCCGCTGAGCGCGGTGAGGCTTTGGTGGGTGAATCCGAGGATGTCGATCAGGAGGCGTTTTTGTCGGGCCAGATACAAGACCTGCAGGCGCGCCTGAACATGACCAACCTGCTTGATGGTGACAAACTGCATGGGCCTAGCCTGGCGGCCTGGAGCCGGCTGTTCAAGCACCTGAATCTGCCCGAGCGCGAACTGCTGGCGCTGACCGAGTCGCTGTTGCGTGCCAGCGCGCCAGATGCTGCGGTGGCGGTCGATGCGTCCAAACCCTTGTTGCCCAAAGCGCTGCCCGATTTGCTCTGGCTGGGTTTGTCGGCATCAAGCTTGCAGGTGTTGCAGCCATTTGTCACCCTGCTGCCGGAGCGCACGCCGGTCAATCTCAACACCGCCCCACCCGAGGTGTTGCTGGCCAGTGTGGTCGGGCTAGACATGGCGCAGGCCCGGCATCTGGTAGAGGCGCGGGCGGCGCAGCACATGAGCACACTGATGGACGCCGAGCGCCTGGTTGGCAACCCGGCGGTGTTGTTCGATGCCAACGAGCACTCAGTCGCCTCGCGTTTTTTCAGTGTCACCGGTCAATTGCGCCTGGGCCGCAGCAGCGTGCAAGAGCGCTCGGTGCTGCAGCGCAATGGGCTGGAGGTCAAAACCCTCAGCCGCATGCGCGAGGTGCTGGCCGAACCGGCCTCGCCCCTACAATGATTTGCTGATTCTTTTATGTCCCTGTTGATCATCTCCCTGCCGCTTCAAGAGGCCGCTCCAGCGGCGCTGTATGACTACGTGCAAAGTCCGGACGGCAGCACGGTGGCGGCACATGGCAGCGTGCCGCTGGCGCTGCTGCCGCCGACTCAGCCGCGCCTGGCGGAAGTGGTTGCCGTGTTGCCCGCAGATGTCCTGTGCTGGCATTTGGTGCAATTGCCGCAGGGCAGCCTGCCGCGATCCATGTCAGGCGAGCGCGGCGGGGCACGGCTGCGCGCCATTCTGGACGGATTGCTCGAAGACCAGTTACTTGATGACCCAAGCCAGTATCACCTGGCGCTGCAGCCCCAGCCCGATGCCCGTGGCCCGGTCTGGGTGGTGGCGTGTTCGCGCACCTGGCTTGACTCCGGGCTGAAGGCGCTGGCCCAGGCCGGGCATCAGGTGACACGCATCGTGCCGGAGTTGTCGGTTCAGGCGCTGGCCGATGCGACCTATGTCACCGAACAGCCGGATGGCGCACGGGTGGTCGGCTGGCTGGCCCGGCCCGGCCAAGCCAGCGCCGCCCACGGTGGCGGTGTGCTAGTGGCGGCGCTGACGGCAAGCTGTGTCGGTTTGCTTGAGCCAAGCCAGGACCCGGATGGCGCGGCGCAGGCTGCGCCGGCCATTGGCCGCGTAGTGGCCGAGCCTGCCGTGGCGGCGCTGGCAGAAGCGCTGTTCCAGCGACCGGTGGTGCTGCAACAGCGGCCCGAGCGCCTGCTGCAGGCGGCGGCCAGCCCTTGGGATCTGGCCCAGTTTGAATTGGCCCACGCCAGCCGCAACCGGCGCTGGGCACAGGTGACCCGGCACCTGGGCAGCCTGGCCCGGTCACCGCAATGGCGCGCCGCGCGCTGGTCGCTGCTGGCGTTGCTGCTGGTCAACCTGCTGGGGCTTAACGCCTGGGCGCTGCGCGAGCAGGCCAATTTGCGCGCGCAACAGCAGCAGATTGGTGCCGTGCTGACCGAGACCTTTCCCAAAATTGCGGTGGTGGTCGATGCGCCACTGCAAATGGCGCGTCAAGTGGCGTTGCTGCAGCGCAGCCGTGGCAACCCGGCAGACTCTGACATGGAGAGTATTTTGTCATCATTTTCGGCTCTAGCCCCCGCCAGCTATGCGCTGACAGCTATTGAATATGTAGCGCAAGAATGGCGGTTGAGTGGCCCGCCGATGGACCCTCAGGCTGCTGCGCAAGTGAGCAGCGGGTTGCGCGCGCGCGGTTTGCAGGCCAGCCTGCGCGGCGACCAGTGGCTGATCGTGCCGGCGGTGGCGCCATGAGCTGGCGCGCCGAGGTGCAGGCGCGCTGGCAGGCGGCATCCGGGCGTGAGCGGCGCTTGCTGTTGCTGGCGCTGAGCGTCATCGGTTTGTCGCTGCTCTGGTGGCTCGGTGTGGCGCCGGCGCTGGCGGTGCTGCGCAGTGCCGACGCACAGCATCAGGCGCAAGACACCCAACTGCAGCAGATGCTGCGGCTGCAAGCGCAGGCGCGGGCTTTGCAGGCATTGCCCACCCTGGATGCATCGGAAGCCCGCCGTGCGATCGACACATCGCTCAAGCTATTGGGCAACAGCGCTCAGATCACGGCGCAAATGGACCGGCTGACGGTCACGCTCAAGGGCCAAGACGCGCCGGCTTTGGCGCAGTGGCTCGGCGTGGTGCGGCAAAACGCCCATCTGACGCCAACCGAGGTCCACCTCAAGCGCGCCACCGCCAGCACCTGGGATGGCAGCCTGGTGTTCACCTTGCCGGCGCAGTAACGCCTTCACGCGCCACCCGAATGATCATGCCCGCCAAACCCAGCTTTCGGCTTGCCCGACCGGTTGCGACCCGGCCCGGCCGCAGCGGCCAGTCGCAGCACTCCCCCTGGGGCTGGGCCGCAACCGGTGTGCTGCTGGGGCTGCTGGTCAGCACGCTGGCATTTGCGCCGGCAAACTGGCTGGCGGGACTGCTTCGACAAGCCAGCGGCGGGCGACTGCTGCTGGAAGACGCGCGCGGCACCCTGTGGCGCGGCGCGGCCCGCCTGACCCTGACCGGCGGTAGTGGCAGCCTGGATGCAGCAAGCTTGCCGGGCCGTATCCACTGGCAGCTTCGCCCGTCGCTGACTGCCGGGGGCGCCGGTCTGGCGCTGGCACTGCAAGCCGACTGCTGCTTGCCGCAAGCCTGGATGTGGCGCGTATTGCCGCGCTGGAATGGCTTGCAGATCGCCGTGTCGGATCACCAGTCGCAATGGCCGGCGCAGTGGCTGGCCGGTCTGGGCACACCCTGGAATACCTTGCAACTGCAAGGCCAATTGGCATTGGGCACCCAGGCTCTGAGCCTGAGCTGGGCCAGCGGGCGCCTGCAGGTGACCGGTGCGGCGCAACTGGAGGCGCAACACCTGTCGTCGCGCCTGTCAACGCTGCAACCGATGGGCAGCTACCGTCTGGCGCTTGCGGGTGGCCAGCAACCGGAGCTGTTGCTCAGCACCCTGAGCGGCAGTTTGCAGCTTTCGGGGCGGGGCGAGTGGGTCGGCGGCAAGCTGCGTTTTGTCGGCGAGGCCAGTTCGGCGCCCGAGTCGCAGGCCGCGCTGTCAAATCTTTTGAACATCATCGGGCGGCGCAGCGGTGCCCGCTCCATCATCAACGTAGGTTGAATCTGCATGACACATCGCTTTCTCCGAGTCTCTCAAAATGCTATATTGTTGATAGCTATCCGCGCTTTGCTGGCGGGGGCTATCGGCCTGTTTTCCATAAATTTGGGGGCGCAGGACGGTGTCACCGGAAAACTCGGCGAGCCGGTCACGCTGAACTTTCAGGCGGCCGAGATCGAGGCGGTGGCGCGCACCTTTGCCAGCATCACCGGGCGTAACGTGGTGGTTGATCCGCGCGTCAAGGGCACCCTGACGCTGGTCACCGGCAAACCGGTCAGCACAGCGGCGGCACTCGACCAGTTTGTCGCGGCCCTGCGGCTGCAGGGTTACACGCTGGTAGATGCCAGCGGGCTGTACAAGGTGGTGCCAGAGGCCGATGCCAAGCTGCAAACGGTCGGTGTCAGCGTCAGCAGCGGCGATGCGGCGAGCCAGCCGCATGGCAACCAGATCGTCACCCAGATTTTCAAGCTCAATCATGAATCCGCCAACAACCTGGTGCCGGTGCTGCGCCCGCTGATCAGCCCGAACAACACCATCAATGCCAACCCGGGCAACAATTCGCTGGTCATCACCGACTACGCCGACAACCTGCGTCGGCTCGGGCGCATCATTGCCGCCATGGACGTGGCCAACGCCACCGATGTCGAGGTGATCCCGGTCAAATATGCGATTGCGTCGGATCTGGCACCGCTGGTGCTCAGGCTGTTGGGTGCCAGCACCGCCGCCGCGCCGGCAGGGGCTGCCGATACCTCTTTCAAGACCACGCTGCTGGCCGAGCCGCGTTCCAACGCGCTGATTCTGCGGGCCGCCAATGCGGCGCAACTGGCGCTGGTGCGCTCGCTGGTGGCCAAGCTGGACCAACCCGATGCGCCCGGTGCCAATGGTGCCGCCGGCAATGTGTATGTGGTCTATTTGAAAAACGCCGATGCCACCAAACTGGCCACCACCCTGCGCGCCGCCCTCAGTGGCGAAGCCCGGCCGGTCGCGGCAACGCCGGCTGGTGCTCCGGCGGCAGCGGCAGGTGGCAGCGCCACCGGCGGCCAGATTCAGGCCGATGCCGCCACCAATTCGCTCATCATCACCGCGCCCGAGCCGCAATACCGCCAGTTGCGTGCCGTTATCGACCGGCTTGATGCGCGGCGCGCCCAAGTGTTTGTCGAAAGCCTGATTGCCGAGGTCAGCGTTGACAAGGCGGCTGAATTCGGCATCCAGTGGCAGGGCGCTTTGGGCCAGGCCGGCGACAGCGTGATCGGGCTGCTCGGTAGCAACTTTGGCGCAGCCGGCAAAAACATCATCAAACTGGCCACCGGTGTCGCCAGCGGCACGGAGGTGCCGGCGCGTGGCCTCAACTTCGGCCTGGCCCAGAAAACCAATGGCATCTATGTGCTGGGCTTTCTGGCGCGATTTCTGGAAGATTCCGGCTCTGGCAATGTGCTGTCAACCCCCAATCTGCTGACCCTGGACAACGAAGAGGCCAAAATTGTGATTGGCCAGAATGTGCCTTTTGTCACCGGCCAGTTCACCAACAGCAGTTCTGGCACCGGCACGGTTAATCCGTTTCAGACCATCGAGCGCAAGGATGTTGGTCTGACGCTCAAGGTCAAACCGCAGATCAGCGAAAACGGCACCGTCAAGCTGACGATCTACCAGGAGGTCTCCAGCGTGCTGGCATCCACCATCAACGCCGTTAACGGCCCGACCACCAACAAGCGCACGATTGAGTCGAACGTGCTGGTCGATGATGGCAGCATTGTGGTGCTGGGCGGTTTGCTGCAAGACGAGTATGCTGGCAATGCCGAGAAAATCCCGGGTCTGGCCGATGTGCCCTTGTTTGGCAATCTGTTCAAGAGCGAGACCCGCAGCCGCAAAAAGACCAACCTGATGGTGTTTTTGCGTCCCGTGGTGGTGCGCGACAGCCGCGATTCGGATCGCTTGTCGCTCGACCGCTACGACCTGATGCGCTCCGGCTTCAGAGACAACCAGCCGCCCCCGAGCAGCCTGGTGCCAATCAACGAGGCTCCCAGCTTGCCGCCGCCACCGCCCAAGTCCGGCATCAAGAGCATCACCGGCACCGACACCCTGCCGACGGCACCTGCATCCAAGGCTTCGGCGACCGGCTCGGCAGCAAAGCCGGCACCGTAATCCTGACCGGTATTGCCGCCCATGCGCTACCCCCTGCCTTACGCCTTTGCCCGCACCCACCAGTTGCTGCTGGAAGACGAGGCGGATCAACTGACACTGTGGCTGCATGCCCAGTCCGCACCGGCGGCCTTGGGCGAGGTGCTGCGCAAATACCCACGCTGCCAATTGCAGATGCAGGGCGCAGCGGCCCTGGTTCAACGCATCAGCGCGGCTTACGCCCAGGGTGAATCCAGCGCGGCGGCAGTGGTCAGCGAAGTCGAAAGTGACGCCGATCTGTCGCGCATGATGCAAGACCTGCCGGCGATTGAAGACCTGCTGGAGACCGCCGATGACGCGCCGATCATCCGCATGCTCAATGCGCTGCTGACCCAGGCCGCACGCGACGGTGCCAGCGACATCCATATTGAGCCTTACGAGCGCCATTCGAGCGTGCGTTTTCGCGTCGATGGCACGCTGCGCGAAGTGGTGCAACCGAACCGCGCGCTGCACGCGGCGCTGATCTCGCGGCTGAAAATCATGGCCGAGCTTGACATTGCCGAGCGTCGCCTGCCGCAGGATGGCCGCATTTCCTTGCGCATCGGCACCCGGGCGGTCGATGTGCGGGTCAGCACGCTGCCCAGTGCCCACGGCGAGCGTGCCGTGCTGCGCCTGCTCGACAAATCCGAAGGTCGCCTGAGCCTGGAAGCGCTCGGCATGCAGGGTGCGGTGCTGAGCCGCTTTGAGAAACTGGTGGCCCAGCCGCACGGCATTGTGCTGGTGACCGGCCCGACCGGTTCCGGCAAAACCACCACGCTGTATGCGGCCCTGAGCCGGCTCGATGCCAGCCGCAACAACATCATGACGGTGGAAGACCCGATCGAGTACGAACTGGCCGGGGTTGGGCAAACCCAGGTCAATCCGAAAATCGAACTCGACTTTGCCAAGGCGCTGCGCGCCATCCTGCGGCAAGACCCCGACATCATCATGATTGGTGAAATCCGCGACTTCGAGACCGCCCAAATCGCCATTCAGGCCTCGCTGACCGGTCATCTGGTGCTGGCCACCCTGCATACCAATGATGCGGCGAGTGCCGTGACACGCCTGACCGACATGGGGGTCGAGCCGTTTTTGCTAAGTTCCTCCCTGTTGGGGGTGTTGGCGCAGCGGCTGGTGCGCAAGCTGTGCGTGCATTGCCAGGTCAATGGCCACCCGGTCGGTTGCGAGCGCTGTGGCCAGACCGGCTACAGCGGGCGCAGTGGCGTGTTCGAGCTGCTGGTAACCGATGATGCGATTCGCGCCCAGATCCACAGCCGCGCTGCCGAGGCCGACATCCGCACGGCGGCCCAGGCGGTCGGCATGGTGCTGATGCGCGAGGATGGCGAGCGTCTGGTGCAGTTGGGCATCACCTCGCGCGAGGAACTGGTGCGCGTCACGCGCGACTGATCGGTCAAAACAAGTCATGCCGGTCTATTCGTTCGAAGCCATCAGCAGCGCAGGCGACACCCGCAAGGGGGTGATTGAGGCCGATTCGGCCAAAGCCGCACGCGCGCAGTTGCGCGCCCAGGCGCTGGTGCCGCTCAAGGTGGATCCCGTCAGCGCGCAGGAGGCGCTGGCCAGTGGCAGCCGAGGCGGCCTGCGCCGAGGCAAGCGGGTGTTTGGTCCGACGGCGCTGGCGATCTGGACGCGCCAGTTGGCCGGTTTGGTGGCATCGGGCTTGCCGCTGGAGCGCGCCCTCACTTCCCTTTCCGATGAGGCCGAAAAAGCTCCCGAGCGCGAATTGGTCGCAACCCTGCGCGCCGAGGTCAATGGCGGCGCGCCGTTTGCCCGGGCACTGTCGCAGCATCCGCGCGAGTTCTCGCGGATTTTTGTGGCGGTGATTGGGGCTGGCGAGCAAAGCGGCAACCTCGGGCTGGTGCTGGAGCGGCTGGCCGATGACCTGGAGGAACAGCAGGCACTTCAGTCCAAGCTGATCGGTGCGGCGCTGTACCCGGCCATTGTGTCGCTGGTGGCCGTGGTGATTGTGCTGTTCCTGGTCACCTATGTGGTGCCGCAAGTTGCCAGCGTGTTTGCCAGCAGCAAACGGGCGTTGCCGCTGCTCACTATTCTGATGATTGGCTTGAGCAGCTTTCTGCGCAGTTATGGCTGGTTGCTGTTGCTTGCTATTATTTTTGGAGCTATCGGTGCAAGACTGGCGCTGGCCAACGCCCAATTTCATGAAAAATTTGATGCCGCCTGGCTGAGCCTGCCAATTGTCGGCCGACTGTCACGCAGCTACAACGCGGCGCGTTTTGCCAGCACCCTGGCGATGCTGTCGGGTGCCGGTGTGCCCATCTTGAAAGCCTTGCAGGCCGCAGCCGAGACCCTGTCGAACCGGGCACTACGCTCCGATGCCCAAGACGCTTTGGTGCTGGTGCGCGAAGGCGCGCCGCTGCACTCGGCGCTGGCGCAAAAAAAACGCTTTCCGCCGCTGCTGGCCATGTTTGCCCGGCTCGGCGAGCAAACCGGCCAGTTGCCGGTGATGCTGGCGCGCGCTGCCAAACAGCTTGGCACCGAGGTGCAGCGCCGCGCCATGCAGCTCGCCACCCTGCTCGAGCCGCTGCTGATCGTGGCGATGGGCATGGTAGTGATGCTGATTGTGCTGGCGGTGCTGCTGCCGATCATTCAACTCAATCAATTGGTGAAATAAGCGGGCCAGGCAAGCGGGCCGGAACTTTCGCCCGAGGCACAGAATGCGTGCTTCTCGCTGCCGGCATTTATGTAAGAATCCATGCACATAGCTGCGGCAGTCGTTCAATTCTGGGCGGCAATCAGCGCGGGGCAGAGCGGCAGCCGTCATTGACGGTCAACGGTTTGCCTTTTTTACAGCACCTTGGTTGAGTATGAATGTTTGGAAATGTTACGGTTATTTGGTTTTTGTCAGTGTTCTGCTCCTGAGTGGGGCGCTGTCCGTGAAGGCGCAAACCATGACTACAGCAAAAGACATCAGGAGTTCTTGCCTAGTGTCGGATATTGCGTCGCTTGAGCAACTGTCTGTCACCTGGACTGGTGACTGCGTGGCTGGCAAGGCGACGGGTGTCGGGAACTTGCTGGCTTTTGGCGAGGGCAAGCTTCGCTATATTGTGCGGGGGCAGTTCACTGAAGGACGGCTGACCCGGCAGGATCAAATGCGTGACTGTAGCGGTGACCGCTGTAACGACGAAGTGGCGCCGGGCCTGTTGCGCGAGCATGCCGATTTGTACCAGCTTCGTCAGGCCCGGCCAGCGGTGCCGGCTGCTGCTGCTGTGGTGCCGGTTCCGGCTGCTGCTGTGGTGCCGGTTCCGGTTCCGGCTGCTGCTGTGGTGCCGGTTCCGGCTGCCTTGAGCATGCCCGGGCCAAAAGTCAATGTCGAAATCCGGGCCGAGGATGCGATTTACAAAGGCAACTTTGTGCTTGATAAAAATGCGTTGCAGATTTCGGGTGACGGGCGAGTTGAATTTTTTGACGGACGCTTGTTTGAGGGGCGACTGGAACTGGGCCGCAAGATAGGGCTTGGCACTTATGTTTGGGCGAATGGCCAGCGCTACACCGGCAACTGGCGCGATGATCAACCCGATGGCGAAGGCGAGTGGACTTCCGCCACCGGGGACCGCTATATCGGGAGTTTTGTGGCTGGCAAACGTGTCGGCAAAGGACGCATGGTCTATGCCGACAAGACCGAATACAACGGCAGTTGGGCCAATGACCGGCCATCTGGCCCAGGGGTATTCAAATTCTTGAACGGTGATGTCTATGAGGGTCAGTTCGAAGCCGGCGAGCAATCTGGCACCGGCACCTTGACGCATCGCAACGGGGATAGCTATACCGGTTCGTGGCTACAAGGAAAACGCAATGGCAAGGGTGTTGCCCAATGGAAAGACGGGCAACGCTATGAAGGCGATTGGCGCGTTGATCGCAAGGAAGGCCAGGGCTTGATGCGTTTTCCAGACGGCGGCAGCTATGAAGGTGCCTGGGTGAACGACCAGGCCACCGGCTTGGGCAACATCAAGTTTGCTTCAGGCGACAGTTACACCGGTGCCGTACGCAACGGAATTCCGCAGGGAAAGGGCCTGTACACCTGGGGTTCTGGCGACAAGTTCGAGGGTGATTTTGATGCTGGCCGACCGACCGCCAGTGGCGTGATGACGTTTTACATTCCGCCAGCAGCAGAAGCCGCAGCAGCGACCGCAGAGTCCCCGGCCAGCGTTACTGCACCAACTCCGACGGTGCCGGTCTCCAAAGCGACTTTGTGTTCACGGGCTTACAACGCGGCGCGCAGTGCTGTAGCGCTGAAAAAATTCATGGACGCATTTCCTGAAGATGAATGCGGCCGCCACGCATTGGCGCGCCAGAAAATTGCGGCGTTTGAGGAAAATGAACGCAAAATTGCGCGCGAGCAAGCTGATCGGCAGGAACAGGCCAAAGCCCTGATTGGACTGTTGGTGGCCTACCACCAAGATTATTCACATTGTGTTGCGGTTTCCGGTGGCAACTGTCAAAACGTGGTTTATGAATTTGAAGTCAAGGGAAAAATTCTCGAAATCAATGTGGCGCGCCAGTCGGTTAAATTAGGGGTAACCAGCGTGACCCAGTTGCCCAATGACAGGGATGCACCGGCCAAGCTTTTTGCCGACGGCAAGGCTGCCGCTTTGGATGCGTTTAGAAAGCGTATGGTCGGCAGCACCCAGTCGAAATCAAAAACCGAAGTCGGGCTGCAGTTTTAACAAGACTTCTGCTCAATGACTTATTTGCTGTTATCTTTTGGCGAAATGAATATCTGAAGGGCCACAGTGTCAACTCCGTCATCAAAATTGTTGGCTGCTCATGCCAATTGCCTGCCAGTTGGCACCATCGTTGCCGATTTTGAAATCATTGGACTGGTGGGCGAGGGTGGTTTCGGGATTGTCTATCTCGCCAAAGATGTCAATCTTGACCGCCCTGTGGCCGTCAAGGAGTTCATGCCCTCGTCGTTTGCCGGACGAGTGGACGGGCTAAGTGTGGCGGTGCGGGCCGCCAACCATCGGGCAACCTATGAAGCGGGTCTGCGCAGCTTTATCAACGAAGCCAAAATGCTGGCCAGGTTTTCGCATCCCGCCCTGGTGGAGGTTTATCGTTTCTGGGAGGGCAACGGCACCGCCTACATGGCAATGCGTTATTACACCGGGGAGACTTTAAGGCAGCATCTGGCGCGGGGCGACATGGTTTTTGACGAAGAAACCATCGCCCAGACCATGGCACCCATCTTTGACGCACTTGAGATGCTGCACCGCGAGCAGGTCTATCACCGCGATATCGCACCCGACAACATCATGCTATCCGATGGAAAACCGGTGTTGCTTGATTTTGGCTCGGCACGACGCATCATTGGCGATGGCACGCAGGCCTTGACGACCGTTTTGAAGCCAGGTTATGCACCAATCGAGCAGTATGTTGACGATGGGACGATGAAGCAGGGGCCTTGGACCGATGTGTATGCGCTCGGCGGTGTCCTGTACCATTTGGCCACCGGCAAGCCCCCAATCCAGGCTGTTTCGCGCCTTTTGACCGACCCCTTGCCATCGGTTCATGCGTTGGTTGGGGACCGGTTCTCCATGACTTTTTCTAATGCGGTTTCCAAGGCCATGGCGGTTCGTCTGGAAGATCGTCTGCAAAATGTTCACGAGCTCAGCGACATGTTGGGGTGGAATACCGCCAGACCGACCCGGGTCATGACCTTGCCAAGTGCGGCTTATGCGCGCCAGTCCGCCGGAGGAGGCGATCCAGCATTGCTGGCAGGTTCTGAAAGTCCGGTTACGGCACCCGCTGGTCCTGCAAATGTTGTTGCGGCCAAAGCTGCACACATGGGATTGAGCGAAACCAAAGTTGAAGTTGCCGACATTCCGATTGATCCGATTGATCCGATTCTGAACATGTCGACGCGTGGTGAGAAGCCGGCACATTTGCCTGAAACCGTTGCCAAAAAAGACCTCAAGGTGCCGCTAGTAACAGTGGGGCTTGGTGTGGTGGTGATTGCCGTTTATCTGTTGACGCGAACCTCCGATCCGGTTGTTGCCGTGAAGATACCAGCACCAATTCAGACACCCGCTTTGAACGCCAGTGCCGGAATCGCACCGGCGCGGCCTTTAGCAGCTTCTGTTGCCCAGCCAGCAACTTCTCCACCAACAGTGACTCCAGCATCCGGGGTGCTCAAGTTGAACATCAGCCCTTGGGGCACCGTGGTGATTGATGGGGTCACCCGTGGCATCTCCAACCCCAGCCAATTGCGGCAGGTCGAACTCGATGTTGGTACCCACACCATCGAAATAGCCAAGCCAGATGCCCCGACACATGTGCAAACCATTGAAGTGACAGCAAATTCTCCGGTGACAATTTCGCATACCTTCAAATAGTCCCAGCAACCTCAAGAACCTGAACCCGGAAATCGATATGACTACATCAAGCTCGGTGCTGAAAACAGCTTCCAGTTCACTTCCGGTGGGGACGAAGGTGGCTGAATTTGAAATCACCGGTGTCATCGGCGAAGGTGGTTTTGGCATTGTTTACAGTGCCCATGATTCAAGCCTTGAACGGATTGTGGCCATCAAGGAGTATCTGCCTTCAGCCTTTGCCCAGCGAGGTGCTGATGGCAGCGTGCAAGTCAAATCCGAGGAGCACCGCAAGACCTTTACTGCCGGTCTCACCAGTTTCATCAATGAAGCCCGGATGCTGGCGAAGTTTTCTCACCCCGGACTGGTTGAGGTGTTTCGCTTCTGGGAAGCCAATGGCACGGCTTACATGGCCATGCGTTATTACCGTGGCGTGACTTTGCGCGAGACCTTGCGCACATCGCGCCAGCAAATCACGGAGCAATGGCTGTGTGAAACACTCGATCCGATTTTGCTGGCGCTCAAAGAACTGCACAACGAAAGGTGCTTTCATCGCGATATCGCCCCGGACAATATCCTGGTGCTGCCCAATGGCAAATCGGTGTTGATGGATTTTGGCGCGGCACGGAGAATCATCAGCGGGATGACCCAGGCATTGACGACAGTTCTAAAGCCGGGATATGCGCCCATAGAGCAGTACTACGATGATGGCTCGATGCCGCAAGGTGCATGGACGGATATTTACGCGGTTGGCGGCTTGCTCTACCATTTGATGACAGGAAAAGTCCCGGTTCAGGCAATTTCCCGCATGATGAGTGACCCGCTCAAGCCGGTTGCAGACATCATTGTTGAGGGCGCATTTTCGCAACGATTGTGCAATGTTGTCATGAAGTGTTTGGCGGTATTGCCGGAAAACCGGTATCAAAATGTTGATGAACTGCGTGCGGCACTTGGCTGGATAACCACCCCGGTGGTGTCCACCGTGATGCATGCGCCCATGACGACTGCTGCGGCAGAACCCGACTTTCAGGCCACCATGATCATGGATGCAGCCTCCCCTGAGCGCCGTGCATTGACGGAGTTGGCCGCAGCCATCAAGGCCGGTCAGGAGCAGACACCGGCAAAGGTCGCCGACATGCCTCGTTTTGACCCTGATGCAACTCTGGTGACTTCGCGGGTTCATCCGGCCAGTCCGGTCCAAGTCGCTTCGATTGATGATCTCATCAATTCTGCTGCGTCACCAGTGCCGGGCGGTGTTCCTGTCGCCACAGGCACCAAGACAGATCCACAACCGAAGGTGCGCGAAGTCAAGCCGCCGAAGGCACCCGATACCAAACCCCTGGTGTTGGCGAAGAAGCCTCCGGCTGTTTTATGGCTTGCCATGACTGCAGTCTTATTGGTGTTGGTGGGTGCGGCTGTGTTCTTCTCGGGTGTGTTGAATCAGAGCACACCAGAGAGCACTGTGGCGGCATCAGCACAGGCACCCAGCACTTCGCCGCCGCCTGCGGCCCCTGCCGAAGTTGCGCCGCCAATCGCTGCCACTTTGCCTGCCAGTGAAGCCGTCATGGTGCCAGCGCCGGTTGCCGCTGTGGAAACACCCGTTGAAGCAGTTGCACCGCAATTGTCATTGGCATCCTCCGTCGCGTTGCCTGCTGCTGCCCCTGCCAGCGCCATGGCAGCACCAAAGACTGGTGTGGTTCGAATCGAAGTTATTGGTGGCTGGGGTAACGTATTGGTTGATGGTCAACCCAGGGGAACAGTGCCACCGGTTCTGGCTATCAATCTGCCGCCTGGGAGTCACGACATTGAAATCCAGAATCCTGCTGTGCCATCTGCGAGGCGTAAAGTAACCGTGATCGCTGGAAAAACGGTGGTGGTCAGGCATGCCTTTCCCAGATAAGAACTTTTTTATGGAGATTTTGATGAATGTGCTAACTCGATTGTCTTTGGTGGTTGTTGCCGGTGCGGTTTTTGCGGGTTGTGCTACTACCGATCAAGTGAAACCTAAACCAGCTTACCCGCCTGCCGGTGTGACCGTGACGCCCCCCCCCACGCAGCCGGCTTTGCCGGAGCCTCCTGCCGTGGTCGTCCCGGCTGAACCAAGTGCAAGTGAAAAAAATCTGACTATGGCGCTGGCCAGTTTTGAGCGTGGTGAATACAACCTTGCCATGAAGCAGCTCTCGCCGTTGACCACAGAAACATCGCTTGATAAATCCGGGCGTATCAAAGCCATCAAGACACTGGCGTTTGCGCAATGCCTGACACGTGCGGTCGTGGCGTGCCGGAAGACATTTGAAAAGGCTTTCCAACTGGATGCCCAATTTGACCTGGCCCCCGCCGAGCAAGGCCACCCCGTATGGGGGCCGCAATTTGAGCGCGCGCGCAAAGCCACGCAAGTTAAATAGCCAATATGTTTTGTTTCCTTATTATCGAAATGAGGTCTCATGCCTGAAATCACGCTGGATCTGCTGTCGATGGATGCAACCCCGCTTGCAACAGGGCGGAGCTGCAGGTTCGAAGGCTTGGGTGGAACAATTGGTCGTGACGAAGGCAACACGCTGGTGTTGCAGGACAAGCACCGAAGGGTTTCGCGCCTGCATGCTTCTGTGACTTTTCCAGACGGTGTGGCAACCCTGACCAATACCAGCACGACTCTGCCTGTCAGTATCGGCACCAAATTGTTGAAGTGTGGCAGCAAAGCGGCAATTTCAGCGGCAGACTTGATTGAAATTGGCCCCTACATTTTGAAAGTGCGGGCAGCAGAGCCGGACGCCGCAAGTGATGCGGCGAATCTGCATTCCCAGCCCACCATCCTGGCCACTCCTGCCGACCCTTTGTTGCTGGCCAAAATAGGGGCTGCAGTGCGACAGACTGCCTCGATGCAGGCACCTCTCGTTGTAACCCCGGCAAAAGAAAGTGAAGATCCCTTCGCCGATCTCTTTGCTGACCCGGACCCGGTCACCCCAAAAAAAGAGGACAAACCTGCGCAGAGCGCCACTCCGGAATTCCTTCAGGCTCCGGCGGCAATAACCCATCTGCCCATGGAGGCGGATCCGTTTGCAGACCTTCTCGGCTTGGGCGAGCCATCTTCTCCAGGGCGGGCTTTGCCGCCGGATATGGACGCAGGCGTAGATCCTTTTAAACCGTACTCACCTCGAATCGAGCCTTCCATGTCGGTTGATTCGAACCTGAATGCGTTTCCTGAACGCTCGCCGATGAGCATCATTCCAGAAGACTTCAACCCGTTTGAGCTACCGTCCCAGACCGCACGAAATTCTGCAGACCCCTTGGCGCAGATGCTGGGTACCGGACCATCTCAAACTGCTGCCAACATTGTCACCAACGAGCCGTCGATTGATGCCCTGTTCTCATCCGGCAGTGACTCGGCGCTCGGGAATTTGACCAACAGTGGTTCGTCGGCTGACTTGTACCGGGCAACTTCACTCGATAGTCTGGCATTGCCATCTGAAAGCAGTGATCCAATGATGATGTTTGGTGTGTCTTCGTCTGATGCCGGTGGCTCAGTACGCCCGCCGGTTCGCGATGATTTGCCTGAAGTCGGTGGTGCTTACCAGCCTCCGCGCGCAATTTTTTCCAATGCATCCATGACCATGGCACAAAATCATGGATCAATGGGCGGCAATGCATCGCCTGGCACTGGGTCGGCTGCAAGCCCTGATGCACTGACCGAAGGATTCCTGAAGGGCACAGGCCTTCCTGCCAGCGCCTTGCCAGGTGGGCTGACACCTGAAATGATGACTGTGATTGGCAGTTTATTAAGAACGGCCACTGCAGGTGCGATTGATATGCTGGCGGCCAGAGCTGCGACCAAGCTTGAGGTGCAGGCAAGTGTGACGATCATATCGGCCCAATCCAATAACCCCCTCAAGTTTTTGCCAAATGCCGAGACGGCGTTGCAGCAAATGCTGGGTAAGAAAATGCCTGGTTTTATGCGTCCTGATGAGGCGATGCGTGATGCTTTTGACGATCTTCGTGCCCATGAAATCGGCGTGATTGCAGGAACAAGAGCCGCTTTGACGGAGGTTCTTGGTCGATTTGACCCTGCACTTCTTGAAAAACGCTTGGCAGAACAGTCATTTCTTGAAAGTCTTCTCCCCTCTATTCGGAAAACCAAACTATGGGAGATATATCTTGCACAATATTCCAAGATACGGCGTGAAGCAGAGGATGACTTTCAGAGCATATTTGGTCGTTCATTTCTGGATGCCTATGAACGAGAAACTGCCCGCGTCAAAGCGCACACCACCGATTCTGGAAATAAATAATGAGTTCAACCAGTACATTGCGTATCGCGAGTTTGACTTTCACGCATTCTGGCGGCAGAGATTACAACGAGGATGCCGTTGATCAATGCGAGGCGTTCGGTGCTGTTCGCCTCTTTATGCTGGCTGACGGGGCAGGTGGGCAAGGCGGCGGTGATGTCGCCTCGAAAACTGCCGTCGAAGCAGCACGTGCTGTATTTCTCGGCCTTCCGGTTTTTTCGCCAGATACGCTCCAGCTTTGCATGGAAAAGGCGGACGACGCGATTCGTCTGAAGCAAAAAAAGGAACCCCGACTTGCGCACATGGCCTCGACTTTTGTGGCTTTGTTGATCAACTACGAGCGGCGGCAGGCATTGCTGGGCAACCTGGGCGATTCGCGCGCTTACATTTTTCGTGCAGGGCAGATCATTGCGCAATCCTACGACCACAGTCTTGTTCAGAGATTCGTTGATGCTGGTCTTTACCCGCTAGAAAAGTTGAGACAACATCCGCGCCGGAATGTTCTTTACGCTTCTCTAGGTGCCAATTCCGAGAAAATCCCGCCCTATTTGACGCAATCGCCGATCGACTTGCAGCCAGGCGATGCTGCGCTTCTTTGCAGCGATGGCGTTTGGGAACTTCTCGATGATGAGACGCTTGTGAAACTCGACCACACAAGCGACACCCTCGAAATATGGTGCGACAGACTTCAGTCTCTTGTGCAAAAGTCAATGCCGGCAGGGCATGACAATTTCAGTGCCGTTTTAATCAGGGTTTCGGTGCATGACGAGGATGGCCCGCCTGAAGAACTCAGCACCGTCATGCCGCTGATTTCAAGGTAAGCCATTTTCAATGCAGAAAAAAGAGATTCAGCATGAAAAAAAACTTGTCAGCAGGCGAGAAAAATAGTGTAATCGCAGTTCTAATAATCAAGATGGAGTGCATTCCATGAACTAGGTTGCCGTCAACCAATGTTTCTTGCGTGTTCTAACCAAAAGGGGTGCGTTTTGTTTGATATAAGTTCACTGGCAGAGCCTGTTTCCGAGCAATCCCCGTGCGGCGTTGACTTGGAATACGACGGAGATTTTCTGGCGCTTTCGCAAGCAGTTGTAGGCAAGCCAGAACAGCAGTTCGGTAAAAAAGTTATTCCCGCAGTTGAGCCGGAGTGGCGTGCTGCTGAGCAAATGGCCACTAAGCTGCTCGGACGGACGAAAGATATCCGCGTTGTGGATTGGTTGATTCTGGCTGCAACGCATATTCATGGCGTTGCAGGATTCGCATCAGGTGTCGATTTGATGCTTAAACTTTGTGAGCGTTACTGGGACGATGTACATCCACGCATGATCATCGATGGGGAAGAAGATACCTATTTGCGTATCAACGCGATCTCGGCAATTTCCGATGGAGGGGGCGGCTATTCGGAAGGTTCCGGAATCATGCGTTCCCTGCGGGCTAGTCTGCTGGTCAGCCAGCCTTTGCAAGTGACTGTTCGCGATGTGGAACTGGGTGTTTCAAAGGATCCTTCGGCGCGCTATACCGAGACCCAGATAACGTCCGTTCTGTCTGATGCCGTGAAAGCAAATGCCGAAGGAATCGTCGCCTTTGAGCAAGCCAAGTTATCGATTGCCGTTCTGGATGCCTTGATTGATGAGCGTTTTGGTTCGGGCGAACAGCCTGACATTTCTGCCTTGAAGGCGCTGATTAAAGCAGTGGGGGGGGCAATTGATCGTGTCCGTCCCGCCACACAAGACCTGTCTGCTGTGGATGGCCCTGACGGTGCTGTGAGCGAGCAGACCGGTGGAGCTGGGCATCCGGTGCCACAAGCAGGCATAGGAGAAATCAGATCACGCGAAGACGTCAGGCGAGCATTGCAGCGGGCTTGTGAGTATCTGGAGCGTAACGAACCCAGCAATCCTGCCGCGCTGTTCGCGCGTCGCGCTGAAGGAATGCTTGATCGGACTTTTTTGGATATCATCCAAGAACTTTCACCCGATTCCGTCCGGAATCTGCAAGTGATTACCGGTGCCAAGCTGCCAGGGGGATAGCATCCGATCTGGTCTGTGTTTTGAGAAAAATTCGCAAATCAAGCTTTTTAACAGGAGTAGTTAACCATGTCAGCAAAGAAAAGTGGACAAAAATGGATCGCCAAAAATCGGGCTCCGCGTGTTCAGATTGAATACGATGTGGAAGTGTACGGTTCTGAGAAAAAAATCCAGCTCCCGTTTGTGATGGGTGTCATGGCTGACTTGGCAGGAAAATCCGAAGTTGAAATGCCGGATATTGCGGATCGAAAATTTACCGAAATCGACTATGACAATTTTGACGCACGCATGAAGGCGATCAAGCCGCGGGTCGCTTTTAATGTGCCCAATACGTTGACTGGTGACGGTTACCTTTCGGTCGATGTCAGCTTTGAGAGCATGGACGATTTTTCGCCTGCTAACGTGGCGAAAAAGGTCGGCGCACTGAATCAGTTGCTTGAGGCGCGTACCCAGTTGCACAACCTGCTGTCTTACATGGACGGCAAGTCGGGTGCTGAAGAGTTGCTGGCCAAGGTTTTGCAAGACCCGGCATTGTTGAATTCGCTGTCAACAGCGCCTAAAGCCACCGGTTCTGATACATCTGCCCAATAAACCAAGGAAGACGCAAAATGGCAACCGAACTGCAAACAACATCAAGCTTGGGACAAGTTGAGTTTCAAAACAATGACTTCGCGTCTTTGCTGAGCAAGGAATTCAAACCCAAGACCGATGAAGCCCGTGGGGCTATTGAGTCTGCGGTGCAGACGATGGCTCAGCAAGCTCTGGTTTACAGCAACACCATTTCGACGGACGCTTTTCGCACGATCGAGTCGCTGATTGCGCAGATCGACAAAAAACTGTCAGATCAAATGAACTTGATTCTTCACCACGAAGATTTTCAGAAGCTTGAGGGCTCATGGCGCGGGTTGAAGTATCTGGTGGACAACTCGGATTCTGACGAAATGCTTAAGATCCGCGTTTTGAATATTTCAAAGAATGATTTGCGCAAAACCATGCGCCGCTACAAGGGTGCGGGTTGGGATCAAAGCCCGATTTTCAAGAAGTTGTACGAAGAAGAATACGGCCAATTCGGCGGTGAGCCTTATGGATGTCTGGTTGGTGACTATTTCTTCGATCACAGCGCCCCCGACGTGGAGTTGCTGGGAGAAATGGCTCGTGTTGCTGCTTCGGCGCACGCGCCCTTCATTGCGGGGGCTTCGCCCAACTTGATGCAAATGACATCATGGCAAGAGTTGTCCAACCCGCGGGATTTGACCAAGATATTCCTGAACGCCGAATACGCTGCGTGGCGCAGTTTGCGAGACTCGGATGATTCCAAGTATGTGGGTCTGGCGATGCCGCGTTACTTGGCCAGGTTGCCCTACGGTGCGCAGACCAGTCCAGTGGACGAGTTTGACTTTGAAGAGGATACCGAGGGCGGTACCCACGCCAAATACACCTGGTCCAACTCGGCTTTTGCCATGGCCGCCAACATCAACCGATCCTTCAAGGAATACGGTTGGTGCACCTCGATCAGAGGTGTGGAATCGGGAGGGATCGTGGCCGATTTGCCATCTCACACCTTCCCGTCCGACGATGGTGGCGTGGATATGAAGTGCCCAACCGAAATTGCCATCAGTGACCGTCGTGAGGCCGAGTTGGCCAAGAATGGTTTCATGCCGCTGGTGCACCGCAAGAACTCCGACTTGGCTGCGTTCATCGGGGCACAGTCCCTAAATAAACCTTCTGAATACTACGACGCCGATGCATCAGCCAATGCGAATCTTGCCGCCAGGTTGCCTTACATGTTTGCCTGCTGCCGGTTTGCCCACTACCTGAAGTGTATTGTTCGTGACAAGATCGGGTCGTTTCAGGAACGGGCTGATATGCAGCGTTGGCTGAATTCCTGGATATCGAAATATGTAGATGGCGACCCTGCAAATTCGACGCAGGAAACCAAGGCGCGCAAGCCGCTGGCTGCGGCTGAAGTGATTGTGGAGGAGGTGGAGGGAAACCCAGGCTACTACACCTCAAAATTCTTTTTGCGTCCGCACTATCAGTTAGAGGGGCTGACAGTTTCGCTGCGCTTGGTTTCCAAGCTGCCTTCGACGAAGGCGGCTTCTAAATAGGTCTAGAAATGACGAGTGGTAGGTGTGTTTTTTTAGTAACTTTACTTTTAGGAGAATGATATGGCTTCGAATATGTTTTTGAAAATTGGTGATGTTAAAGGTGAGAGCAAGGAGTCCAAACACAAGGAATGGATTGACGTCGAGTCTTACAGCGAGGGCTTGGTCAATACTGGCTCCTCCAGCTTTGGTGGTGGCGCTGGTACCGGTGTTGTCCAGTATTCTGATTTTAATATCACCTGCCAACTGGAGAAGGCGATCCCGACTTTGATGAACGCTTGTGCGACTCTCAAACACTACCCAACGGCCACGTTGGATTGCATCAAGATGGGTACTGACTCTTTTATTTATTTGCAGATTATCTTGGAGGATGTCGTGGTCGCCAGTGTTCAAAAGAGTGGTGCGATGAACAGTCTTCCGCACGTGTCGGTGGCACTTAATTTCGCAAAAATCCACACGCAATACTGGGAACAAGCCGCAGATGGTTCCCAAGGTACATCCACTGAGGCTAAATGGGATCAGAAGGAAAACAAGACTTATTAGTAATTCTTGGGTGGCTCTGCCGCGAAAGCGCCATCGGATTCGTCAGATGGTGCCTTTTCGGTGGCATATTTTGACTGCGCCTGGCGCAGTTTGTTTGCTTGAATAAGAATGGAAAAACAAATGGAGTCGCTTTCCGAGCAGTTGCTGGACCTTCAGTCCCGTATCAAGCGTGATGCCAGTTCGGCCAGACTGCGCATCCATTTGTTTCAATTGTTGTGTGTCATGGGCAATTGGCAGCGCGCGTTAAGCCAGTTACAGGTTGCTGCTCAACTGG
This sequence comes from uncultured beta proteobacterium, assembly GCA_903873485.1. GTDB lineage: Bacteria > Pseudomonadota > Gammaproteobacteria > Burkholderiales > Burkholderiaceae_C > Rhodoferax. The sequence goes on along the minus strand of CAIQOO010000092.1, from coordinate 20,972 downwards.
ATGCAGCGGCCTTGGCCATGGCACAAACCTACCGCGAAGCCATCAAGTGCGAAGTCTTCCGAGGCGAGGTTTTCGCTGGCAAACGCACCCCCCAGGTGATGGGAAACCCGCCACCATGGATCGGACTCATGATTGAAGCTTTGCGTCACGATGGCGAGGGCAGTGCGGTGGCTGCCGCTGATTTGAGAGCTCAGGCGCTGGATCTGGCTGCGGCCACAAGTTGTGGTGTCGATGGCGTGGCCTGCGAATGGCTGGCCGATGGCGATTCTCGTCTCGGTCCGATTTGCGAGGTGATTGCAAATGGCCAGTATTATTGGCTGCCGTTTGAGTCGTGTAGCGCGATAAAGATTGAGGCGCCGGTGGACATGCGAGATCTGGTGTGGGCCCCGGTCGAGATCCTGTTGCCCAATGAAGGCCGGGTTCCCGCCTTGATACCGGCCCGTTATCCGACGACAGAAACCTTGACCAAGGACAACGCCGATGTTTTGAAGATGTGCCGGTTGACCGAGTGGGTTGAGCATGGTGCAGACGCTTGGTATGGGATCGGCCAACGTGTGTGGGTCTCTGATGTGGGTGAGTACCCGCTGCTGGCCACGCGGGATATCGTTTTTGTACCGGTCGATGGTGCCTTGCCGGACAACGAAAACTAAGGCGGTGTTGGCTCTGGCAACTTGTTGAACCGACCAGTTTCTTACCTAAGCGCACGCAATGGATAACCAAGCAATTTTGCGTTCCGAGGGTGATCGGCTACAACCGGCATTGCTTGACCGGTTGACCGATGATGAGCCGCAACAGCGGCAGGAAACACTGCAAAACTCGGTTGTCTCCAAGGGTCGGTTGAAGCGGACGGTGCTCAGGGATCTGGTATGGTTGCTCAATACCACTTGCCACCATACCGATGGCCAGCTCGACAACTACCCTGAAGTGATCAAGTCGGTTCTGAATTTTGGAATTCCGGTCTTGTCTGGAAAGAATTTTTCCGGAGCCAGTTGGCGTGAACTGGAGCGACAGATTCACGAAGCCATTCTGGTGTTTGAGCCGCGGATTCTTCCCGATTCGCTCAGTGTCAAAGCGAGCACTCCATCCGACAGTTTGGGGCATCACAATTTGCTGCAGTTTGAGTTGCGTGGTGAACTTTGGTCAATGCCTTACCCGATTGAGTTGCTTCTTCGCTCAGAACTCGACCTTGAGACCGGCTATATGAAATTGACCGATCAACTTGCTGCGGGAACTGGGTGATATGGACCCGCGCATGCTTGACTATTTCAACCGTGAACTCGCCTATATGCGCGAGCAGGGCGCTGAATTTGCAGAACAGTTTCCCAAGGTTGCGTCCAGATTGGGCATGCGTGGCATGGAGGTGGCAGATCCTTATGTTGAACGGCTCATGGAAGGCTTCGCCTTCATGTCGGCACGTGTTCAGCTCAAGATGGACGCCGAGTTTCCGCGGTTTTCGCAACGGCTATTGGATTTGGTGTATCCCGGCTATTTGGCTCCGACACCGGCAATGGGCATTGCCCGATTTGAGCCGTCCAAGTCGCAGGGCGGCTCGCCCGATGGCTATGTGTTGCCGCGCCATTCCAGGCTCAGGGCACGTCTGCCCGCTTATGAACAGACCGCTTGCGAATTTCGTACTGCGCATGAGCTTGTGCTGTGGCCCTTGCGGCTGGCAGAAGCCAAACTGACTGCAGCGCCCCCCGATTTGCCGGTAGCCGGATATCGGTGGGGGGCACCAGTGCGTGGGGCATTGCGACTGGTTTTTGAAACCACCGGCAACATCGAAGTGGCCGCCCTGAAGCTGGACAAGCTGTCATTTTTTTTGGCAGGAGATGCCGATACCGCCTCCAAACTGCAGGAACTCTTGCACACCCAGTGTTTGGGCATGGTCGTCCACGCCGGTAGGTTGCCCATTCGGGATCTGGTTCCATATTCCAAAGAATCCCTTGTCGCTGAGGGTTTTGACACAGATCAGGCGCTGTTGCCATTGGACTCACGGGCATTTGACGGCTATCGGCTGTTGCATGAGTATTTCTCGTTTCCCGCGCGCTATCGGTTCATTTCGATCAATGGCTTGCAAAAAGCGCTGAGACAAATTGAGGGCAACCGTTTTGAAGTGGTTTTGCTGCTGAAGTCGGCCAACGTTATGCTTGAACCGATCATCGACGCAGGCCATTTCCTGATGAATTGCGCTCCGGTCGCCAATCTGTTCCAGCGCGTGGCGGACCGAATTCCGGTGACCACCACGCGTTTTGAATACCATGTGGTGATGGACCGGGGTCGCCCGCTTGATTTTGAGATTCACAGTATCACCCGCGTAATGGGACACCAAAGTGATTCTGATCGTGAAGTTGCTTTTCACCCTTTCTATGCGGCAGCGGACGTTGATCGCAGGGGCGCCGGTGCCTATTTTTCGATGCGCAGAGAGCAGCGCCTGTTATCCGAGAAGGCGCGCCGGAATGGACCCCGGACCGGGTATGTGGGGAGCGAGTGCTTTATTTCATTGGTTGACACCCACGAAGCACCTTATTCCTCTGATCTTAGGCAGATCACCGTGGATGCCTTGTGCACTAACCGGGATCTGTCACTCTTGACGCCGATGGGCAATGCCGGATCCGATCTGACCCTGCTATCCTCGGCACCTGTGGACGATATCCGGTTTGTGACTGGCCCAACACGTCCAACAGCGGCTTTGGCCGAGCGTGAGATCACCTGGCGTTTGATCTCTCACCTGAGCCTCAACTATTTGACCCTGACCGATATAAGCGCAGAGCAAGGTGCCGGTGCGTTGAGAGAGCTATTAGGCCTTTATGCACGTCTGGGTTCGGTGGGTGCTGATGCCCAGATCGCTGCTGTCCAGAAATTGAATGTCAAAAGCGTGAACCGTCGGGTTCCAGGGCGAGGGCCGATTGTCTTTGGGCGCGGCGTTCAGCTTGATTTGCTGATCGATGAGATTCCTCTGGCCGGTGCCAGCCCCTGGTTATTGGGTGCAGTTTTGGAGCAGTTTTTTTCGCGGCACGTTGGACTCAACTCATTTTCAGAGTTTGTGTTGCGCAGCACACAGCGGGGCCAGGTTGCCAATTGGCAACCGCGGGTTGGGCGGAGACCCGCAGTATGAACAGTCCACTAAACGATTCTGGTGAACTTGCAACCGCTGCCCATGCGGCGCTGGAGTCGTTGTTTACAAAATTGGCGGTTGATGCAACACAGTTTGATTTTTACCATGTTTTGCGCCAAGTTGACGCTGCAGTGCCAGGCTTTCTACCCTTGGGGAGGGCGCTTCGGCCCCGGAACGAGCCCCTGCGGCTCACTCAGCACGTTTCTCCTGCATTTGCGCCAGCCTCCTTGCACGAATACAAACCTGGCGAGGCTGCTCACGGTTTTGGGCGCTTATCCGTCAACAACTTCGGAATGTTTGGTCCTAATGGGGTGTTGCCCCTGCATCTGACGGAATATGTACAAGAAAGAATTTTGCACAATAGAGACCATACGATCGCCAGGTTTTGTGATGTTTTCCAGCACCGGATGATTTTGTTGTTTTACCGTGCTTGGGCAGATTGCCAGGCCGCCAACAGCCTTGATCATCCTGAACGTGACGGTTTTGGACGTTACGCTGCCAGTTTGGTGGGGCTTGGCCAAGTCTCGCTCCGCCATCGGGATTCGGTGCCCGATCATTTGAAATTGCACCATGCGGGGCATTTGTGTCGCCAAACCCGAAATGTGGAGGGTCTCGTGCGTCCTTTGGCTGCGCTGCTGCGCATTCCTGTGGCGTTGAACGAGTATTGCCTGCAATGGCTGAAACTGGCGATCGAAGACCGGAGTCGGCTTTTGTCTGCCACATTGGCAGGCAAAGGGTCGCCACATCGGGTTGAACTGGGGTTAACCTCATCACGACTCGGTCAAGGTGCCATCGCAGGTGTGCGTGTACCCGACGTACAGCACAAGTTTCGACTCATATTGGGAGCCATGCGATTTCAGGAGTTTGAGCGTTTTTTACCTAGAGGGGATCGTTTTCTGCAAGTGCGTGATTGGGTTCGCAACTACCTGGGCGTTGAACTTGCCTGGGATGCACGCCTCATTCTCGTCAAAGAGGAGGTTCCTGCGGTCAGGCTCGGAATCTACGGTCAGCTCGGCTGGACCAGTTGGCTTGGCATGCCCTCTGGCAGGCGCAGTAAGGACGCAGATGATGTGTTGCTGGATATTGAGCGTTTGACCAGCGCTCATCAGTCTTGTGGTGAATAATTATTTAGGAGAGTGTCCATGTCTGATATTAACCGTACCGCCTTATTTGGCAAGCTAAACCCGCTTCTTTACAAAGCCATTGAGGGTGCCACAGTTTTCTGTAAGCTGCGCGGCAACCCATATGTCGAACTGGTGCATTGGCTGCATCAAGTGTTGAGTGCCAATGACAGTGACCTGCATCGAATTATTCGTCATTTTGATCTTGATGCTTCCAAACTTGCGGCTGATCTGACGAGAGCGCTCGACAAATTGCCACGCGGTGCCACTTCAATTTCCGATTTGTCAGAGCACATCGAAAACGCAGTTGAACGTGCCTGGGTCTATGGCACCTTGAAGTATGGTGACTCACAGGTTCGCAGCGCCTACATTTTGGTTGGGCTGGTGAAAACAACCGGATTACGCAACATTTTGTACGGTATTTCGCGTGAATTTGAGAAGCTTGGCATTGATGCCCTGTCAGAAAAACTGGCAGAAATTGTCAAGGGATCGCCCGAGGATGGGCTTGCAGCCAGCGATGGTACTGGGATGGGCGGTGAGCCGGGTGAAGCCAGTGGTGCCATGGCGCCAGCACAAATGGGCAAACAGGATGCCCTGAAAAAATACGCAGTTGATCTGACCGAAAAGGCGCGCAAGGGCGAGCTGGATCCGGTTACCGGGCGAGATGAGGAAATACGCCAGATTGTCGATATTTTGATGCGTCGGCGGCAAAATAATCCAATCCTGACTGGCGAGGCCGGGGTGGGAAAAACTGCGGTAGTCGAAGGTTTTGCACTGCGTCTAGCCCGGGGCGATGTGCCGCCCCAGCTTCAAGACGTGTCATTGCTGTCCCTTGACATTGGCTTGCTGCAGGCAGGTGCCAGCATGAAGGGTGAGTTTGAGCAACGGCTGCGCCAGGTCATTGACGAAGTGCAAGCCAGCCCTAAACCCGTTATTTTATTTGTGGATGAAATTCACACCCTGGTTGGGGCCGGTGGTCAGGCCGGTACCGGTGATGCAGCCAACCTGCTCAAGCCAGCCCTAGCGCGTGGAACATTGCGAACAATCGGTGCCACAACCTGGGCTGAGTACAAAAAATACATCGAAAAAGATGCCGCTTTGACCCGCCGTTTTCAGGTCGTGCAAGTTCCGGAACCGGATGAAGCCAAGGCGGTTGCCATGTTGCGGGGCGTGGCCACGGTGCTTGAAAAGCATCACAAGGTTTTGTTGCTTGATGAAGCCATCACGGCGGCTGTCAATTTGTCCCACCGCTATATCCCGGCGCGTCAACTGCCGGACAAAGCGGTCAGCCTGCTTGATACCAGTTGCGCGCGCGTGGCTGTGAGCCAGCATGCCACACCACCGGAAGTTGAGAGTGTGCAGCGCCGAATTGAAATGCTCGATGTCGAGGTTGGCATCATCGAACGCGAGGCTGCCGTCGGAATTCCTATCGGCGCACGATTGACCGAGGCGCTGGAAAAACGTGAATTGGCCGCAGGAATTCTCGCCACGCTGGACAAGCGCTGGAACGACGAAAAGAACCTGGTCGTCCAGGTTCTTGACATGCGCGGCAAGCTCCGGGTGACTGGCGACGGCAAGGTCGATACCGCCGTACCACTGGGTGACGAGGCGCGAGCGATCATGCTAAAGGACCTTGGCGCATTGCAAGGCCAGCTTGCCGCCATGCAGGGTGACAAGCCGCTGATTTTGCCAGCCGTTGATGCACAGGCGGTTGCTTCTGTTGTTGCCGACTGGACGGGTATTCCAGTAGGTCGCATGGTCAAAAATGAGGTGGAAGCGATCCTTCATGTTGCCGACGCGCTCAATCAACGCGTGATTGGGCAGCGTCACGGGCTCGATATGATTGCAAAGCGCATTCAAACCAGTCGGGCCAGGCTCGACAACCCCAACAAGCCGATTGGTGTGTTCATGCTTGTCGGTCCATCAGGCGTTGGCAAGACCGAGACCGCATTGGCTTTGGCTGAGACACTTTATGGTGGCGAGCAGAACATGATCACCATCAATATGAGCGAGTTTCAGGAGGCGCATACCGTTTCCACGCTCAAGGGCGCCCCGCCTGGCTATGTTGGCTATGGTGAAGGCGGGGTTTTAACGGAAGCCGTGCGGCGCAAACCTTATAGCGTTGTGCTGCTTGATGAAGTCGAAAAAGCGCATAGCGATGTTCATGAGATATTTTTTCAGGTGTTTGACAAAGGCATCATGGAAGATGGCGAGGGCCGACTGATTGATTTCAAAAACACCATCATCATCCTCACAAGCAACGTTGGCAGCGACCTGGTGATGAGCATGACACGCGACCCCGAGCTTATGCCAGCGCCTGATGACATCGCCAAGGCTCTGCGTGAATCCTTGCTCAAGGTTTTTCCTGCTGCGTTGTTGGGGCGTTTGCAAGTGATTCCCTACTATCCATTAAGTGATGAGATGCTGGGCAACATTATTCGCTTGCAGCTCAATCGCATCAAGAAACGCATTGCCGAAAACCACAAGGCGCAGTTTAGTTACACCGATGATGTGGTCGTCCTGATTGCATCACGTTGCACAGAAGTTGAAAGTGGTGGCCGAATGATCGATGCCATATTGACCAATACAATTTTGCCAAGGCTGTCAGAGGAGTACCTGAAGCGCACGATCAATGGTCAGTCTTTGGGAAATATCACCATGGATGTTGTAGATGGGGACTTCCACTATGTCTTCGAATGAACGGATTGTTGATGTCGTTACTCCCCTGGGAGAAGCGCTATGGTTTCGCCAGATGCGGGGCACTGAAGCACTTTCTTGCCTGTTTGAATTTGATGTTGTTTTTCATAGCAAGCAGTCTGGACTAAGTGCCAAAGCCATGCTGGGCAAGGATGTCACGCTCAAGGTTGAAACAGAAGGCGGCAAAAGTACACGGTATTTCAATGGCATCTGTACCCGATTTGGCAGCGGTGGTCGTGAAGGGCTACACCTGATCTACACCGCCAAATTACGCCCTTGGTTGTGGTTGGCGAGTCGTCGCAGCGACTGCAAGATTTTTCAGTTTCAAAAAGTGCCAGATATTATTTCTGAGGTATTGGGCAAGTATGGCTTTGCGCTGTTGGTCAAACTAAAAAAAACTTACCGCGAATGGGATTACTGTGTTCAATATCAGGAAACCGACTTGAACTTCGTCATGCGCTTGATGGAGCATGAGGGCATCTACTTCTATTTTGAACATGCAGAAGGCAGCCATAAACTGGTTTTGGTGGATGAAATCAGTTGTCATGCACCATTGCCTGGCAAGTCAACCATCAAGTATTACGGACAGGATGCTGCCGCAGTGTATGACGAAGAGCATTTCGCTAGCTGGCAAGTGCTTGAAGAAGTGAACGCGGGTGAATACATCACGGACGATTACGATTTTGAGAATCCCCGCGCCGATCTCGAAACCAAGCGAAAAAATTCGTTTGGCCACAACCATGATTCATGGGAGCGCTACATGTGGCCGGGTGGCTATGTGAAATATGGCGACGGAGAAAACTACGCCGGTGTCCGAATCGAATCCCTGGAAGCCGAGCATGAGCGAACCCAAGGCAATACAACGGTGCGCACCATGGCTCCTGGCTATTTGTTCACGCTGGAGGGCTGCCCGCGTGCTGACCAAAACCGTGAATATCTTTCGGTTGCGGCCAATTATTTCTTCCGTGATAACGCACGCATGTCGGCCGGCAGTGGCGAAGGTGAAGCTACCTGGAACATTCTGGTGACAGCGCAACCGACATCGATACCTTATCGGCCCCAGCCGGTCACCGCGAAGCCCCTGACCAACGGGCCCCAAACCGCTGTGGTGGTCGGTCCGGCAGGGGAAGAAATTCACACAGACAAATATGGGCGGGTGAAGGTTCACTTCTTTTGGGATCGCCACCACGACAAGAAAGATGAAAACAGCAGTTGCTGGATTCGGGTCAGCCACCCATGGGCGGGCGAAAAATGGGGCTTTATCCATATTCCGCGTATCGGTCAGGAAGTGATTGTGGATTTTATTGGTGGTGATCCAGATTACCCGATGATTACTGGCCGGGTTTACAACGCCGACCAAATGCCTCCCTATGGTCTGTCCGACAACAAGACAGCCAGTGGCATCAAGTCGAGATCCAGCAAAGGCGGCGGTCCAACGGATTTCAATGAAATACGAATGGAAGACATCAAGGGCAAGGAGCAACTGTATGTTCATGCCCAACGCAATATTGACAGTGTGGTCGAGGCCAGTGAAACCCGCGTGGTGGGGGTGGACCGGGAGACACGTATTGGTCAGCATGACAGTCGGTTCGTGGTCACGAACGACAAACAGGTCATTGGCAACAACCAGACCATTCAGGTGCAGGCCAATCAGGACACCACAGTCAAGGTCGATCAAAATGTCAGTGTCTTGGGCCAGCAAAGCAATATGGTGACGGGCAATCGCACCCAGGGGGTTGGCGCTGACCTCAAGGAGCAAACCCAGGGTAACCATCGTGAATATGTCGGCGGCAAGCATTTCAGCATGGTGGTCTCGGACGAGACCAATAGCATCTATGGCAAACAGTTGAACTATGTCGCGTCCGGTCGCACCACGCTCATCAAAGGTAGAGATGTTCTGGCAGCAACTGACAAGGTGACACATTTTGCTGGCGGCGGCTATTACGTCAATACACCGCAGCTCTATGCCGAGACTGTCGGAAAGCGTAAGGCCATGGTTTATGGAAATGACGAAACCACCGTGGTGAAATCGCAAACCAACAATATTGCCATAAATTGCGACACCACGATCGGCCTGTCGGACACATTTAAGGTCGGCATGAGTCAGTCAACGACTGTCGGCATGTCAAGCAGCCTGACGGCTGGCCTCGATGTCAGTATCACCGCAGGAGCTTCTGCCAGCGTGACGGCTACGGCCACGGTCAGTGTGACAGGTGCCGTCGTGACGGTGAAGGCGGCGATGATCAACTTGGTGGGCGTGGTCAATATTACAGGCATGCTCAATGTTGCCGGAACCATTGTCACCCCCAGCATTGTGTCGGCGGCCTACACCCCAGGTGCCGGGAACATTCTTTAAGCGCGATCCGCATGACTTCTGCCAGTAATTCCCCTGCGACCGATCCGGCACCTGGCATTGCAATCTGGCCCGCTGACGTGCTGACCCGGCACCTGAGTTCATCGGAGGCCAAGACGCGCACGCTGGCCTTGGGGATGGCCGTGCAACCCAAGGCACCGATTGGCGAATGTCGGGTTGCATTGGTGCAGGCTGCCAGGCTGAGTCTGGCTGACCCGATGGAGGCGCAATTGGCCGCTGCCGCTCTGGGTTGTCTGGAACCCGGGTCAACGACGCCAGAAGAGCAGGCTCGCCTGATCGATCTGGTTGCAGCAGAACAGTCTATGCCGGTGCGGACCCTGACGGCGCACGCCATGTTTCGGCTCAAATGTTTGCCGGTAGCTGCGGCGGCATCGGTGTGTGAGTTGCTGACTTGCGACGATGCCAATGCGCGCAAGGTTGCTCTGCTGTGTTTTGAGCCATTTGCCAAGAATTTTCGTGCCGCCATCGGCGGGCAAATTGATCGCACCGATCCTAGCCTTTGGACCACTGAAGCGCTTCAGGCCCTGGCCTGTAGCACCGAGGGTGATCCACCAGCGCAACGAAACATTGAGGCTTATTTGATGCGCTCGGTGTCAAATGCCCCTTTGGTGCCCACCGGGGTTGCGGTCTATGCCGCATTAGTCCGGATCAACCCCGGAAGTTCTGCATTGGCGGCACTGGTGCAAACGGCCTGTGCGGCGACGGACCCAGCGCATTGGCGCGCGGCACTGGAGGCTTTGGGTGGACTGGGGGCATCAGCAAGGCCAGCCATCCGGTCGCTGGCTGACAGTCTGGTCGCCACGGACGATCCGGTGCGTCAGGAAGCCATCTGCCGCACGCTGGCCGGGCTGCGTGCCAACTTCAAAGAATTGCCGACGGAGTGCATTGTGCAGCGGGTGCGCGATGCCGCCGTGCGTAGCGCCGCCGCCCATTGCCTGCTGCTGTGCCTGTGCCCGAAGGAATTCGCCCCTGCCGCAGCCGTGGTGCGCCAGCGGTTTGCTGCGTCCGAGGCCGCTCTGAAGGCTGTTCTCTCTCAAACCTATAAGACCCTAACGGGCGCTGAACTTGCATAGCATGCTACTAAGTCAGGAGCTAAACAATGGCCAAGAAATTTGCAACTGTCGACACCATAGAAGACACTAAAGAGTATTCTGACGAGGCAACCAAGAAGATGAAGGAGGCGGCAAAGTCACTTGACGATGTCATCACCGCAGCGAATAGAAAGCTCAACAGCTATCGAAATCTGGAGCAAAACACAATCGCCAGTACATTGAGCCAGTTGTCCTCATCGATCGACAGTTCGGGCGGCAGCATCGAGGGTGGTGCCGAGAATGTTCCGGCGGCATTGATGGCGCAGGTGCAAGCTGCGGTGTCGTTAGTAAATAGCAGCGTTAGCACGTTCAACAATCAATTGCAAAACAGTCTCAAAAATGAGCAAACCGCCCACAAGGGCGAAATTGAAAAGAACCAAAATGTTATCGATACCTTTACTGCGTTTTGAGCGGCCCCAGGGCAGGAAAGCCTTGGGAGGTTGCAATGGGTGATCGCAGCCGTGTGGTGTGGTCCGAGGGCATGTTCCTTCGGCCTCAGCATTTTCAACAGGCACAGCGCCAGCAAGAGTTTGCCCAGCGCCAGTTGACGCTGAGCGCTCAGGGGCATTTCTGGGGATTCCATTCGCTGGTGCTTGATGCCCCTTCTCTGGCGATCGGCAAGGTGGCCATTGCCAGTGCGACCGGAGTCATGCCTGATGGAACACCGTTCGCGTTCCCTGGCGTGAATGATCCGCCCAGCGTGTTGACCATTTCCGAAAACGTCAAGGCCAAACGCATCTATCTGTGTCTGCCGGTATATCGACCCGGCAGCGAGGAGGTCTCGTTTGACGATGATGGCCGCTCGCTGGCCCGCTTTCGGGTATCTGACGAAGAGGTGTCAGATCAAAACTCGGTCGCGGGGGACCCGGCACCGATCCAGACCGCCCATTTGCGACTGCGCTTGCTGGCTGAAGATGAAATTCCTGAAGACTGGACCAAACTGGGTGTCTGCCAGGTGGTAGAGCGGCGCAATGATCTGTCGATCTTGCTCGACGACAACCATATTCCACCGCTGGTGGTAGTGCATGAAAGCACTTTGCTGTCAGGTTTTTTGCGGGAACTGGCCGGTTTGCTGCACCACCGGGGCGATGCGCTGGCGGCCCGGCAATCGGCACCCGGTCGTGGTGGCGTATCCGAGCTGGGTGACTTTCTGATGCTGCAACTGGTGAACCGTTACGAACCGCTGGTGGTGCATTTGTCGCAATCGCGCGCGCTGCATCCCGAGCGCCTTTATGCTGACCTGCTGACGCTCGCCGGCGACTTCACCACGTTTACCCGCGACACGCGCCGCCCCGGCGAGTATCCGGCCTACAACCACGACGTATTGGTCAACTGCTTTTTGCCGCTGATGGCTGACTTGCGGCGTTCCCTGTCGATGGTGCTTGAGCAAAACGCCTTCCAGATTGAGTTGATGGAGCGCGCCTATGGCGTGCGGGTGGCGGTCATTGCCAATAAGGACTTGATCAAGAGCGCCACATTTGTGCTCGCCGTGGCATCTGATTTGCCGGGTGAGCAGGTACGCAAACAATTTCCGACTCAGGTCAAGATTGGCCCAGTGGAAAAGATACGCGATCTGGTGAATTTGCACCTCCCCGGTGTCGGTCTTCGCCCGCTGCCGGTCGCGCCGCGTCAAATTCCGTACCATGCTGGCAATAATTATTTTGAGCTTGATACCGCCAGCGAATTCTGGCGTGGTCTGGAACGATCCGGCGGACTTGGCATGCATATTGCCGGGGACTTTCCCGGCTTGAAACTTGAACTTTGGGCTATCAGAACATGAGCACGCCACCCAACTCCGCTGACAACCTGGATCCGTTCGCGATGTTCCAGGCACCGCCGACACCGGCCACACCCGCACCAGCGAATGCCCAGGCAGCACCCGCGCCAGGTTTTGCGCAAGGACCGGTGCTGGCTCCTGACTTGCCGGAAATATTGAGCGGTGCCAACCCGCTGGCGGTCGCCGCCAATCCCTTGCTCAACCTGATTCCGCAAATTCGGGTCATGGCGCATCACCCGGACCCGGCTCAGTTGCGCGATTACCTAGTCGAGCAGGTGCAGTTGTTTGAGCGACGCGCCCGCGAGGTGCCCTTGCCGCAAGAAACCGTGATTGGCGCCCGTTATGCGCTATGCACGGCACTTGACGAAACCGCTGCCAAGACACCCTGGGGCGGTGGTGGTGCCTGGTCACGTCATAGCCTGCTGGTGACATTTCATAATGAAACCTGGGGTGGAGAGAAGTTTTTTCAGGTCCTTGCCCGTCTGGTGCAAGACCCCAAAAAACACATTGACCTGATCGAGATGATGGCCGTATGCATCGCGCTGGGTTTTGAAGGGCGTTATGGCGTGGTTGACAATGGCCGTACCCAGCTTGAAACCTTGCGTCGTCGCCTCGTTGAAATCATTGCGGGTGTGCGGGGCGAACTCAATCGGGCATTGTCCCTGCACTGGCAGGGTGCCCAGTCTGACAGCCGCACCACCTGGGGTTTTTTGCCACTCTGGATTACCGCCGGAGTAACCCTGCTGGCGCTGGTTGGCATTTATTTTTTGTACTCGTTTTTGCTCGCCAGCAAGTCCAGCGATGTGTTTAGTGCCATCACCAGTATTCGTCTGGCCAAGGCACAGGCGGCTGTCGCTGCTGCCGCTTTGGCAAAACCGGCAGCGCCAGTCAACCGATTTGCCAAGTTTCTTGAGCCGGAAGTTCGCGAAGGGCTGGTAACCGTCAGGGATGAGGCTGACCGAAGCATCGTTACCTTGCGCGGCGATGGCTTGTTTGACTCCGGTTCAACCGATGTGAAGTCGCGTTACTTGCCAGTTTTGTCACGGATTTCGGATGCGCTCAACACGGTTCCCGGCACCGTGCTGGTGACGGGCTTCACCGACAACGTTCCGATTCGCACGGTGCGTTTTCCTTCCAACTATGAATTATCGCAAGCGCGCGCCGATGTGGTGCGCCGCATTGTGGACGAACGTCTGACCACCCGGAACCGGATTCGTGCCGAGGGGCGGGCCGACAGCGACCCGCTGGCACCCAATGACAGCGCGGAAAATCGTTCCCGCAACCGTCGCGTCGAAGTCACATTGCTGCTGTCACCCGAAGAGCGTGATCGTGAACTCAACGCCGCGACTTCGGCTAAACAGTAGGAGGACGGCCCATGTTCAGTTCAATAAGCAGTTTTCTGCGCAGATTCATCAATCGCACGACGCTGGCGATTCTGCTGCTGCTTGTCTTGTCCCTGGTGATCTGGTACATCGGGCCGCTTTTTGCGATGTCCCTGGCCAATGCACAGTGGCAACCCTTGGGCCCAGAGTGGGTGCGCTGGTGCGTGATTGCCGCAGTCTGGCTGCTGTGGCTGCTCAAGCGGCTGATCCGCTGGTGGCGCCAGCGCAACATCAACGGTGCCCTGCTCGGGCAATTGGCCAAAATGCAGGCCGCGACACCCGCAGAAGGACAAACCGCAGGTGCCCAAGAGGTTGCTGAACTTAACAAGCGCTTCAAGGATGCGGCTGATATCCTGAAAAAAACGCGGTTTTCAAGTAACGAAAAGAGTGGCCTGCTGGCGGGTTTGTCCAAGCAATATGTTTACCAACTTCCTTGGTATGCCTTCATTGGCGCGCCCGGTTCTGGCAAAACCACGGCGCTGGTGAATGCCGGGCTGACTTTCCCGCTGGCCGAACAATTTGGCAAGGCGGCCATTCGGGGCATCGGTGGAACCCGCAATTGCGACTGGTGGTTTACCAATGAAGCCGTGCTGATCGACACGGCCGGGCGCTACACCACGCAAGAGAGCAACCAGTCGATCGACAAGGCCGAGTGGCAAGGCTTTATGGATCTGCTCAAGCGCTTTCGGCCCAGGCAACCCCTCAACGGTGTGTTGCTGACGCTGTCGGTGTCCGACCTGTTGCAGATGACCACACAAGAGCGCGAAGTTCACGCCGCCACGCTCAAGGCACGCTTGAGTGAATTGCGCGATGGTTTGGGGGTGCAGTTTCCGGTCTATGTGCTGGTGACCAAAACCGACTTGTTATCTGGCTTTCAGGAGTACTTCCTGAACCTCAACCGGGAAGATCGTGCCCAAGTCTGGGGTTTTACCCTGCCCTATGACCCCAAGGCGGCTCCGACTGCGGTGCGAGAAGTATTCAATGCCGAGTTTGACCTGCTCTATCGTCGCCTCAACGACGGCATGCATGAACGTTTGCTGGCCGAGCCGGACCTGTCCCGACGGGCGCTGAGCTACACCTTGCCGCAGCAGCTTGCTGGCCTGCGTGATGTGCTGGGACGGCTGCTGGCCTCTGTTTTCAGCGAATCCAAGTTCAATGAGCAGCCCTTGCTGCGGGGTGTTTATTTCACCTCTGGCACACAGGAGGGAACGCCATTTGACCGTGTGCTGGGGGCGATGCAGCGCACTTTTCGGGTACCTGCCAAGCTGACCAGTGGTGAAGCACCAACTGGCACCGGCAAGAGTTTTTTTCTTCAGGACTTGCTGCAAAAAGTCGTATTTCCAGAGCATTTCATTGCCGGACGCAACCTGAGTGCCGAGAATCGCATGCGCTGGCTGCGCCGAGGCGGCATGGCTGCCTGTGGCTTGCTGTTCATCTGGGCCAATGTCGCCTGGTCACCGTGGGTCAGCTACGGAAACAACGTGGACTACATCGCCGAAGTGGCAGGCAAGGCTGAGGTGTTGCGAACCAATGTCGAAGCAGTACCTGCCGAAAGCAACCAAGATGCGGTCGCGCTGTTGCCCTTGCTCAGTCAGGCGCGTGAAGTGGCCGTGAGCAACAAGTTTGACATCAGGCAGGTGCCCTGGAGCTACCGTTACGGTCTTTATCAGGGTCACAAGCTCGACGCTGCCGGACGTATTGCCTACACCCGGCTGCTTGACGAGGCATTTTTGCCGCGCATTGCCACGCGACTGGAGGCATTGCTTAAAAATGCGCCTCCGGGCAACACCGACTACCTCTACCAGGCGCTGAAAGCCTACTTGATGTTGAGTGGTGCCGGTCGGTTCGATGCTGAGGCATTGAAACTCTGGATCCACAGCGATTGGGAGCAATCAGGTGTGACGACCACCGTCGAGCAGCGCAAACAACTTGATGCGCATCTTGATGCGCTGATGCGGGATCGGGTGGTCATTTCACCGTTCCCCTTGAACCAGGAACTGATTCGCAATGCCCGCGAGATTCTCAATCAGCAGCCGCCAGCCAATCGCACTTACAGCCGAATCAGGGCGCGCCTGCTGGGGCCTGAACCGGCTGAATTCACCATTGCCAACGAGGCCGGTGTCGAGGCCCCCAACGTGCTGGTTCGTGCCAGCAAACAGCCGCTCAATGTTGGCATTCCGGGTCTGTTCACCCTGAAGGGCTATCCACTGTTTCAGAAAGAAGTTGCCACGGCACTGGCTGATATTGGACTCGAAGATGCCTGGGTGTTGGGTCGTGCCAGTCCTACGGCGGCTCAAATGATCCCCAATCCTGGTGAGGTGATGCAGCAGTCACAGCAAATCACGCGCCTTTATCTGACCGAGTACGCCAAGATGTGGCAGGACTACCTGGGCGATGTACGGCTGATTCCACGCAATGACTTGGCCGAGACGATCCAGGTTGTGCGCACGCTGGCTGGCGCTGATTCGCCCCTGCTGCTGCTGACGCGTGCGGCGGCGCGCGAAACCACGCTGATTCGTCCTGAAGCCGGTGCCACGACCCGGGTCGATCAGGCGCTGGAACGGCTGGACCGCCTGAAGCAAGAGGTCACGCGGGCAGCCAGCCTGGGGATTGGTGGCCCGAGCGGCAGCACCGGCCTGGACAACCGGATCGAGATGATTGTTCAAGGACCATTTGCACAACTGCATGCAATCACCAAGGGTCCGCCCGGCACGGCCCCCGTTGACTTGCTGAGCAAGGTACTAGATGATTTTCAGGCCAGCCTGGTAGCCGCCGACAGTGCTTTGCGCAGTGGTGCCATCCCGCGTACCCAGGATGCCGAAAACCGGTTGCGCTCTGCGGTGGCGCGCATGCCACCGCCCGTGCGTCCGGTGCTTGAGGCATTACTGGCCCAAGCTTCACAGCAGGTTGCCGGAGGTGCCCGCAGCGGTGCCAGTGCCAACGTCAAGGGCGGGGTTGGGCAAACCTGTGCGGCCGTCATTGGCAAGCGTTACCCATTCTCCCGGAGTGCCCAGCAAGATGTTCAAGCCAACGATTTTGCACAGGTTTTTTCACCCGGCGGGCTGATGGACGAGACCTTCCAGAAGAACCTTGCGGCCTTCGTTGATACCTCCAAAGCCACCTGGGCACCGCGACCAGGCCCCGAGGGTGCCGCTGCCGGTTCTGCTGCCGACCTGGCGCAGTTCCAGCGCGCCTCGATCATTCGCGATGCGTTTTTCGCACCCGGCAGCCGGACCATGAAGTTTGACCTGATCATCCGATTTAGCCAGACCGGCGGTGCCGACAAACTCGAACTCGACATTGATGGTCAAAGTGTCGTGGCCAGTCCGGGCAACGACGGCTCCAAGCGAATCAGTTGGCCTGGCGTGCGCGGCACCAATCAGGTTCGCCTTCTGGTCGGCGGCAAGCCCACCCCGGCACTGGCAACCGAGGGTGCCTGGGCGTTGCATCGGCTGATTGACCGCGGTCAGGTACAAGGTGGTACGCCTCCTGAGCGTCTGCTGGTCAACTTTGTGGTGGAAGGGCGTACCGTCAGCATCGAGTTCACGGCGCAGTCCGTGCGTAACCCGTTGCGCTTGCCGCAACTTGAGGGATTTGGCTGCCCGGGGCTGAATTGATCATGGCTGCCGCTCCAATCCCGAACGGCAACCCAGTTGCCAACGGCAGTGCGTTGGCCACACCCGGCTTTGCCTGGTTTGGCAAGCTGCCAAGCGTGGGTGATTTTGTTTCGCGCCGCATGCCTTATCCGCTGCAGCAATTCTGGGATCATCTGTGTGCGTCCGGCATGGAGTCGCTCAAGGCAGGCGGCGGTGTCAGCGGATGGGATGTCTGGCGTGGCTGCCCAAAGTGGGGGTTTTTGTTGCCAGCCCAAGCGGGTATTCCACTCAGCCAATTGGGGGTATTGGCACCCTCTTGTGATCGCGTGGGGCGCAATTATCCGTTTTTGGTCACTTTGCCTGTGCCTGCTGGCCGCATTGCCGAGTTGGTGCCGAGTGCCGCCAGTTTGTGTCTAGCCTGGGGCGAAGTGATCGCGCAGGCGCAAGTGGCAAGATTGGGAATTGATGAGCTTGATGCGCAACTACAGGCAGCCCTGGAGCAGGTCTTGATGAATCCGGCGGATATCCAGGATGCCGAACGAACCTTGCCGCAAGGCATGAGTCCAAGCACCTTGCCCTGGTCTGACCTGGCATCGACCTTTGATGCACATGGCAGCGAGAGCTATTGGTGGAGTGTGCCGCCGGCGCTGACCCGGTTTCGTGCCCGTGCCCATACCGGTATTCTTAACGGCCAGATATTCCTGGGACTGTGCGAGGGTTGATGGATGCCTGTTCAGGCAGTGCAGCCATTTTTTTGGATGGCAGATAGATGCTGCAAATAAAATAGCTGCCAGCGCAAGCGGGACAAGGGCTAGAGGCCGAAAACACTCATATTTTAGCCTTTGGCACGCGCACCAGCGTTTCGACTGTTGATGCCAACCTGTAGAGGCCGATGGGCAGCTTGCGCCGTGGCAGGACTGGCGTTGCCGGGGTGTTCATCGGCGCATTTTATGGGGCCAGGCTGCCCTGCAAGCTATTTTTTTGGTATCTGCATGGCACCGTCTTCAAAGGTGCCGGCGTCGGCGTCGCTGTGGCAGGCGGGGCAGTTGTTGTTGCTCAAGACCTGCGGATTGGCCCAGTCGGCGGCAGCGATGTCACGGTGTTTCCTGATCCAGTAAGCGGTGCCGGTGATGCGCTGGGGGATTTCATTTTTGGCTACCGACTGGTCAATCTTGAAGCCGGCTTCGGTCTGCTGCGCGTCGGCTGCGTTGTCCACCATGAACTTCAGCACCGCTGCGCTGCTGGCCGGGTCCAGACCCAGGTCGGTGCCAAAGTGCCGACTTTGTTCGTCCATCATTTTTTGCCATGAACGGGCCGGCAGCAGCGCCGGGTAAAACGCTGCGTGGCAACTGCCACATTCCTCGCGCCACCTGGCGTTGTCGGGCAAGACCTTGCCAACAAACTTGACATGGGGGGCTTGCACAGCGCCGGTGTGGGACGCAACATGCCAGGCTTGGGTGTCGATTTTTTGCTCCAGTGCGTATTTAAACCACCAGCCCGCAAAACCCAGCATGGCCAGTAACAAGGCAGCGCCAATCCAGCCACGGGCCAAGGTTTTGGGGGTGTTGGCGGCGGCCAGCTTGAAGCCGGTGAGCATGGCGCGCGCCAGGTTTTCCCGGTGGATCACGCTTTCCACCAGCACCCCGGTGATGTGTCCGAGCACCACCACCAGCATCAAGGTTGCAGCCATTTCATGCAAGTTCTTGAGCAGCTTGCCCTGCGAGAAACTGAGCCAGCCAGCGGCCAAACCCTGACGTTCGTCACCGCCGAGCGTCAGGATGCCAGTGACACCGGCTGCCACCGTCAACGCCAACAGAAGGTAAATTGCCACGCTGCCGGTCGGGTTGTGACCAACATGACGGGCAGCGTGACCCCCGGCGATGTCTTTCAGGTAGGTCAATGCCTGCTTCGGGCCAAACCAGAAGCTGGCAAAACGGGAAAAGTGCGACCCGACAAAGCCCCATGCCACCCGAAAGCCCACCAGACCAAGCATCAGATAGCCCAAAAAGACGTGAACCGGCAACCAGCGGTCAGACTCGGCAGTTAGCCAGGCCAGCCCAAAGCTGATGGCCAGCGTCCAGTGAAACAGGCGGGTCGGGATGTCCCAGATCAGGGTGCGTTGCATGGAAAACTCTTGCAGGGTTTTGGCTGTGTGTGGCACCGTCAGCCGGGGTCACGGGGGTCGGTCCGGCGACAACTTGTGCCGGTTATTGCCGGATGCGCCGTTACTTGGGTATTTTGATGTTGCGTTCGTTGAAGTCGCCCTTGTCGGCAGCGCTGTGGCAGGCCATGCAGTTGGCCGGGCTTTTGACCGATTCACGCTTCCAGACTGCCGGATTGATCTCGCCGCTGCCGTGCTTGCTCTTGAACCAGGCGCTCTCTGAAATGCGCAGCGGCGCGGTGGGGGCAGTCCAGCGGTTGGACTGGAATTTCACCAGATAGTCGGTGATGTCCTGCACATCCTGGGCCGGCAGCGACGCATCGGTGTCAAAGTGCTTGTCAAGCCCGGTCATGATTTTTTTCCAGGAAGCCGCTGGCAGCAAGCCGGGCGGAAAAGCCATGTGGCAGCCGCCGCATTCGGCCAGCCATTTGGCATTGGATTGGGCTGGCATCAGCGGCTTGCCCCGGTCTTCGCCGTTGTACTTGGCCTGGACCCCAAAGGAGACAGCAGCCAGCGCCGTCAGCAGCAACAGCTTGATGGGTTTCATGGCACGCATCTTATTTGACCGACAGCACATAGGTCATGAAGTCGCCTTTTTCCTGGGTGGTGCAGGCCCGCGCCAGCGCATCGTTGCAATTGCGCTTGAACCATTTTTCAACCTGGGCGGCATCGGTGAAGCGTTTCGGGTTGGCGCTGGGCGCCAGCGGCTCGATCACCTTGTTGGTCTTGGCGTGTTTGCCCGGGTTTTTCGGCGAATCGGTGTGGCATGACGAGCATGAGAGCTGGTTCGGGCCTGCCGTGGTGTAGAGCTTTTGCCCGGCTGCGGCGCTGAAGTCCTTGAACGCGGCGTTGTCCTGTTTGGCGGCGGCGCGGTAGCCATCGAGAATCGGGTTGGCAACGGCGGACAGCGGCAGGGCGGCAGCAGTTGCCAGGCAGGCCAGCAGGGTGCAGATGCGGAAATTGGGCTTCATGGTTAGTCTTTTGTTTGAACAGGGCTACAGGATAGCCGAGCTGTCTTAACGGAGTCTTAGCAGGCGGGGGCATTCATGCGCAGCCCATTACAACAACCAAGGGTAAATCCTGATTGCTTTTCTTTCAAAATTAATTAACAATTAATTAATTCGTGCAACACGGTGTCTGCACGAATCAACCCTCGCCTTGCGAGCTGACGCGGCTGGCCAGGCACACACAGGAGATCACATGTTGAAACTTTCCCAATTGGCAAGCGCCGTCGCATTTGTTATGGCTGGATCCAGCGTCATGGCCGCTGAAGTAGAGGTACTGCACTGGTGGACATCCGGCGGCGAAGCCAAGTCGGTGGGCGAACTGAAAAAAATCATGCAGGCCAAAGGCAATACCTGGAAAGACTTCGCGGTTGCCGGTGGTGGTGGTGACAACGCCATGACCGTGCTCAAGAGCCGTGTCGTTGCCGGCAACCCGCCAGCAGCCGCCCAGATCAAGGGGCCAGCGATTCAGGAGTGGGCAGCCGAGGGCGTTTTGGCCGACCTGACTACGGTGGCGACCGCCGAAAAGTGGGATGCGCTGCTGCCGACGGTGGTGGCCGACGTGATGAAGTACAAAGGCAAATACGTGGCCGCCCCGGTCAACGTGCACCGCGTCAACTGGATGTGGGCCAATTCGGCCGTGCTGAAGAAAGC
>CAIQOO010000091.1 GCA_903873485.1 uncultured beta proteobacterium | reverse complement strand
TGTTCACCACGACGCACCCTGAATATCAGCGAGCCAATCCCGATGTGGAAACCACTGACTGGAGAGCCGTGTGCGGGAAAACCGCACGCACGGTTCGGAGGGAGGGGAGGACGGTGTCCTTTCCTACCCCTATTTTATTTAGCGCGGGCGTGTTTGAAAGAGTGCTTAACCAGACGGGTCTTCTGCCACTGAACATTCCGACTTTGAGGGGGGCGACGAGATAGACGGAAACCATCGGCAATAGGTTCGGGCTTGTCAGGGATCGCCTCGGGCGCACACTGGACGGCTGATGTCGCACCACGCCCTGGGCAATCTACTCTCCAATGCTGTACGCCATATCACCTGATCAGGGACAGCCGCGCTCTGCGATGACATCGGCCAGCCAGTCGGGCATCAAATCGTTGATGTGCTGCGTTTTCCAGCCGGTTCCATCGGCAGGCTGTTCCCAGAAAGCTTGGTATTTTGGTCTGCCCAGCACGGTTTTGATTGCCTTTTCTGTCTTTTCGTCTAGCTCAAAAGGTGGGGTTGGGCGTGGCCCCCGGTCATTGGCTTCTATTAAAACAGAAGAATAAGGCGCTTGGCTCACGACGGAATTTGGAAAAACATTGTGAATATAGAGCCAAGAAAGATGAGTTCTTTGATATGGTAGACCTTGATTAGTAATACGCCATTGTAAAATCCAACGTTCACAAGTCTTATCTAAAACAATCTGATCATCATTACATACGCAAGCAAATAATTCTTTGAAACGACCTGCCTTTTGCGCTTTAAGCGCATCTCCTTTGAATTTCACGTCATCTTGTACATAAGAAGCAGGCCAAAAATCCATTTTCCATTCAGAGCCATATTCACAAATGCTTGGTGTTTTTCCTGTATCTGGATGTGGACTGATATGACTCACACCTCTCGACCAGTATTTTTTTGAATCCTCTACCAATTTTTCCAAGCGACGTATTTTGGAGACTTCATCAGGGTATTGTTGGTCAGCCATTTCCCAAACACTGTCGAAAGATGTCAGCAGACCATCCGGACTTCCTGCATCGGTCACTTGAAAATCAAACCTTACCGCCGCTTCGTACAAGCCACTTCCACCCAAGCCATTGGCCGTCAGGTTCGGGCTGCCAACAATGGCTTTGCCTGACTTGCCATCAGACTTGAGGTGAATATAGACTTTTGCATGAAGATTATCCAAAAAACGGATTTTGTTCCAGCCAATAAGGGTAGCAATATTGCTCAGCGCTTGAGGATTGGTGGGTGGATTGGGTTGCACCACCAGACGTTCTATTTTATTTATGTTTGGCAAAAATTTCGCCCAATCAACCCCCAAATAAGCCACCATAACATGGTTTGGGCGAAGTTTTAGAAGATCATTGCCAATGGATTGGCCAGAAAGATAAGTCATTATGAGACTCCGATGGTTAATAAATTCAAGAAAAAATAATCATGATGCAACTTCAAAGAAATAACCAAGAGTGTTCTCAAAACGCCTTGAGTGCAGCGATGATGATGCCCGCGAAGACCGCCAAAAACGCGCCGAGTTTGATGGTCAGGCGTTGTTCCATCGTCAGCATATCGCGCCGCATCAATTCCATTTCGCTTCGCAAATCGCGTACATCAGCCTTGGTTGCCAGTTCCGATGCGTTGGTTGAAAAAGCCTCGGCCACCGCACGCGCTTGCGCCTCTGCTTGTTTATCGGGTATGCCTGCCGCCTTGAGGGTATCGGCAAATTTGAGAGTGTCGAAGGTGATGGTGCTCATCGGGGCATGTTAAAACAAAACCGCCTGTGGGCGGCTTGGAGCCGGTACACCTTCTGCGCGAGGCGAGGTATTGACCGTCGAATAAAATCGCAGCCCGACCAAACACCATCCATCCCTTGCAGCCTCTTTGCGCCGCAACGCCATTTCAGACACACCATGACCGACACCTTGCTACAACCCGGCCTCAACAGCCTGTCCAAATCGTTCGAGCCTGCTGCGCTTGAAGCCCGTTGGGGCCTGGAGTGGGAAAAACGCGGCTACGGGGTGGCGGGCTACCGGGGCAGCAGCGCGCCCGACGCACAGGCCGCCGCGCGCGGCGACAACTTCTGCATCCAGTTGCCGCCGCCCAACGTGACCGGCACGCTGCACATGGGCCATGCGTTCAACCAGACCATCATGGACAGCCTGACGCGTTACCACCGCATGGCCGGGTTCAACACCGCCTGGATTCCCGGCACCGACCATGCCGGCATTGCCACGCAAATCGTGGTCGAGCGCCAATTGCAGGCGGCCGGCATCAGCCGCCATAACATGGGATCAACGCCGTTTGAGGCGCGCAAAAATTTCGTCGCCAAAGTCTGGGAATGGAAAGAGAAAAGCGGCAACACCATCACGACGCAAATGCGCCGCATGGGCGACAGTGTCGATTGGAGCCGCGAATACTTCACCATGGACGAGAAGTTGTCGCAAACCGTGACCGAAACCTTTGTTCAGTTGTACGAGCAGGGCCTGATCTACCGTGGCAAGCGCCTGGTCAACTGGGACCCGGTGCTGATGAGCGCGGTGTCTGACCTGGAAGTGGAGAGTGAAGAGGAAGATGGCTTTCTTTGGCACATCATGTATCCGTTTGCCGACGGCCCGCAACTGGTGAATGGCGAAATCGCAAAGGGTTTGGTGGTCGCCACGACACGCCCCGAGACCATGCTCGGCGATGTCGCCGCCATGGTGCATCCCGAGGATGAGCGTTACACGCATCTGCTCGGCAAACAGGTCACCTTGCCGCTGTGCAACCGCAGCATTCCGATCATTGCCGACGACTATGTGGACAAGGCTTTTGGCACCGGCGTGGTCAAGGTCACCCCGGCACATGACCAAAACGACTACGCGGTGGGTCAGCGCCACAAGCTGCCGATGATCTGCGTGCTGACGCTCGATGCGAAGATCAACGCGCAAGCTCCGGCGGTCTATCAGGGCCTGGACCGTTTTGCCGCCCGCCAGCAAATCGTCAAAGACCTTGAAGCGCTGGGCCTGCTGGTCGAAGTCAAAAAACACAAGCTGATGGTGCCACGCTGCGCCCGCACCAGTCAGATCATCGAGCCGATGCTGACCGATCAGTGGTTTGTGGCGATGAGCAAGGTCAGCCCGCAAGACCCCAGCGGGAAAAGCATCACGCAGAAAGCCATCGACGCGGTGCAATCCGGTGCCGTCAAGTTTGTGCCCGAGAACTGGGTCAATACCTATAACCAATGGATGAACAACATCCAGGACTGGTGCATCAGCCGCCAGCTTTGGTGGGGCCATCAGATTCCCGCCTGGTACGCTGAAGATGGTACTGTTTTTGTAGCTAGAAGCGCAGATGAGGCAAGGGCTAGAGCACTAAAAGATGGATATTCTGGCGCCCTGACCAGGGATGAAGATGTGCTGGACACTTGGTACTCTAGCGCCCTGGTGCCCTTCAGCACCATGGGCTGGGGCAACGATGTTGCAGCAAGCAGCGGGCCAGACGAGACAGTACGCAACAGCAGCCTGACCGACATCGACCTCTACCTGCCCAGCAGCGTGCTGGTCACCGGCTACGACATCATCTTCTTCTGGGTCGCCCGGATGATCATGATGACCACCCATTTCACCGGCCTGGTGCCATTCAGACACGTCTATATCCACGGCCTGGTACGTGATGCCCAGGGCCACAAAATGAGCAAATCCGAGGGCAACGTACTTGACCCGGTGGATCTGATCGATGGCATTGCCCTGCCCGAACTGCTGGTCAAGCGCGCAGAGGGCCTGCGCAAGCCAGAAACCGCGCCACAGGTCCGCAAAAACACCGAAAAGGAATTCCCCGCCGGCATTCCGGCCTTTGGTGCCGATGCCCTGCGCTTTACCTTTGCGTCGCTGGCCTCGCTGGGTCGCTCAATCAACTTTGATGCCAAACGCTGCGAAGGCTACCGCAACTTCTGCAACAAGCTGTGGAACGCCAGCCGCTTTGTGCTGATGAACTGCGAAGGTCAGGACTGCGGCTTGAACGACCACCCGGCCAGCGAATGCGCAACCGGCACCTATCTGGACTTCAGCGCCGCCGACCGCTGGATCGTCTCGCTGCTGCAGCGCGCCGAGGCTGAGGTAGCCCATGGTTTTGCAGAATACCGCCTCGACAACGTCGCCAGCACCCTTTACGACTTTGTCTGGAACCAGTTTTGTGACTGGTATCTGGAAATTGCCAAGGTGCAAATCCAGACCGGCCATGAAGCGCAACAACGCGCAACCCGCCGCACCCTGATTCGCACGTTAGAGACCATCTTGCGTCTGGCCCACCCAGTAATCCCGTTTGTCACCGAAGAACTGTGGCAAAAAGTGGCGCCGGTGGCAGGCCGCGCCGGAGCCTCGGTGGCGATTGCCGCCTATCCAGTTTGCCAGCCCGAGCGCATTGACGAGGCAGCGATTGCCCATGTCGCCAAATTAAAAACCCTGGTCGATGCCTGCCGCAACCTGCGCGGCGAAATGAATGTGTCGCCCGCTACCCGCCTGCCGCTGTTGGTGTTGGCCGATGCGCCGGGAGAAGCTAGCTTCATGACCGAGGCCGCACCGGTGTTGCAGGCGCTGGCCAAGCTCAACGAGGTTCGGGTGTTTGACTATGAGGCCGCCTGGGCCGCCGCTGCCCAAACGGCACCGGTGGCGGTAGTCGGCAAGACACGCATTTGCCTCTACATGGCAATCGACGTGGCCGCCGAAAAAACCCGCCTGGGCAAGGAACTGGCCAGGCTGGAAGGTGAAATCAGCAAAGCCGACGGCAAACTGGGCAATCAATCGTTTGTTGCCAGAGCACCCGCAGCGGTAATTGAGCAAGAGCGCAAACGCCTTGCCGACTTTGAAGCCACGCTGGCCAAAGTCAAAGACCAGTTGGCCCGGCTGGGCTGATCAGCGACGACGCAGCACGTGGATGAAGCTGCCGTCCACGGTTTGCTGCTCCACCAACTCGTTGCCGGTTTGCTTGGCGAAGGCCTGAAAGTCGCGGATCGAACCGGCATCGGTCGCAATCACCTTCAGGGTCTGGCCGCTTTGCAGTTCGCTCAGCGCCTTTTTGGCTTTCAGAATCGGGAGCGGGCAATTCAGGCCGCTGGCATCAACTTCTTTGTCAGTTTGCATTATTTTTTCCAAGATTGATTTGCTGGCCCGAGCCTCAGGCCGGGAACACACCGGTCGATAGATACCGGTCACCCCGGTCACAGACCACAAACACGATTGTCGCGTGCCGCTCGCGCTGGGCAATCTGTTTTGCCACCCAGCAGGCGCCGGCGGCTGAAATGCCGGCAAAAATGCCTTCTTCACGCGCCATCCGGCGGCACATGTCCTCAGCGTCTTCCTGGCTGACATACATCAACTCATCGACATGGGTTGGATCGTAAATTTTGGGCAAATAGGCTTGTGGCCACTTGCGAATGCCCGGAATGCGGGAGCCTTCGCTGGGCTGCACACCAATCACCTTGATGGCCGGGTTTTTCTTTTTCAGAAACTGCGACACCCCGGTGATGGTGCCGGTGGTGCCCATGGCGCTGACAAAGTGGGTGACCTTGCCTTTGGTGTCAGTCCAGATCTCGGGGCCGGTGGTTTCCAGGTGAATGCGCGGATTGTCGGCATTGGCAAACTGGTCCAGCACACGCCCCTTGCCGTCGCGCTGCATCTGGTCGGCCAGATCGCGCGAATACTCCATGCCACCGCTTTTGGGAGTCAGAATCAGCTCGGCACCAAAGGCCCGCATGGTCTGGGCGCGCTCGATCGACAGGTCTTCGGGCATGATCAAAATCATCCGGTAACCCTTGACGGCGGCAGCCATGGCCAGCGCAATGCCGGTGTTGCCCGAAGTGGCTTCGATCAGCGTGTCGCCCGGCTTGATGTCGCCGCGCTGCTGCGCCCGCGCAATCATTGAAAACGCCGCCCGGTCCTTGACCGACCCGGCCGGGTTGTTGCCTTCGAGTTTGCCAAGAATCACATTGCCATGTTGCTGACAATGGGTGCTGGCGATGCGTTGCAGGCGCACCAGCGGGGTTTTGCCGATCAAATCTTCAATGGTTGGATATTTCATAACCCACACTGTGCCATAATTTGCGCCTTGCTACTCGCTGCCCGGGTGGTGAAATTGGTAGACTCAGGGGACTCAAAATCCCCCGCCGCAAGGCGTGCCGGTTCGAGTCCGGCCCCGGGCACCACTTGATACATATAGAAAGCCTGCTACATAAAAAATAGCAGGCTTTTTTCTTGGAATGAATGATGTAAGGGCGGATGTAAGACGATTTTCTAAATCCATGCCGCCCTTACCAACACCCATCAGCCGTTCTTCAATCCATCCAGGTAACTGAACGTCGGGGGTTTTTGGCGGAACGAGATGATCAGGTTGGGCATTTCGACGGTAATCACGTTGCCTTGTTCGGCCTTTCCAGACGAAGGAGCCAAGTTTTCGCCCCGGCAACACTTCGTCCATCAGCAACTCAAGCCGGGCGCGGTTTTCATCGTTGATGCTGACCATGATGACACCATCGTGTCCCTCCGGTGAGCCTGCATGAAATAGTTTGATGATTTCGCTACTGTCAGGAGCATGTTCAACGAAACGGAGTGCAACTGATGAGAGCGATGGAAATGGCTGGTATTGGCGAAGGTGGCGCGGTGTGTCTGAAGG
>CAIQOO010000090.1 GCA_903873485.1 uncultured beta proteobacterium | reverse complement strand
TTTATTACCTTGAAAGGTAAATATCTAAAAATGATGGAGAAAAATTACAAAAATTCTTTTAGAAATTTATTTAAATGAGCAAAAATATGGGAGAAAATTTACCTGACAGAACGCTTACACCGGCTTAAGTTGGCGCGTATGTTATTGTTGCCCTTGGCTATCTTGATGAAACCGGCCAATTGTTTAGCCATCATGTCGATAGAAACAATGTCAATATCTGGCGCTCGCAATTGACGCTGAATCGCCTCGGTGATATATTGAATTTCAATCTTCACAGGGCAGGTATGTTTTGGCTGAAAATAATCAACCAATGAGGGGTGCTTTTGGTCGATCATCATGCGCCCGCCTTTTTGCTTGCAATGGGTTTTGATTGCTGCCGCGCTGCCGCCTTTTTCAGGGCTTCATACAAAACACGGCAGGTGTAGGCATCCTCGCGCAGGTGCCAGGCCATGCCGTCAATCGCAACAAAATCAGCATCCTCCAATTTGGCTTCGGTGCGAATGTTGTCGATGCGGGTAAGCAAGGTTTGCCGCGCTTTTTTAAGGTCTGCGGGTGTTGCCTTCAGTGGTGCCCAGGGTGCTTTTGTGGCTGGCAAATGTTTAGCCCGGTTGCTGGTGGTCATACTGCAACTCCCGACAATCCACGATCAAGGAAAGGGAGTATTGCGACTGCTGCACCAGCAAGCGCCAAAGGGTTGTTACTCTCGAAAATTCCACACAATGCATCTACAAGAAGGGTAAGCCGGGCTTCTTGGGTGGGCGCTTGTTGCATGGCCTTGAGTGCGTTGTGCATTTCCATGTGTCCAGCTTGCTCTGCTAGTTGGTCTGGTGTCAGGGCGTGGCTGTTCATTGCGTGCCTGCACTTTCAGAACACAAGTTCTTCAGCACTCGCGCTGCACTCAGAATACGCCCGGTGGCCTCGTTGATGCGGCCATGTCGCAGGTGCCAGCTTGCGGTGCTGATTGCGTTTTGGACGTGCTGGTGACGCGCAATAGCGGTGTGCGCATCAATCGGCTGAACCAGTCGAACCGGTGCGGTGATTGATGACTGAAAGCGGGCAGGGGTGCCCGGCGTGGTGGTGTGCGCAGTGGCACGGGGTGACGTGGTGGTCATGGTCTTGATTCCTTCGGGGAACTCAAAAACCATTCGCTGACTTGTTAGATCAAGCGAATGGACGTGGGACTTAACAACATCTCCGAAGCGATGCGGCCATCCTTGCGGGTAGGCCCGTCCCACGACCAAAACCATAAATTCTTGGTGTGGAAAAACCTCGTTGACGTAGAGGTTAGACGCTTCGGATTCGGTGTTGTTAGCACCGAGACGGATTCTAGCGCCAGAATGCGCCAGGGATTGCAGGTATTTCATGGGTTCAAGTTTCTTTAAAGGTTTTCGGGCTATAGCCCTTATGGATAGTGCGCAGTGTGCTATTGATAAAATAGCAGCTATCCAGTGTCTTTAAAACCCATGCGGCCAACACAATGGCGGTCGCTGCCATTGAAAACCGATACAATCAACGCTTCAAGTTTCTTATTTTCAAAGCCTGCCAGGGTGTCTGCCCTGCCAGGCTTTTTCTTTGGTCGATCAGGCGTGACTAGGCCCGGCGTAGCGCCGTTGCTGGTGGTGCGCACAGGTGTTCACCTTTGCGCCGTTGTTGAACGTGCCTGAGCCGCTATCCAGCCATCTATTGCGCTGCGCTGCCAGCGTGATGACTTACCAATTTTTAACGGTGGGGGAAACTTGCCTTGTCGAATAAGGTCATAGATGCGAGTCCGGTTTAACGAGACATATCTCTCAAGGACTGCAAAGGTGAAAAGTGCCGGGGTTATTTGAAACTGTCGGGGTCGCCTGTCGGGGTCGCTATCTGCGTCGCCGCCGTCATCGTCATCAGCCGCCGCAACTTCAGGCGTTGCTGCTGATTCGCCGCCGCCGCCGCCGGATTCGGGCATATCGTTGGTGATTGCCAACGATGGAACAAGGGGGGTAGTCGTCCACTCGCGCCGAAAACCAAACGCCTTAAGAGCATGGTCGGTGTGAGAGTATTCGCTGTCGCTCCCGCCGATGCACATAATTAAGCGGTTCATGGATTTTGAGCCTTTTGCTTTCATGTTTTCCAATCAAAAAAAGTCAGGGTAAACCCGACTGGTGTTTTATACAACTTTGCACAGGACTGCATTCTATAGGCACATTCAGCTAGATCAAAACTGACTTTCAGCCTCGGTTTTTGCAATTCTTTCAATGAAAAAAACAAACATCAATAGCCAATCGGTATCAGGCCAGTATCTGCAAAGCAGTCGCGCCATGCTTTGCCGTCAAATGTCCGTAGTGCGCCTGAATCATGGCAACACTGGTGCCGCTCAACTGCGCAACTGTCAGCAAGTCAACGCCTCCCTGAACCAGATCGGTGATGGTGCTGTGCCGCAACGAATAAGCAACCGTTTCATCACCCAGGCCAGTGGCAAGTGCAGCAGCTTTGATTGGCTTGCGCCAGGTGTTTTTCTGCCAGGCTTTGCCGGTGCTGTTGGTGAATATCGGCGCTGTCGGCAATTTTGATTTGCACTGAGCCGCAAAAAATGCCACAGTTGACGCTGGCAGGGCAATAGTGCGCTTGCCGGTTTTGTCATCCAGTCGCAGTGTGCCGGTGCCCTTGGCAAAGTCGCAAACCAGCAGTTTTGCCAAGGCACCAGGTCGAACTGGTAGCAAGCAAGCTGCCATGAAAAACGGCTGTATCTGCGGTGTTGCCGCGCTCACCAGTGCGTCACGCTGCTGTCGGGTTAGATAAACATCACGCTGCCCGGTGGCACCAGTCACCGACTCCAAGGCCCGCTTCCAGGCGTGGTCGGTGGTCACATAGCCGTCGCGCAGAGCATGGTTTAACGCCGCTCGCAGTGCTGCCATATCTCGGTTAATTGTTGATGAGCTTTTAACCTCGCCCTTGCGTGGCCCGATAAGGCAAGTCGATTTTTCAAAAGCCGCCCGCCATGCCTGAACATCACGGGGCAACATTTTTGCAACCTGTAGCCCGGCAAATTTGGCGTATGGCTTGACTGAGTTATCAAACCGCTGCCGGTATTGCGTAGCCTGCCCGGCGTGCCCGGTGTCGATCAGGTTTTGAATGAACCGCTCGCAAGCCGCAAGCACGGTTAAGCCAGTCACCAAGCCGCCTTTATCGAGGTGGTTGAACCAGTTTTGTGCATCATCTTTTGCCGCCCGCCATTGCTCATTTGCTGGCAGGTGTGAAAAGTCAGACAAGCTCTTGAACCGCTGTTTGCCGGTTTCGGTGTCGCGCGAGCGTGCCAGCCAACATGATGAAGCTGCACTCATCTTGCGAAAGCCCAAATAGTTTCCTTGCGCCATTTTTTCCCAATGGGGTTCACGTCGAACCTTGAGTTTTTGCCGGGCTGAAACGGTTGATAAAGTGGTCATTGCTATGATTTTGTGATTTGTACGAAAAAAGTACGAAAAACAATACTGTACAGACTATGCACAGTGCTGCACAGTAAGTCTTTGTTTTCATTGGGTGGCATTGTGCAGCACTGTGCATGATTGTATAAATAATAGGCAATAAGCTGCAATTGATATGCAGTGCAATCGGGCCGGGCTTGCGCGTGATGCGCAGGCGCGGCAGCAGGGCATCGTGGGCAAACTCATGAAAGTCCAGCAGCGTCAGGCGACCGGCCAGCACCTTTTGCATGCGCACCGAGCAGGTGCTGGCATCCATGATGACCGGGTAGTAGCCGCCCTGGCCGTTGTCGGCGGCTTTGAGCAAAGCGGTCGTCACGGCCTCGGCCATGGCATCGGCCTCTTCGCTCATGCCTTTGCTGGCCATCATCTGGCCGCAGCACAGCTTGTCAAAACCTGTCGGCAGGCGCGGCGCGTAGCCAGCCCGCACCAGCAAGTCCATGATGACTTCGGGCAGGGTGGCTTCATCGGTGCTATTGGCACCAAAGATGCGCCCGCCGCAGGCCGGGAAATACACCACCGGGTCGCCATCGCCACGGTATTCGGTGGGCGTTTTGCCGGCATGGGGCATGCCGCGCTTCCAGGTTCCTCCCGACAGGCGCGCCACCAAATCGCCACCGACCAGGCTGGAGGCGGCATGGCCCAGACTCAGACCAACCCGCGACAACGTGGCCACCTTGTCAAAATTGCCAGAAGTCCACTGCGCTACCTTGTGCGAGGTGCTGCCCATGCCGCGTCCGCGCAACAAACGTGTCAGTTCACCGGTGTCAATGCTGACCGGGCAGGCGGTAGAGCACAGCCCGCAACCAGCGCAAGTGTCCAGCCCGAAATAGGCAAAATCGGCCTCGACATCGGCACCACTCTCGCCGGCGGCAGCGCGGCGCGAGAGTTCGCGCCAGCTCACAATGCGCTGGCGCGGTGATAGCGTCAGCCGGTGCGAGGGGCACAGCGGCTCGCAAAAACCGCATTCAATGCAGCGATCGACAATTTCTTCGGCAGCCGGCATCGGCTTGAGGTTTTTCAGGTGCGCCTGCGGGTCATCATTGAGAATCACACCGGGGTTGAGCAGATTGGCCGGATCAAGCAGTTGCTTGATGCGCCGCATCAAATCGGTGGCCTGTTTGCCCCATTCTTTTTCGACAAATGGTGCCATGTTGCGGCCAGTACCATGCTCGGCCTTGAGCGAGCCATCGTACTTGTCCACCACCAGCAGGCAGATGTCGTCCATAAAGCGGGCGTAGCGGTCAATCTCGGCCTGCTCGGAAAAATCCTGCGTGAACACGAAATGCAGGTTGCCTTCGAGTGCATGACCAAAGATGATGCCCTCGCTGTAGCCATGCCGACGCAATAGGGCCTGCAAATCCAGCGTGGCGGCGGCCAGCGATTCGACCGGAAAGGCAACATCTTCAATGATCACGGTGGTGCCGGTGCGGCGCATGGCCCCGACCGACGGGAAAGTGCCCTTGCGCACTTTCCAGTACATCTCGCAGGTGGCGGGGTCGGTGGAGAAGCTGGCAGGTTCTACTGTGGCGATGCCGGTCAGGGCCGCCAGGGCGGCATCCATGCGCAGTTGCAGGGTGACCGCAGTTTCGCTGCGCACCTCAATCAGCAGGGCCGCCGCATCGTCGCTCAGGGCGCGCATGGCGGGCGGCATGCCAGGCTTGTCCTGCACCGAACGCAGCGCCGGGCGATCCAGCAATTCGACCGCTGACACCGGCTGCTTTTTAAGGCCAATGACGGCCTGGCAGGCGCTCTCGATGGTCGGAAAGAACACCAGGGCGCTGGCCTTGAACGGGTCTTCTGCCACGGTGTTGAAGGTAATGCGCGAGATAAAACCCAAGGTGCCTTCGGAGCCAATCATCAGGTGCGCCAGGATGTCGATCGGATCTTCAAAATCGATTAGCGCATTCAGGCTGTAGCCGGTGGTGTTCTTGAGGCGGTACTTGTGGCGAATGCGCGCCGCCAGTGCCTCGTCGGCTCGGGTGGCACGGCCCAGGCGCGCCAGCTCAGTCACCAGACTGGCATGGCTTTGGCGAAAACGCGCCACGCTGTAAGGGTCTTCGGTATCGAGCAATTCGCCGTCGGCCAGCACCACCCGCATGCCAGTCAGCGTGCGGTAGCTGTTTTGTGCGGTGCCGCAGCACATGCCAGAGGCATTGTTGGCGGCAATGCCGCCAATTTTGCAGGCATTGATGGAGGCCGGGTCGGGGCCAATTTTGCGGCCCAGGGGGGCCAGCCGGTAATTGACCTCGCCGCCAATGATGCCGGGGCCAACCCGTACCGTGGCGGCCGCAGGCCCGATCTCGCAGGTGGCAAAACCTTCACCAATCAGCACCAGCACGCTGTCCGTCACCGCCTGACCCGACAGGCTGGTGCCGGCCGCCCGAAAGGTCACCGGCTTGCCGTGGGCGCGCGCAGTTTGCAAAAGTGCCTGCACTTCTTCCTCGGACTCGACCACCGCTACCACCTCAGGGGTCAGGCGGTAAAAACTGGCATCGGTGCCATAAGCCAGGCGGCGCAAGTTGTCGGTGATGACTTGCTTGGCTGGCAGTATGCGGGAAATGGCTTGAATCAGAGAACTCATGACGCGCTGTCCTTGGTGTGATGACACAGGCTTATGTGTTTTGGGGTGAATGACACTTGATAAAAATGGTAAATTGGTCTTACCAATATCGAATAATGTTAATCTCTATGGGTTAATTCCGCGCCCCTTGGGGCGCTATTCTGATGTCTAAGCATCAGAGGATGTTTGGTATTTTGGCTGCTTTGTATTTAATACCCCGCCCCTCTGGGGCGGGGATTGTGCGCCCGTGAAGGCGCTACG
>CAIQOO010000089.1 GCA_903873485.1 uncultured beta proteobacterium | reverse complement strand
GTAGCGCCTTCACGGGCGCACAATCCCCGCCCCAGAGGGGCGGGGTATTAAATACAAAGCAGCCAAAATACCAAACATCCTCTGATGCTTAGGCATCAGAATAGCGCCCCAAGGGGCGCGGAATTAACCCATAGAGATTAATCAATAGGTTGATATTTCATGTCCAAATTGACTACCCGTTTTCAATTTCAAGCAATTTTTTAACTAATTGAATTTAAACAAGTTTTTAGCTGAGTGATTTTGAATTGAGAACTGCTGCCCTTTGGCTCTTTTACCCTCTTACCCTTTGCATGGATGTTTCAGTCAACGCGATGATTTTGGCAATTGGGGGGTCTGGGGGCGAAGCCCCCAGTAAATTCCTGATTGCCGCGTAGCGGCCCGAATTTTTTATTCTCACCACCCGCTCATGCCCGAAGCCATGGACTCGCCTGAACAACGCCCCGACACCCGCGCCGGTCGCACCAATGTGGCGGCAGTCGAGGGCTGCTACCAACTGGTGTTGTGGCTGATTCCGGTGCTGGACAACCTGCCGCGCCGGCAAAAATTCCAGTTGGGTGACCGCATGCAAACCACCGCCATGCAGGAAAATAGGTGACAGACCACGGTTTTCTGCTCCGGCCCAGCCAGCGTAGCCCGGAAGGAGCGAAGCGGATTCCGGGATTCCGATATCCCACACGACCCGACAAAACCCGATGCACCGGCTAAATCACATCACAAACACCAGCGTTCGCCTGTCCAGAGCACGGCTCTGATGTTGGTTTCCAACCCGGAATCCGCTTCGCTCCTTCCGGGCTACGGCACTAGCGCTACTTTCCGACCATCGACCACGCCATTTTGAAGGCCGACCTGCGTCGGCGCATTGCCTGCCCACAGATGCAGCCGCTGGCGCTGCGCGACCGCATCATCGACGGCTCCAAAGCGCAGGAAGCGGTGTAGCATTACTTTCCCGGCCACAACCTGTTTGCCCCTTTTGAGCGCCAACGCGGCTTGCCGCTGGGCAACTTGACCAGCCAGTTTTTGCCAATGTGTATCTGGACGGGCTGGATTGGGCCGATGAAATCGCAGCGTGTGCTGCGTGGCGGCAGTGGGAACAACAACCCCAACACCCCACCAGCTGCCGCCACGTGTGGGCTTTGTTACGCTGGTTCCATCGCAAGGTGGATGCGCTGCCCGCAAGCTGCCGCCATGTTCACCAACGCATCGAGCGAGAAGCGGCTGATACGCCCGCGCAGCAGGTCGCTCATGCGCGGCTGGGTCACGCCACAGCGCCGGGCCGCCTCGGTTTGAGTCCAGCCCTCGCGGGCGATCAATGCCGCCAGCTCACGCATCAGTGTGGCCCTGGCGGTCAAGTTGGCCGCCTCTTCGGGCGTGTTTGCCAGCGCATCAAACACGTTGGTAAAAGTCTGAGATTGCATTTTTCAGCGTCCTTTCATGAGGTCGCGGTAACGCCGCGCCGCAAGGTCAATATCCGATTTGGCGGTGGCCTGGGTCTTTTTCTGAAAGGCGTGCAACACATACACCGCTTCGGGCAAACGCGCCAGGTAGAGCGTGCGAAATGTGCCCTGTTCGCACCACACGCGCAGCTCTTGCACCCCTGCGCCCACCACCGGCATGGGCTTGAAGTCATGCGGCTGCTCGCCCAACTGCACCAGCGACAACTGATAACCAATGTCATGACACACATCCACCGGGAACTCGCGCACCACTTGGAGTGTGTTGGCTAAAAAGGTCAGTGGTTTCATGCTGCTGATTATATCCAAATCAGCATAAAAGGGAGGGGCGCTACCCTTTTCATCTGTGGCCGCTGCCAAACGCGCGGTGCGCGACGCGCCCGGTAGCCTGCCCAACTTGTGAACAAGTGGATGGTGTATGGGAGATGCGTGAGTTCTTCGGCCCCGGCTGGCGCATGTACGACGTGCTGCACAGTGACGTGTTGATCGTGATGCTTGTCCTGCCTTGATGCAAACACAACCGGCCTTAAAAGAAAAATGATGCCCATATTCCGAATGGCCAGCCATTGGGCTTCAGTCATTGCCTTTTTTCACCCCTTTATCCGGATGATGGGCCAATTTTTTGCTACGATAAAGCACTAAAACTGCTACTTTGGTAGGAAATATGCAACTGGCACAAAAAATCTCGGTGTCGCTGGACTCATCTATCCTCGGTTTCATTGATCGCTATGCGGCAGAACATTCCGCCAAAGGGCGATCTGCCGTGGTGGTCAAGGCGCTGCAATTGCTGCAACACGCAGAACAAGAAAGCCAATTGTCGGAAGCCTACGCACAAAGCGCCGAACAAGATCGGCAAGTGGCGGCCGAATTTGACATCACACTCAACGACGGGCTCAATCTTGACACGCAAGCCTTGAAAGCCACTGATGAAACGTGGTGACGTTTTTTATGCCGATTTGGACCCGGCACAAGGCTCAGAAATCAGAAAAACACGTCCCGTTGTCATCGTCAGCAATAACGCCGCCAACCGCGCCGCCGCAGTGGTGACGGTGCTGCCGCTGACCTCCAATGTTTCACGCATCTTTCCGTTTGAAGTCAAACTGTTGGCCTTGGACACTGGCTTGAGCAAAGACAGCAAAGCAATGGCGCAACAAGTTCGCACTTTGGACAAAAGCCGGTTGGCAAAAATTGCTGCCGGGCATGTTTCGATGGAACGGATGGCGCAGGTGGATGCGGCACTGCGCTTGCATTTGGGTTTGTGATGCTTATGTCGCTGTTTAGTGGGCCGGCAGTCGAAAGTTGTAACCGATTGGCACTGTGGCTGATCGTCGTGCCAGGCAACCCGCCCTTTCGACCCCAAGTACCCAATCGCTAAATCGCCACCATCTGCCGCACGCCATCGGCTTCCATGCTGGCCCCCAGCCCTTGCGCCTTGACGGCACCGCGCTCCATCACCACATAGTGGTCGGCCAGTTCCTGCGCGAAGTCGTAATACTGCTCGACCAGCACAATCGCCATGTCGCCCCGGTCCGCCAGCATGCGAATTACCCGGCCAATGTCCTTGATGATGCTGGGCTGGATGCCTTCGGTCGGCTCGTCAAGCATCAGCAGCTTCGGGCCAGCCGCCAGTGCCCGGGCAATCGCCAGTTGCTGCTGCTGACCGCCCGACAGATCGCCGCCACGGCGATTGAGCATTTGCTTAAGCACCGGAAACAGCTCGAACAACTCGGGCGGTATCGGCGTGCTGGCGGGTTTATAGGCCAGTCCCATCGCCAGGTTTTCTGCCACCGTCAGCCGGGCAAAAATTTCGCGGCCCTGCGGCACAAAACCAATACCGGCACGGGCACGCTGGTAAGGGGTGGCGTGCTGGATTGATTTGCCATCGAATTCAATATCGCCGGTCTTGATGGCAATCAGCCCCATCAGGCTTTTCAGCAAGGTGGTCTTGCCGACACCGTTGCGGCCCAGAATGACGGTCACCTTGCCCAGCTCGGCTTGCAGATTGACATCGCGCAAAATGTGCGAGCCGCCGTAGTACTGGTTGATGTTCTTGACTAAAAGCATATATGCAATTCCGTTCGGTCTGAGCTTGTCGAAGACCTCGCGCGCACTTCGACAAGCTCAGTGCGAACGGGCCTGATGGCAAATGGCTATCGGCTTATGGCTATCGGCTTATGGCTATCGGCTTATGGCTGTCGGCTTATGGCTATCGGCTTATGGCTATCGGCTTATGGCTGTCGGCTTATGGTTGTCGGCTTATGGCTATCGGTGGTCGGCTACCTTCCCAAATACACCTCGATCACCCGCTCGTCGGCCTGTACCTGCGCCAGCGTGCCTTGCGCCAGCACCGAGCCGTCGCACAGCACCGTGACGATATCGGAAATCGTATTAATGAAACTCATGTCATGCTCCACCACCATCAGCGAATGCTGGCCTTTCAACGACAAAAACAGCTCGGCAGTCCGCTCGGTTTCTTCATCGGTCATGCCGGCCACCGGCTCGTCGAGCAGCAGCAGCTTGGGGTCTTGCATCAGCAACATGCCAATT
Organism: uncultured beta proteobacterium; assembly: GCA_903873485.1. Classification (GTDB taxonomy): domain Bacteria; phylum Pseudomonadota; class Gammaproteobacteria; order Burkholderiales; family Burkholderiaceae_C; genus Rhodoferax. The sequence continues at coordinate 10,660 of CAIQOO010000089.1, read as the reverse complement.
TCCAGCCACTGCTTTTGCCCGTGACTCAGGTAGCCGGCCTGGCGCGACACGCTGCCTGCCAGATGGATGGTGTGCAGCACCTCGGCGAGCCGGTCACTTTGCACCGAATTGAGCCGAAACAGCATCGATGCCGATACCGCCTTGTTGGTTTTGAGCGCCAGTTCCAGGTTTTCAAACACCGTGAGCTGCTCAAACACCGTAGGCTTTTGAAACTTGCGGCCAATGCCCATCTGGGCGATTTCGGACTCTTTGTAGCGCAGCAGATCAATCGTGCTGCCAAAAAACACCCGGCCCTCATCCGGGCGCGTTTTGCCGGTGATGATGTCCATCATGGTGGTTTTGCCAGCACCATTGGGGCCGATGATGCAGCGCAACTCGCCAGGTGCAATGTCGAGGCTGAGTTTGTTGATGGCCTTGAAACCGTCGAAACTGACACTCACGTCTTCCAGGTACAGGATGCGGCCATGCGTGATGTCCACCTCGCCGGGTATCGCCAGCCGCGAAAAGCCCGCTGCCCGGCCACCGGACTCGGTGTTGCTGCCCTTGCTTGCCTGCGCGGCCTGGTACTTTTCTACCCGCTGCGCGCCTTGTTCCATCAGATCGGGGGTCATGACGGGTCTCCCTTGGGCATAGATGGTTCTGGCGCTGGCGGGGCTGACTGGCGCGGCCCATCGCGGCGCAACAGCCGCCCGGCCAGCCCAACCACCCCATTGGGCAAAAACAGCGTGACACCAATGAACAGGGCACCCAGAAAATACAGCCAGAACTCCGGGTAAGCCACGGTCAGCCAGCTCTTGGCACCGCTGACGATGAAAGCTCCCAGAATCGGCCCGATCAAAGTGGCGCGCCCGCCGACGGCCGCCCAGATGGCGATCTCGATCGAATTCGCCGGACTCATTTCGCTCGGGTTGATGATGCCCACCTGCGGCACATACAGGGCACCGGCGACACCACACATCATCGCCGAAAGCGTCCAGATGGTGAGCTTGTAGCCCACCGGCGAATAGCCGCTGAACATGACGCGCGTCTCGGCATCGCGCACCGCCTGCAGCACCCGGCCAAATTTGCTGTTGATCAGCCAGCGCGCCAGCAAAAAGAAGCCCAGCAAGGTGACTCCGGTCAAAACAAACAGCGTCATGCGCATGGCCGGGGTGGCAATTGGAATATCGACAATCCGCTTGAAATCGGTAAAGCCGTTGTTGCCGCCAAAGCCGGTCTCATTGCGAAAAAACAGCAGCATGGCGGCAAAAGTCATGGCCTGGGTGATGATGGAAAAATAAACCCCCTTGATGCGCGAGGAGAAGGCAAAGTAGCCAAATACAAAGGCCACCAGCCCCGGCACCGCAACAATCAAAAACAGCGTGGCGACAAAGCTGTCGGAAAACGTCCAGTGCCAGGGCAGCGCTTTCCAATCCAGAAACACCATGAAATCGGGCAAATCACTCTTGTAGTTGCCCTCCAGACCAATCTGGCGCATCAGATACATGCCCATCGCATAACCGCCGAGTGCAAAAAACAGCCCGTGGCCCAGGCTCAAAATGCCGGTAAAGCCCCAGATCAAGTCCATCGCCAGCGCACAGATGGCATAACACATGATGCGCCCGACCAAGCCGACACCATAGTCGCTCAGGTGCAGCAGGCTGCCGGGCGGCACCAGCAGGTTAAGCAGCGGGGCCACCGCGCAGACAATGATCAGCGCCAGCAAAAAGGCCGCCCAGCCGCTGCGGCTCAGCAAGGGGGCAGGTGTCGGCAGGGCAATGGGTGTCATGGAGGTGCGCATGCTCAGGCTTCCGCAGAGCGGCCCTTCATGGCAAAAATGCCCTGGGGCCGCTTTTGAATAAAGATGATGATGAACACCAGCACCGCAATCTTGGCCAGCACGGCACCGGCCAAGCCTTCGAGAAACTTGTTCAGAATGCCCAGACCCAGGGCGGCATAAACCGTGCCCGCCAGTTGGCCAACGCCGCCGAGCACCACCACCATGAAGGCATCGACGATATAGCCCTGGCCCAAGTCAGGCCCGACATTGCCGACCTGGCTCAAGGCGCAGCCGGCCAGGCCCGCAATGCCGGAGCCCAGCGCAAAGGCATAGGTGTCGATGCGGGCAGTGTTGACCCCCATGCACGACGCAATTGGCCGGTTTTGCGTAACGCCGCGCACAAACAGGCCCAGCCGCGTTCTGCCAATCAGCCAGGCGACAGCAGCCAGCACAAAAATCGCAAAGCCGATGATCACCAGACGGTTGAACGGCAGCGATAAATTGCCCAGCACCTGCACGCCGCCACTCATCCACGACGGGTTTTCAACCCCCACGTTTTGCGCACCAAACACCGTGCGCACCAGTTGCATCAGCATCAGGCTGATGCCCCAGGTAGCCAGCAGGGTCTCCAGTGGCCGACCATATAAAAACCGGATGACAGAGCGTTCAAGCGCCGCCCCCATCAGCGCCGAGGCCAGAAACGCCACCGGCACTGCTGCCAGCAAATACCAGTCAAAAGCGCCTGGCAGGTAGGTCTGGAACAGTCCCTGAACCACATAAGTCGCGTAGGCGCCGATCATCATCAGCTCGCCATGCGCCATGTTGATGACCCCCATCAACCCGTAGGTAATCGCCAGACCCAGCGCCACTAGCAACAAAATCGACCCCAGGCTGATGCCGCTGAAAATCGCCCCGAGCCGGTCACCCCAGGCCAGCGCCGACTCGACCTGGCGCAGCGCAGCGCCGAGTGCGGCTTTCACATCGGACTCGGTTTCTTGCTCCAGGCGCGCCAGCAGCATGGTTTTGGTATTGGCCTGGCCACTGCCCGCCAGCAGTTTGGCGGCTTCAAGACGCCGGGTCTTGTCGCTGCTGTTCAACAGCGCTGCCGCCCGCACCATGCCGAGTTGTTCTTTGATGGCCGGGTTCTGCTCGGTGACCAGCGCCTTTTCGATCAGCGGCAGCTTGGTCTCATCGGCATCGCTCTGCATTTGCCGCACCGCAGCCTGGCGTACTTTGTCGTCCTTGGAAAACAGCTTGAGTGCCGCCAGCGCCGAATCCAGTTCGCCGCGCATGCGGTTGTTGTTGATGATGTCTTCAGCATCAGCAGGCAGGGGCAAGCTAGTGCCCGTCACCGGGTCAATCGCCTTGTCATCGCTGACGATAAACACCTTGTCGCCCGAGGTTTTGACTGCGTCGTCTGACAGGGCCTGCAAGAAAGCCGCTGTTTTCTCGTCCGCCGTCAGCATGGCTTTCTGCAACACCTCAATGCGCGCATCGGTTTCACCGATTGCAATGCCTTTTGCCTCGTCAGCGCTGATGGCATAAGCGTGACTAGCTATAAAAAATAGAGCAAATGGGAGGAGTGTCTTGATGTGCATGGTGAGAACCTGTAGGGTGGGCACGGTGCGCAGTGCCCACACTGCAATTTCTGGTCTGTTCGTCATCCTGGCGTTGCCGGGGGTCCAGCGGTGCCCGGCATCCGTCGATGTCTCGGGCGCTGGATTCCCGCCTTCGCGGGAATGACCGACATTGCGTGGCAGCGCAATAGCTTGTTACTTCTTGGCCGGCTCGTCAGGCTTGGACGCATTGCCTTCGATGTACGGGCTCCAGGGCTTGGCTTTGACCGGGCCGGGAGTCTTCCAGACCACGTTGAACTGGCCGTCGGCCTTGATTTCGCCGATGAACACCGACTTGTGCAGGTGGTGGTTTTTCTCGTCCATCTTGCTGACGATGCCGCTCGGCGCCTTGAAGGTCTGGCCGGCCATGGCGGCGATGACCTTGTCAACCTCGGTCGATTTGGCTTTTTCAACCGCCTGCTTCCACATGTTGATGCCGATGTAGGTGGCTTCCATCGGGTCATTGGTCAAAGGCTTGTCCTTGTGGCCGGCAATGCCCTTGGCCTTGGCATAATCAGACCACTTCTTGATGAACTCGGTGTTGGTCGGGTTCTTGATCGACTGGAAGTAGTTCCAGGCCGCCAGATGGCCAACCAGCGGCTTGGTGTCAACACCGCGCAGCTCTTCTTCACCGACGCTGAACGCCACCACTGGCACGTCCTTGGCCTTCAGGCCGGCGTTGCCGAGTTCTTTGTAAAACGGCACATTGGAGTCTCCATTGATGGTCGATACCACGGCGGTCTTGCCACCGGCCGAGAACTTCTTGATGTCAGCCACGATGGTCTGGTAATCCGAATGGCCAAACGGCGTGTATTTCTCATCAATGTCGGTGTCTTTGACGCCCTTGGATTTGAGGTAAGCACGCAGGATTTTGTTGGTGGTGCGGGGATAAACATAATCGGTGCCGAGCAGCACCCAGCGCTTGGCGGCACCGCCGTCCTTGCTCATCAGGTAATCGACCGCCGGAATGGCTTGCTGATTCGGCGCGGCACCGGTGTAGAACACGTTTTTGGAGAGTTCTTCACCCTCGTACTGCACCGGGTAAAACAGCAGACCGTTCATTTCTTCCACCACCGGCAGCACCGACTTGCGGCTTACCGAAGTCCAGCAGCCAAAAATCACGTCCACCTTGTCTTGGCCGAGCAACTGCTTGGTTTTTTCGGCAAACAGCGGCCAGTTGGAAGCCGGATCGACCACCACTGGTTCGAGCTTTTTGCCAAGCACGCCACCTTTGGCGTTGATTTCGTCAATCGCCATCAGCACCGTGTCTTTCAACACGGTTTCCGAAATCGCCATGGTGCCAGACAAGCTGTGCAAAATGCCGACCTTGATGGTGTCGGCCGCCAGCGCGGGCAGCGCCGACAGGGTGGAAAGCGCGACCGCAGCGGTCAGCGCCTTGAGCGTGAAACGACGTGAATTCAAAGATTGCATGTGAGCTACTCCAAAGTTGATGAAACCGTTGTCGCCTGGCAAAGCTGGCTGGGCAATGCCCGCTTTTTCTTGGCGATGGGTCAACTTTAGGCAAGCTGGCGGGTTTGGTAAATACGCCACATGGCGTACAGGAATGCCGCCGTTGCGGCAATCATGCGGCTACTTCTTGAGTGCGGTTTTCCAGTCGTGAAACACGTCAATGTCAAAGCCGTCGGGGTAGTTCAGCAGACCGGGTTTATAGCCTTTTTTGTTCTTTTCACCGTATTGCCAGATGATCTCTTTGGTCTTGCGATCGACCACGATGACACGGTCGTTGAGGTCATCGACGATCAAAATGTCACCGGTGTCGGGCAACTCGCGGGCAATCGAGCAGTGGTCGAGCGACTTGTCGCCGTCTTTGTAAAAATATTCCCAGGTGATCTTGCGCGTGGCGGGGTCAAAAATCACCACACGCCCAGGCTTCCAGAAATCGGCCACGATGACCTGTTTGCCATCGACGGTGGGAAAGGCATCCGAGGGGTAGCGAATATTCGGGGCCTTCACGCTCCACAGCACTTTGCCCTCGCGGGTGATGCGCGAAATCCAGGCATCGGTGATCTCGGTGACCAGAATGTCGCCGTTGTCCATCGGGGTGGCGCCGTTGGCGTGCGCCAACTGGTGTGGCGGGTTGTGCTTGCACTGGCCCGGTGTGCCCCATTGGGTGACGACTTCATTGGTTTTGGGGTCAATGATCAGAATCCGGCAGTTGCGGATGTCGGCAGTGATGAACTTGCCGTCTGCCAGCAAATGGGCATCGTCGGGGTAGTTCAGCAAGTTGGGGCCGCTGCCACGGGTGTCGGGAGTGCCGTAGGTCCAGGTCAGGGCGCGCTGCTGGTAATCGACGATGTGCACATCGAAGTTGTCTTCTTCACTGACCGCCAACTGGCTGCCGTCAGCCGAAAAGTTGACATCTTCGTTGCCCCGATAGACCGCCAGACTTGGGGAGGGAAACTCCCAGACGATCGACTTGTCAGGCGCCACTTCAATCAACCGGTTGTTGCGCCGGTCAGCAATCACGATCGGGTAGGGCAAGGGCTTGCCCCAGGAAGGCACCGGCTTGTTGCGGCTGCCGGTGACCGGCGGAATGGCCGGCAGGGCAACGCCGCTGGAGACAATGCCGGCACCGGTCATCTCGGGCGTGACTTTGACCGCGATTCCAGCCGGCCTGGCCGCTTTGGCCGGGCTGGCGGGTACTGCTTTGGCCACTGCTGGCGTACTGCTGGCGACTGCAGTTGGCGCTGGCGCAGTTTGCGCGTGGGCGGTGGCCAGCAAGCCGGGCAGCAGTGCAGCCATGGCCAGCAGCCGGGGGGTGGTTGATCTTGGGTTGTAGGTGTCCATGAATACTCCTTCTTTACTATTAAATATATAGCTCCATACGCTTGCCCTTATTGGGCTAGAGCCAGAATACTGCCTTGACCTGACGCAAGCTGCCAGCAAATGGTGCAGGCCACAGCCACAGCCTACCGGCTTTCGAAAATCTGGCGCTGGTGCAGCGGGTTGACTGGGCGCATGTTGTCGGCAAAGTGGCTGCGGTAGGCGGCGAGCTGGCTGCTTGAAAGCTCCAGCGGCTGCTTCATCACCAGCCATTGAACACCTTCGGTACAGGGTGCGGCAGTCAGCGAGCCGGTGTAGCGGTAGTAGCCCAGTTGCCGGGGCATGAGTTGCTGCGCGCTGACCGTGATGGCCGGGTGCTGGTGGTCACCATCGACGCGCGCCGGAATCAGCGGCATCAGTTGGCTCAGCAGCGGGTTGTCGGCCCCAAGGCGAAACGGCACCACGATCGACAGCAATTGCCCGGCGCTGCTCTTGTGCAGGATGTGGGCGGCAAAAGGAAAGTTTTCGCCATCAATCTGGTCGCCGCCTGGGGTGTGAAAGTGAAACTGTTGCAGCGTGTAATGTTCCGGTCCAAGGGTCAATTGGCCGCTTTTGTCAAAACGCACCCGCAGCGTGTGGCCGTCGTTGGCCAGCCTGAGCGGCGCGGCGCGGTAATCGAACCGCATCGCGGGCAGTTTCCCGGCCACCACCGATGCTGCCGTGATGTTGATCGGCGACTGGCGTTGCCCGGTCTGGCACAGACTGGCCTGGCAATTGGCTGCGCACAGCAACAGGGCGAGTGAGGCGATGAGATAACCGGCACGGCAGCGCCGGACTGGCTGGCGCGTTGCCAGATCGCCGGGCAGACTGGGCTTAAAAAATAGGGAAGACATGGCGCATCAATCGGGTTGGGTTGCAGAAGATAACAGCTTGAATCGGGCAAAATCGGGCAATTTGCCAATTTTATGATTGATGACCATGCCGCCTGATTCCATTGACCCGCTAGTGCTGAACAAGTTGACAGACGATGATTGGCACGATTTTGACGCGTTTGAGAACATTCTTGACGATTTGCGCACCCGCGAGACGCAAACTCCGCAGTGGGAGTTTTGTGAGGGCTTCATGGTGGCGCTGATTTGTTGTCGCCGGTCCATCGAACCAGCAGAATACCTGCCGGTGCTGCTCGCAACCGACCCCGATGAAGCGGGCAGCCCGGCGCTGTTTGCCGACGGTGCACAGTTCGACCGCTTCATGGAACTCTGGACCCGGCGTTGGCACAAGGTCAGCACGGCGCTGGATGCCGAGATTGAAACCCTGTACGACGCTCACGCCTACCATCCTGCGGTGCTGGACCTGCATGATGAAATGGACGCACTGACACCCGGGCAGCGGGCCGACCTCGGCAATGTGCAGATTCCGGCAATTGGTGAGGTCTGGGCAATTGGTTTCATGTACGCCGTCGAAAACTGGCCCGAAGAGTGGGCCGCGCCGCATGACGGTGAAGCGGCCAGGGCACTCAATGACGCGCTGGAATACATTGTGACGCTGGCTGAAGGCGACACCGGTTTGCTGCGCATGCCCCACCCAAAAGAAAGCCTGGTGCCCCCGAGTCTGCAGCGCCTGCTCAACTTTGCCGATGCCCTGTGGGCGGCCTATAGCTTGCGCGCGCTGTGGCGCTCAATCGGTGCCCGACCGGCCTGTGTGCAGCGGCTCGCAACGCCCGGCCGCAACGACCCCTGCTCATGCGGCAGCGGCAAAAAATACAAAAAGTGCTGTGGCGCCAATTCATCGAATTGATCCAGATGCTCTGTTTAATATAGCTGTCAGCGCAATGCTGACAAGGGCTGGAGGCATAAAACACATATAAATCGGGGCAAGCTCGGCGGCCCAGCCAAGCTGGCCCCCAAAGCTACCACGACAGCGATTGCCCGTCATGGCTGAAAAACCCGCCCGAATCAGCCACCTGCAATCGGGCGATCAGCACTCAATAAAACGGTGTGAGCTGACATGATGCCGCACACAAAGTGCCAGCCGTGCTATTCTTTAGGCATGGCTTCTATCGTTTTTGACTCACACACATTCATTAAGCGCTTACGTTCTACCGGGTTCACCGAAGATCAGGCTGAGGCAATTGTCGATGCCAGCCGCGATGCCCTATCGCAACTGGTGACCAAGGATGATCTTGATACCCGGCTCACTGCGCTTGAACAAAGCCTGACTATCCGCCTGGGAACAATCGTTGCTATTGCCGTTGGTGCTGTTGCAGCATTGATCAAGCTGGCCTGACTGCGCTTACGCGCCAGGTCATCCGAGTGCAACAGCCCGGCAGTCTGGATGCTGTGCCCGTCGGTCAAATCCAGCGTCGGCGTGCTCTGGCGTGACAGGCCCAAAACAGCGGCAAAGCCGTCGGCGCTTTGCAACTCGGCCAGCAAGGCGGCACCGATGCCGCCAGAAGCACCGATAACGACGGCCAGCCTGCCAGTCGTGGTGGCAGTGGTCGTGCGGGTCATGAACCGGCGCCAAAAAAGGTTTTTAGCGCCACCGCGGTCTGCTGCGGCAACTGTTCCGGGATGAAATGCCCGGCCGCCAGTGCCTCGCCGCTGACCTGCCCGGCACACTGCGCCCGCCAAAGCGCCAGCGGCTTGAACAGCCGGTTGACAACACCGTGCTCGCCCCACAGCACCAGCGTGTCGCAGCCGATCTGTTGCCCCTGGTCGCGGCTGGCCTGATCATGCGCCAGATCAATGCTGGCGCTGGCCCGGTAGTCTTCACAAATGGCGTGAATCGTTTCGGGTTTCAAAAAACAGCGTTCATATTCGGCCAGCGCGGCCGGCTCGATGTGTCCGATGCCGCCGCCGCCCCAGCCGCCAAGCTTGTGGTGCAGGTAAGCCAGCGGGTTGCCGCCAATCATGGTTTCGGGCAGCGGTGCCGGCTGGATCAGGTGAAACCAGTGGTAATAGGCCTGGGCAAATTCAAAATTGGTGGCGGCATACATGTCAAGCGTGGGCGCAATGTCGATAACGCAGAGTTTGGTGACCCGCGCCGCATGATCGAGCGCCAGACGGTGCGCCACCCGGCCACCGCGGTCATGGCCACACACGCCAAAGCGTTCCACGCCCAGCCGGGTCATCACCGCTGCCATGTCCTCTGCCATGCTGCGCTTGCTGAAGTGGCTGTGGTCACCCAGGCCAGCGGGCTTGCCAGAATCGCCATAGCCGCGCAGGTCGGGCATCACCAGGTAATAGTCGGGGTTGAGCTGCCGCGCTACCCGGTGCCACATCACATGGGTTTGCGGAAAACCGTGCAGCAGCAGCAAGGCCGGACGCTTGCCGCACAGACCATGCGACACACGCGCAAAAATGCGGCTGCCATTGACATCGAGTTGCCGTGTCTCGAAATCTTCAAACCAGTTCATGATGGCGGTTCTCCTTGCGGCTCAGGGTTTGTCGGCCAGATAGCGCTGCAACGCGGCATGGGTCTGCGCCTGCACTTGCTTGCGAAAGCGCGCTGACCAGCCCAGCACCCAGCCGCCCAGGCCCAGCGCCTGGCGTGACCAGCGCCAAAAGTCAAAACTGTCTTGGTGGCTGGCAATCAGGCCATCCGGGTTGAACGTGAATTCGGCTTCGATGATGTTGTGGACCAGCCGGTTTGACACACTGAAACGGTAATGGGCCTCCCAGTGGACATGGCCGCTGCGGGCATCGGCGCGCACATCCTTGAACTCAAGCCGCCAGTCCTGGCGGTTTTTGGCGCGGGTGGCATCGCACAACATGTGCCACATGCCCGCCACATCGCGGCGGTTGTACAGGGTAAAGGCCGGGTCGGAAAAAGTTGCGTCTTCGGCGTAGCAACGGCCCATGGTGTCGGCATCGAGCGCGGCAAAAGCGGTGTAGAAACGGGTCAGGGTTTGTTCGTTGGGATGCATGAGGTTCTTTTGTGAAATGACGTGCGCAGCGCGTTGGCATCGCAAATGATAAACCGGCTCGATGCATGCGCTGGCTCAAGCGGTCGCCAGCACCGCTGCGCCATGCCTGCCCCGGCTCGGTGAACAATACGCCTTGGGGCAAAATCGCCCGACGCGGGCAAGGTCCACCCGGCCACTGCGGCCAGACTCACGAATTGAAGGAGGTTTTTTTTGAAAATCCAACCCGAATGGCTTACCGCCATCGACCATCGGCGGGGCTTTGGCCAAGTCGCCAGGCGGGCTTCGGCCCGGTGGCCCGCACGGATGCCGGGCCGCAGCGCTGCCGCCCTGTGCGCGCTGCTGCTGACCGCCTGCACCAGCCTGTTGCCGCCCACCCAGGTGCCGATGCAGGTGGCGCCGGCCTGGCAGGCAGCGCTGCCGCACCAGGGATCGGTTACCTCCTTGTCCGACTGGTGGCAGCAGCAGGGTGACCCGTTGCTGGTCGAACTGATCGCGGCGGCGCAGCAGGTCAGCCCGTCGGTGGCACAGGCCTTGGCGCGCATCGAGGCGGCGCGCGCCAGCCAGGCCGCCGCCCAT
>CAIQOO010000088.1 GCA_903873485.1 uncultured beta proteobacterium | reverse complement strand
TTTACTGCGGACTGCCAGTTTGTCTCCAGTTGCTCTCCACCCCGCCTCGCAGCGACGCAGTTACCTTCGACTACAGGGCCTTGGCTTACCCTGACACGGACTTACACCGTGCTAACGTAGCGCCTTCACGGGCGCACAATCTCCGGTGCGTGGCACCGTCAAGCGCCTGCTGGTCACCACCGTGGGTGCCGTGGTGCAGCCGGGCAAGGAGGTGGTCGAAGTGGTGCCGCTGGACGACATGCTGATTCTCGAGGTGCAGATCGCGCCCAAAGACATCGGTTTTTTGCGGCCCGGACAGGATGCCATGGTCAAATTCAGTGCCTACGACTTTTCAATCTACGGTGGTCTGGACGCTGAAGTATTTTTGATTGGCGCCGACTCGGTACTAGACGAAAAGGGCAATGCCTTCTACCATGTACGGGTGCGAACCAAAAAAACCAGCCTTGGGCCAAATTTACCCATCATTCCCGGCATGGTCGCCCAGGTTGACATCATGACCGGCAAAAAGACCGTGCTGTCTTACCTGCTCAAACCTGTGCTCCGGGCCAAAGCCACCGCTCTTACTGAAAGATAGGCAGACATCATGAACGCCGGCCAACATTTTCTCGGTGACCGCGCAACGGTTGTGCCAGACCGTTGGCATCAAGCATTTCCGGCCGGGCAAACCCACACCGATCAGGAGTTGTCCGCCCAAGGTGTAGCCGCCTGGCAGGGGCTTTTGTGGATCAGCAGTGACGACCCCCACTGGCAAGACCACATGCGACAAATCAGCCAACTTCGGCCAGACCTGAAAGTTGTTTTGTTGTCCAGCGCACCTGACCCGCAAGAAGGTTTGTTGGCGCTGAATGCCGGCGCACGCGGTTACACCCATGCCTATGCAGTGGTTGACCTGCTTAAAGAGGTTGCCGTAGCGGTACAGCACGGTGGCCTTTGGGTGGGGCCTGATCTGCTAAAGCGGCTGGTTGGGGCTACCGCTGATGCGCTGATCAAGCGTGCGGCACCGGCGGCAACAGCGCCGACGCGCAATGCCTGGGCCGCGTTGTCAGTCAGGGAAGCCCAGGTGGCCCGACTGGTGTCGGCGGGCTATTCCAACAAGGAAGTGGCTGCCGCCCTGTTTATCTCCGAGCGAACCGTCAAAGCCCATCTTGGCACCGTGTTTGAAAAGCTCGGCGTGCGGGATCGGCTGCAACTGGTGTTGCTCCTGGCTGCCTCACCAGACCCTGGTGCGCCTGCAATGAACACGGCCGCATGATGAACGCCACACCCCCGGCAGAGACACTGTTTTGCAGACGTGACGAGGTCGGCAACATTGTCGGCATCACGCAAGAATCCCTGAGTGCAGACCAGATGATCGCCGAGCATTGGCAAGCCGTATCCTCAAGCGATGAACAAGTTCGGCAGTTTTTGTCGGGCGACACCGATCACGTCAACCTGCTCAGCCAGACCGATGTCGGCTTGGCACGCGTGCTTGAAGACCTGATCGACGTGCTGATCACCCGTGGCATCCTTCAGTTCACCGACCTGCCGCAGGCAGCCCAGGCCAAACTGCTTGAGCGGCGCCAGTCGCGGGCCAGCCTGTCCAATCGACTGCAACTGATGCCCATGGAAGAAGAAAACGGCTTACTCTGAGTGGTGTTGGCCTGGCTCAGCAATGGTTTTGCTGCCGGGCAAGATGCTGTCAGGGTCCAAATCGGCCGACTTTGCCGTGTGAATGACACGCCTGGCAAAATCCACCCCAGGGTGATCTCTTCCCCATGAAAATACAGATGCGGATCGTAAGGAACCTCGTCAAAAGCGGCGGCGGGTGCAAACAGGCATCCGGCACCAACAAACGCATTGGGAATCGGCTGCGCCGGCCGCTGGTCATAAGGCAGCGTGTGGGACTTGAACGTCGGCCACCCGCAGTTCGCGCACCTGCGGCAGGCTGGGGGCCAGGCAATCGTCATCAACGCCTGGCACCACCTGCGACATCACGCCCACCTGGACGTGATCGGGCCAGCGCGCCTGCGCCAGCAGATCGAGAACCGTGTGGGGCGTCTCGCTGTCGCGGTAGTTGGCGATAGAGACAAAAATGTCGGGCAATCGATCCATGCCCCTGTTTAAACAAAAAAATCTGTACTTTTGTCCAATTGCCAGCCGGGTTGGTTCACTCTACCCTTCGGCCATTCTTTTCAATACCCTGAGCATGTGGGCTCAAACTTTATTTCTTTTTGGAGATTTTCATGGCACAAATCGCAACTGTCGTCGCTATCAATGGCTCGGGTACGGTCCAAGTGGTCAATGCCCAAGGGGTGGTGATTCGTGAACTCAAGGTCGGTGATACGCTGGAAAAAGGCGAAAGAATCCGCGCCACCGGGGGTGCCAAAGTTGAATTGCTGATGGATGATGGCCAAATGTTGGCGATATCCCCCGGAACCCCACCGGTGCTTCTGGACGACAACGTCACCCAGTCAGACCAGCGGCCCACCGCCCAAGACAGCGCGGTGGTGGTGCCAGGCTCTTCTGACGCGATCATTCAGGCACTGGAGCGCGGCACCGATTTGAACCAGGCTCTGGAAGCCACTGCGCTCGGTCTGACCGCTGGTGGCGGTGCAGATGGCGGTAACGGTTTTGTGCAACTGCTGCGCATTACCGAAGGCGTTGACCCGTTGAAATTCAACTTCAGCTTCACGCCGCCTAGTTTGCCCAATGACTTGCGCACAGTGCCTTTGATCGAGGCCACCGCGTCCGATGCGCCTGCACCGACACCGGCACCCACTCCGGCACCGACACCGGCACCCACGCCCGAACCCACTCCGGCCCCGACACCGGCGCCCACGCCAGAGCCAACACCGGCCCCGACACCGGCGCCCACGCCAGAGCCAACACCGGCCCCGACACCGGCGCCCACGCCAGAGCCAACACCGG
>CAIQOO010000087.1 GCA_903873485.1 uncultured beta proteobacterium | reverse complement strand
GCATCGTTCCAGCCTTCCACCATCGCCATGCAGTTTTATACGAAATGCCTTGATCTTTGGCCCAAACACTTAATTTCATGCCACAATACTAACACAAATGTCCTTATTTGTCTATGTTTTTGTTAGCTGTTGGCAACCCCGACTTGGCCGCGACGTTTTTACCCGGCGCTTCAACAGTACCTTTGCTCGACTTGGACATGTTGCCGACCTGCAAATCTTCGACAGCAACCATTGCGTGGTTTTTGCTGATTTCTGTCGATGCTTTGTGCAGGAAGTCTTTGCGGGCATTGCTGATTCGGGTGTGGATTTTTTGAACTCTCCTTTTGGCTTTGTGCCAGTTTTTGCTGAACTTTTTCTTCCGACTCATCTTGCGCTGAGCTTTTCGCAACCTGACTTCATGCTTTTTGAAGCTACTCAGCGGCTCAATGAAGTTGCCGTCGCTCAGTGTGGCGAAGCGGACAATTCCCATGTCGATACCAACGGCGCTGGTGGCCGCTGGAATGGGTTGTTCGACGTCGCGCTCAGTCTGGATGCTGGCGAACCACTTGCCGCCCGATTGACTGATGGTGATGTTTTTGGCTGTGCCGAGAATGTCACGGCTGTTGCGATACCGCATCCAACCCAGTTTTGGAAACTTGATGCGGCTGTTGCCTTGGTCAACATCGAACTGCTTGGAGTCTGGAAAACGAAAACTCTCGCCGACACCTTTTTTCTTGAAACGCGGGAATGCTGCACGTTTTTCAAAGAAGTTCTTAAAGGCTCGTTCTGCATCTTTAAGAGACTGCTGCAAGGTGTGCGAGGGCGACTCCTTGAGCCAGGGGAACTCTTCTTTCCACTCTGGCAGGCGATTGGCCATATCGACATAGCTGATGAACTTGCCGCCTGCTGCGTAGTTTTCCTTTTGCAGCGCCAAAGCCTTGTTATAGACAAACCGTCGCGCACCGGCAAAGCGGCGCATATCGCGCTCCTGCTCACCGTCTGGCATCAGCTCGAATTTGAAGGCTTGGAGGCGTTTCATGATTGAATTATACTTGGTCTATGAGAAACAACAAGGACATTCGACACGGCAGACACTGCGTTTTCCTGATGCATGTGCATTTGGTCTTCGTAACAAAATATCGCCGGGGGGTGTTCACCAAAGAGGTGATAGACGATCTGCACACCATCTTCAGCAACGTGTGCAAGGACTTCGATGCCGAATTGGTGGAGTTCGATGGAGAAGACGACCATGTGCATTTGCTTGTGAACTATCCGCCAAAAGTATCTGTATCGGTCTTGGTAAACAGTTTGAAGGGCGTATCGAGCCGCATGATTCGCCAGAAAAATTACCCAAGCATCATCGGAAAGCTGTGGGGGGCAGCTTTATGGTCTCCGAGCTACTTTGCTGGAAGTTGTGGTGGCGCGCCAATCGCCATTATTCGCCAATACATAGAACAGCAGCAAACGCCGGACTAAAGGACAGCTTCGCTGTCCGCGCTCTTGACCCCGCCCTAAAGGGCGAGGTTTGCCGCGCCCTGATCAAGAAAGCGCACAACCTCATCGAGATGCTGCTCATAGTCGCTCAATGCATGGTCCGAGCCGTTGAGCAGCTTGATCGTGGCACCAGCGTAATGGCGAGTCATCTGGTGCCAGTCCAGCACCTCGTCGCCCTGGGCGATCACCGCAAAATAGCGCTCGGGCCGGCTGATTTGCGCCAGCTCCAGGGTGCGCAGTTCGTCAATAAAGCCAGGCTCCAGCACAAAATGACTGTCCGGGTCGTGCCACAACAGTGCCTGCTTGCCGATATGCGGCGCCAGGTCGCGCGCCGGGCACACCGCAGGGTTGAGCACCACCGCCTTGCAGCCCAGCCGCTCGGCCAGCCAGGTGGCATAAAAGCCGCCCAGCGAAGACCCCACCAGCGCCATCGATTGACGCGGCCAGGAGGCAATTGCCTGCAGCACTTCGGCCATCGCCTGTTGCGGCGATGCCGCCAGCTTCGGGCACAGCCAGGTGACTGCCGGATGCCGTGCCGCCACCGCAGCGCCGGTCAGGCGGGCCTTGGTGGAGGCCGGCGAGGATAAAAATCCGTGCAGATAAAGCAGATGGGTGATGCGCATGATGTTTCAACTTTTTGAATGAAATCAGCCTCTAGCCCTTATGGGACAAGCGCTGACAGCTATGCTATTTATAGTTTGTCGAGAACCGCCAGGGCCAGCGGCAGGCTGGCCAGACCGAGCACGGTTGATAGCGTCACCAGTGCTGCCACATAGGCACCGTCATAGCCCATGCGGGCCGCCAGCACATAGCAGCTTGAGGCGGTCGGCAGCGCTGAAAACGCCAGCAAGATAGTGCTTTGCAGCGGGTTCAGGCCAAACAGCCGGGCCAGCAACAAAGCCAGCAAGGGCATCAAAAAGTGCCGGATGCCCAGCAGAGCCACCCCCAGCAGTTTGGCGTGCTTGAGCGCGCCCAACTGCATGCCGGCGCCAGCCGCCATCAGCCCCAGCGCCAGCGAGGCCGAGCCAATGCGCGTGACAGTAGGCTCCAGCCAGGGCGGAACGGCAAAGCCCAGCAGATTGGCCAGCAAACCCGCAGCGGTGCCAATGATCAGCGGGTTGCGCGCCAGTTCGCGCCAAAAGCCGCGACCGGCGTGGCGGGCCATCGGCCACACCGCGCCAATGTTCATCAAGGGCACGCTGACACCAATCAAGATCGCCAGCACCAGCACCCCCGGCGGTCCGGCCAGCCGCTCGGCCAGCGCCAGGCCAATGAACGAGTTGAAGCGAAACGCCACCTGTGCACTGCCCGCATGCTGGCGCGCCGCCACATACCTTTGGAAACCCGGCCAGTACGGCACCGAATAAGCCAGCGTTATGCCGCAAAGCCCCAGCGTCCAGCCGGCTGCCACCAGATTGCCGGCTGCGCCGAAGTCGAGCGGGCTTTTGACAATCGAGTGAAACAGCAGTACCGGGAAAAACAGAAAATACACCAGCGACTCGACCTGTGACCAGAGCGGGCGGTTCAGCGGCGTAAAACGGCACACCAGGTAGCCAATCAAAATCAGCGAAAAGTCAGGAAACAGCAGTTGAAAAAAATTCACCACCCAAGAATAGCAGGCCACACCGATGCCGTGATCGACACTTTTATCGACGCGCTCTGGCTGGAACAAGGCCTGGCAAAAAACACCTTGTCGGCTTACCGGCTGGACCTGACGCTGTTTTCAGACTGGCAAGCTTTGGCTGGCCGCGCCTTGATCAGCACCCGCACCGAAGACATCAACGGCTATTTTGCCGAGCGGCATGCCCAAACCAAGGCCACCACGGCCAACCGGCGGCTGACCGTGTTCAAGCGTTTTTTTCGCTGGGCCTTGCGCGAACATCTGATTGTTGAAGACCCGACGCTGAAACTGCAAGCGGCCAAACAGCCGCTGCGCATGCCCAAAACCCTGACCGAGTTTCAGGTCGAAGCGCTGCTGGCGGCACCCGATGTCAGCACCGCCCTGGGCGTGCGCGACCGCACCATGCTCGAACTGATGTACGCCAGCGGCTTGCGGGTGAGTGAGCTGGTGACCCTGAAGGTGTTCAACATCAGCCTCAACGACAACGTGCTGCGGGTATTTGGCAAGGGCAACAAAGAGCGGCTGGTGCCGTTTGGCGAGGTCGCCAGCCTGTGGCTGGCGCGCTACCTGGCGCAGCCGCGCGGCGAACTGCTGGCGGGGCATCAGACCGAAGATTTATTCGTCACCCAAAGAGGCAGCACCGTCGGCACCGCCATGAGCCGGGTGATGTTCTGGATGCTGGTCAAGAAATATGCGCTGGCCGCCGGCATCACCAGCCCGCTGTCACCGCACACGCTGCGCCACGCCTTTGCCACGCACCTGCTCAACCACGGCGCTGATTTGCGGGCAGTGCAAATGCTGCTGGGCCACGTCGATATTTCCACCACCACCATCTACACCCATGTGGCACGCGAGCGGCTCAAGGTGCTGCATGCCCGGCACCATCCGCGCGGCTGACAAACGCTGCTGCCCAAACTACCGCCTGACTCAAGGCATTGACCGGTGGCAAACTTAAAATTGCTGCATGAACTCCACCACCCCAAGCCAGCCCGCGCCCGCCCCGGCATTGGTGCGGCGCAGGCTGCCGATTGGCATCCAGACCTTTAGAGAAATTCGGGAAGAAGGTCATTACTATGTTGACAAGACTGGCTTTGCGCTGCAAATGGTGGCGCAGGGCAAGTATTACTTTTTGTCGCGCCCCCGGCGTTTTGGCAAAAGCCTGTTTCTCGACACGCTCAAGGAGATGTTTGAGGGCAACCAGGCGCTGTTTGACGGACTGGCGGCGCAAACCCGGTGGGACTGGTCGAAAAAATACCCGGTGATCCGCATCAGCTTTGGTGGCGGGGTGCTGGGCTCGGTGGCTGATCTGGGGCAAAGCCTGCATCAGCAATTCACCATGCTGGAAGACGAGTATGCGCTGTCACCCCGGTTTCCAGATCGGCGCAGCCGCTTCAAAGACCTGATTGTGCGGGTGGCCAAACAGACCGGCCAGCGCGCCATCGTCCTGGTCGATGAATATGACAAGCCGATTCTTGATCGCATCGAACAACCTGCCATCGCGGCAGAAATCCGCGAGGCGCTGAAAGACCTCTACAGCGTGATCAAGGACAGCGATGCCCATATTCGCTTTGCCATGCTCACCGGCGTCTCCAAATTCAGCAAAGTGAGCCTGTTTTCTGGCCTCAACAACCTGCAAGACATCACGCTCGACCCCGACTACGGCAGCATCTGCGGCTACACCCAGACCGATGTGGATACGGTTTTTGCACCCGAACTGCCCGGGCTGGATCGCGAACTGATTCGCCAGTGGTACAACGGCTACAACTGGCTGGGCGAGCTGGTCTATAACCCGTTTGGCCTGCTCAAGTTGTTTCGTTCGGGTGAAATCATGCCGCACTGGTTCGAGTCCGGCACCCCCAGCTTTTTGATCAAACTGCTGCAACAACGCCAGCAGTTCACGCCCGACTTGTCTTGCATCGTGGCCAGTGAGGCGCTGCTTTCGACCTTCGAGATCGACAACATTCCGGTCGAAGCACTGCTGTTCCAGACCGGTTACCTGACCATCGCCAACTTCTGGCAAATGCCGGGCGAGCTGGAGATCACGCTCAAATACCCCAACCTCGAAGTGCAGTCCGCCCTCAACAAAAGCCTGCTGCAAAGCCTGGCAGGTGGCGACAGGGGGCCGCGACCACAGATCAGCCAGCTCTACAAACTGCTGCAGGCGGCAGATTTTGCTGGCCTGAAGACATTTTTTCACGCGTTTTACGCCAGCATTGCCCATGACTGGTACCGCAAAAACGAGCTGGCCGGCTTTGAGGGCCACTACGCCAGCATCTTCTACAGCTACTTTGCGGCACTCGGTTTGGACATTCGGCTCGAAGACCCGACCAGCGTCGGTCGCATCGACATGGCGGTGCTGTTTGCCGGTTTGGTGTTTCTGTTCGAGTTCAAGGTGGTGGAACTGGCGCCCAAGGGCCATGCGCTACAGCAGCTCAAGGACAAGGCTTACGCCGACAAGTACCAGGCCCGAGGCGAGCCGATCCATCTGATTGGTGTCGAGTTCAGCAAAGTCAGCCGCAACATTGTCGGCTTTGAGGTCGATACAGTACAAAAACAATAGCTATCAGCGCTTGCTGGATAAGGGCTGCAAGCCTTTTTGACGTATAAAACGTGAGGGATGCTGCAACCTGGCGGGCGCTTGCATGGCGGGTGCGGGTGCGCCAGGCTCAAGTGCCGGGGGTGCTGTCAGGTGCAGGTGATGTTCTCGGCCCAGGCCAGCGCCTGCAGGTGCGCCCAGTTGACCTGGTCGCCAGTGAGATGCAAGGCAATGGCGGTTTCGGCAAACAACTGGTCATCGGCGTTTTCGCAGGCCAGCGTGAGTTGCAGGAACGGCGCCAGAACGCCTTTGCCATGCAGCAAGGCGTCGGTGACCGACGGCGGCAGCGAGATGCTGGCCAGCGCCTCGTGCAGCGGCAGGCCCAGCATGGTGTCGAGCAAAGAAAAAATACCCACCACAAAAGCGTTGTCATGCTCTTCGGGCGCCAGCAACTCGGTCGCCAGCAGTTCCATCAGGCGACCGCGCACCACCGCAATTTGCCCAACCGCTGGCGAGCCGCCGGCGCTGCCCGATGTGGTCATCAGCAAGGCGGCCCAGCGAAACAGTTTTTTCAGGCCCAACAGCATCACCGCATGGCGAAACGAGGTGACTTCGCAGCGCAGGCCAAAACCCGCCGAATTGATGAAACGCAGCAGGTTGAATGACAGCGTTGGGTCACGCTTGAAGACTTCTTCAATTTCTGCCGTGCTGGCCTGCTTGCGCACCAGGTTGAGGAGCCCGATGATGGCTGACTGCGCCGGGCGAATGGTCTGGCCCTTGATCAGTACCGGCTTGGCAAACCAATAGCCCTGAAACAGCTTGATGCCGAGCAGTTTGACCTGTTCAAACTGCTCGGCAGTTTCGACCTTTTCGGCCACCAACTGGATTTTGGCATTGCCCATCAGATGCCGGGCAATGGTGGCCATCTGTAACCGGGTGACTTTGGTGATGTCGAGCTTGATGAACGATGCCAGCGGCAGCCAGTTGGCGTAAGCCGGGGTCATCACGCTTTCGTCAAAAGCCAGCCGAAAGCCGCGCTTGTGCACATCGGCAAGGGTTTGCATGAAAGTGTCGATGTCTTCGGGGTCGCTCTGCTCTGGCGGCATCGGCGGAATTTCGAGCACCACCCGGTCTGGCTCGATCAGCTCCAGATGCCCGCCCGCCAGCGTCTGGTGGGTGCAGTTGATGAACAACGGGTGTCGGGTGCTCAAGATTTCGGCATCAATATTGGACAGCAGGTTGAACAGCAGGGCCGCATCACTGGCTGCGTTGTAGCCGGAGTTGCCCGGCGAGCGGTCAAACAATTCGTAGCCAAAAACTGCCCGCTTGAGATCCAGAATCGGCTGGCGCGCTATCGCCAGCGAGGCTACCGCAGAATTGGCAGATGCACCGGGTGGTTCAGTTTGAGTCGTCATAAGCTTGAAAAAAATCCAAAGGTTCAAATATCAGCCAAGGTGTACCACACAATGCATGAACTGTCATGGGATTGAAGCCACCCCAAATCGTGAAACCGTTCGCCCTGAGCGCAGTCGAAGGGCATGTGGTTCGACCCGTGCAAACTTACAATTCAGGGCAAATGAACACAAAGGACAGCAATGGCAATCTATGAAATCGACGGCTTGGTGCCGCAACTGGCAGACTCGGCCTGGGTGGCAGACAGCGCACAGGTAATGGGCGACGTGGTGCTGGGTGCCGAGGTTGGCATCTGGTTTGGCGTGGTGATTCGCGGCGACACCGACAGCATCCGCATTGGGGATCGCAGCAACATCCAGGATTTGAGCGTGTTGCACGCCGATCTCGGCAAGCCGCTCTTGATCGGCTCGGGCGTGACGGTCGGCCACAAAGCCATGCTGCATGGCTGCACGATTGGCGACGACAGCCTGATCGGCATTGGCGCCGTGGTGCTCAATGGCGCGGTGATTGGCAAGGGCTGCCTGGTCGGGGCCGGTGCGCTGGTGACAGAGGGCAAGGAATTTCCCGACGGCAGCATGATCATTGGCAGTCCGGCCAAGGCGGTGCGTGAACTCAGTCCCGAGCAACAGCAGGGTTTGCGCCGCAGTGCCGACCATTACGTTGCCAATGCACAGCGCTTCAAGACCACGCTCAACAAACTGGCCTGAAACGGCAAACCCTGCGTGTCTGAAATCCACAAGTTCTTGTTTGAAGGCCTGCCGGTGCGCGGTGTGCTGGTGCGTTTGACCGATGCCTGGACCGAGGTGTTGCGCCGCCGCGCCGCCAACACCAGCCACGGCGCCTACCCGCGTCCGGTGCAAAACCTGCTGGGCGAAATGACGGCGGCGGCGATGCTGATGCAGTCTTGCATCAAGTTTGACGGCGCACTGGTGCTGCAAATTTTTGGTGACGGCCCGGTCAAGCTGGCGGT
Organism: uncultured beta proteobacterium; assembly: GCA_903873485.1. Classification (GTDB taxonomy): domain Bacteria; phylum Pseudomonadota; class Gammaproteobacteria; order Burkholderiales; family Burkholderiaceae_C; genus Rhodoferax. The sequence continues at coordinate 28,910 of CAIQOO010000087.1, read as the reverse complement.
GGTCGAGGTGCAGCCCGATTTTGGCGTGCGCGCCACCGCCACGGTGCATGGCTCGGTCCGTGACGATGCCAGTCTGAGCCAACTGGTCAATCTGGGCAATGCCGGGCGTTGCGCCATCACGCTTGACCCGCAAAACCGCCAGCCGGGCCAGCAACCGTACCAGGGCGTGGTGCCGCTGTTTGGCGATGCACATGAAAAGCTGGAAAAAATCAGCGATGTATTGCAGCACTACATGCTGCGAAGCGAGCAACTCGATACCCTGCTGGTGCTGGCGTCCGACGCGCAGCTTGCTGCCGGGCTGCTGATTCAGCGCCTGCCAATGTTGGGCAGCGGCAATCTGGCCGGCACCCAAGCCGCCAATGAGGACGAAATTGGCATCAATGAGCATTACAACCGCATTGCCCTGCTGGCCGCCAGCCTGCAGCGCGAGGAACTGCTGACGCTCGATGTCGATGCCATCTTGCATCGCCTCTTCTGGCAAGAGGATCTGCGCCGGTTTGAGCCGCTGCAAGGCACCCGTGGCCCGCATTTTTCATGCACCTGCAGCCGGGAACGGGTCAGCAAGATGCTGATCGGGCTGGGGGCAGATGAGGCGCACGCCATTGTGCAAGAGCGCGGCGAAGTTGAGGTGGGCTGCGATTTTTGTGGCCAGCAATACCGCTATGACGCAGTCGATGTGATCCGGATGTTTCACCAGCCCGGTGCCACCCCGCCGGCCAGCAACGCGGTTCAGTAGCCGTCGTTCAGACCAGTTGGTCGTCGCGGTTGAGCGCGTTGTCAAGCCGGGTCAGCAGCGCTGCAAGTTTCTGCGCGGCAGCGCTGTCAGACGCAGTCGGCGTGCTGTTGCCAGACAGTGCGGCCTGATCCGCCGCTTGCGCCCGCTCGTCAAAGGCCAGGTTGATGGCAGCCAGCACGGCAATCCGGTCACGCGCACGCACCTTGCCGCTGTCTCTGATGCTGCACATGACATCATTCACCCGCTGCGCCGCATCAAGCAGACGGGCATCCCCGCCTTCGGGGCAACTCAGCAGATAACTCTGGCCCATGATGTTGACTTCAAGCTGCTTCATCAGGCGTCCTGCAAGGTGGCGGTTGACAAGGTTTTCAAAGCCGGCTTGATGCTGCCGGCCAGGCTGTCTTCGGGCAGGCGCTCGAGCAATGCTTCGACCCGCGCCCGGGCTGCGTTGAGCCGCGATTTGAGCGAATCGCGCTCCTGGCTCAGGGCATCAATCTGCTGGTTTAGCGCGGCATTGATGCGCGTCAGTTCGTCATAGCGCGTCAGCAGGCGCTCGACACGTTCGGTGATTTGGTCAATTTGAGACAGGTCTGGCATAACCCTGCATTGTAGGGTTTTGGCAAGTTGAGGCGGTTAAAATCCGGCGCGTTGGTGCTCGCGGCGTGGTTCACACGCTGCGGTTCAACGGGAAGCAGGAGGGTGAGAGGCTGACACAGCCCGCCTAACCTGCGCTGCCCCCGCAACGGTAAGTGGACGCACCGCAAGGTGCCGCTCCCATCACGGCCACTGAGTGTTTTGAACAAGCGCTTGGGAAGGCGATGGGGGTTGACTCCACCAGCCCGGATACCGGCCAACACGGTGGTTGCACGCCGCAAAGCGTGAAGCCGTGACGCTCAAGCACTGTCGGGGACGACAGTGAGGGCTTTTTGATGGTTCCTTGTTTCAACTATGAAAACGATTGTTCCCCCCCGGCGCGGTTGCGCTCCCGTGCGCTTTGGCGCGTCTGTTGTAGCGGTTTTTGCCGCTGGCCCGGTGCTGGCGCAGAGCTTGCCTGCGGGCACGCTCAATGAGGTGGTGGTGACGGCCAGCCGCTCGCAGCAACTTCTGACCAATGCCCTGCCCCACACCACGGTGATTGCGCGCGATGTCATCGAGCGCTCGCAGGCACTCGATTTGCCCGCACTGCTGTCGAGCGAAGCCGGTTTCCAGTTCACCCAGAATGGCGGGCGCGGCACCGCTTCGAGCTTGTTTTTGCGCGGCAGTGCTTCGCTCGGGGTGCTGGTGCTGATCGATGGCATCCCGCTGACCCGGCAAGACAGCACCGGTGCCATCAGCCTGGAGCACATCATGCTCGATCAGGTCGAACGCGTCGAGGTGGTGCGTGGCAATGTGTCGGCGATTTACGGCAGCGGCGCCATTGGCGGGGTAATTCAGGTGTTCACCCGCCAGGGCAGCGGCAAACCGGCCGGCTTTGCCCAACTGGAGGCAGGCTCGCATGGCAGCAAGCGCGCTAGCGCAGGCATCAGCGGTCAGGTCGGCGACACCCGGTTTGCCCTGGGTGCCGGACAGCACCGCACTGACGGTTTTTCGTCCATGAACACGGCGCAATACCCCAATGAAAACCCGGATGCAGATGGCTATCGCAACACCAATTACAGCCTGGCGCTGTCGCATGAATGGCGCAAGGGTCATACGCTGGGCTTGCGGGCACAGGGCAATGAGGGCGAATTTGATTTTGATGGCGGCGGCTTTGGCAGTGCCACCGATGTTTTCAAGGGGCGCAACAGCACCGACACCTGGTCGGCTTACAGCCACAACCAGTTCACCGAGACCTGGCGCAGTGAGCTGACCGCAAGCCAGGGCCGTGAAAAGTCGATCTACGATGCCCGGCTGACGGCTTTTCCATACAACAGTCAGGCGGTGACCGAGACCCGCACCGTCAACTGGAGCCACGCCATCACCCTCGGCCCATGGCTGGCCAGCATGGGTGCCGAGAACCAGCAGCAGTCGATTGCCACCGAAGACAGCTATGACTCCCGGCTCAGCCACGAGCGCCGCGTGACATCCCTGTTTGCCGGCCTGTCCGCCACCTTGGGGGCGCATGCGCTGCAAGCCAATTTGCGCCGTGACAGCGCCGATGGACTCGATGCCCAAACCACCGGCTACCTGGGCTATGGGTTTAACCTGACACCGGCCTGGAAACTGCTGGCCAGCACATCCACCGCGTTTAACCTGCCACCGCTGGGCTATTTGTACGATCCATTTTCCGGCAACCCGCTGCTCAAGCCCGAGACGGCGCGCTCCAATGAGCTTGGCCTGCAATGGGCGCAAACCGGCTTGGTACTGCGGGCCACGCTGTTTTCAACCCGCGTGTCAGACATGCTGCTGTATGACCTGGCCAGCTACCGCTTCAACAATGTCAGCGATGCGTCCAACCGCGGGCTGGAAGTCAGCTACAGCGGCAAGCTGGCCGGCGCCGACCTGCGCGCCAGCCTGACGCAACAAGACCCGGTCAACCAGAGCACCGGTGAACAACTGATTCGCCGGGCCAAAACCATGGCCTCGGTTGGCGCATCGCGGCCCTGGGGGGCCTGGACTTTGGGTGGCGATCTGCGCTACACCGGCGAGCGGCCCGATTTGCCAAGTCGTCCGGCACTGGGTGCCTACACCGTGGCCAACCTGACGGCACGCTACGCCATTAGCCCCGCGCTGACGCTGACCGCCCGCATCGACAACCTGTTTGACCGCGACTACCAGACCGCTTATGGCTATAACCAGCCGGGACGCGCCGCCTATCTGGGCATCGTCTGGAAGCAGCAATAGGCACCGGCTGCCATGACCCTGCCCGCCTTGCCCGATGCGGCTTTGCAAGCTGCGGCCGATGGCGCCTGCTTAGGCCCGCAGCGCATCGTCTGCATGACCGAGGAAACCACCGAGTGGCTTTACCTGCTTGGGCAAGCGCACCGGATTGCGGGTATTTCCGGCTATACCGTGCGGCCACGCCGGGCGCGCGAGGAAAAACCCCGCGTCAGCGCCTTTACCAGTGCCAAGGTGGACAAAATCCTGGCGCTCAAGCCTGACTGCGTGTTCGGATTTTCCGACATGCAGGCAGACATTGCCGCCACGCTGATTCGCCACGGCGTGCAGGTCACCATCTTCAACCAGCGCAGCGTAGCCGAGATTTTTTCCATGCTGTACCAGGTGGCGGCAATGGTTGGCCAGGCCGAACCGGGGCTGGCCCTGATGGCTGGCATGCGGCAGCATCTGAGCGCGATGTCCACCGCATCAGCCGCCTTGCCGCGTCGCCCCCGGGTTTATTTTGAAGAATGGGACACGCCGCACATCAGCGCGATTCAGTGGGTGTCGGAGCTGATCGGCATCGCCGGGGGCGATGATTGCTTTCCTGAGCTGGCGGCCCAGTCGCTCGGCAAAAACCGCATCATTGCCGATGGCGCCGAGATTGTGCGGCGCAACCCGGACATCATCATTGGATCCTGGTGCGGCAAAAAATTTCGCCCGGAGAAAGTGACCGCCCGCGCCGGCTGGGAAGCGGTCAATGCGGTCAGATACGGCCAGTTGTTCGAGATCAAGTCGGCCGATATTTTGCAGCCCGGCCCGGCCGCCTTGACCGATGGCGTGGCCCAACTGCACCGCATCGTGATGGATTGGAGCCGTCAGCATGGCTGATTCAAGCCAGCGCGCACATCATGCCGCCTTGCCGGAGCCTAAGCCAATGACCAGGCTGCCCCCGGTGTCCCGCAGCGAGTTGATTCTGGGTGGCCAGAAAAGCGGCAAGTCGCGCCGCGCCGAAGCGCTGGCGCAGGCCTGGCTGGCGCAGCCTGGCGATCACCAGGCGCTGCTGATCGCCACCGCGCAGGCCAGCGACGATGAAATGCGCCAGCGCATTGCGCGCCACCAGGCCGACCGATTGCTGCGCGTGCCGGCCATGCGCCTGCTGGAAGAACCGCTGCACCTGGCCGAGGCGATCAGCCGCCACAGCCACCCGAACACCTTGATCGTGGTCGATTGCCTGACGCTGTGGCTGACCAACTGGCTGATGCCGGCCACTGCGGCGCTGCTGCCGACAGCCACCGCTACACCCCGGAAATTTATGGAAAATCAGCCTCTAGCCCCCGTCCCTGTTGCGCAGCTAGCTATGATTTTAAAAGCAATTGAGAATGCACCCGGGCCGCTGGTGCTGGTCGGCAACGAGATTGGTCTGGGCGTTATTCCGCTCGGACCCGAGGTGCGTGCCTTTGTTGACGCGCTGGGCTTGCTGAATCAGGATGTGGCCCGCACCTGTCAGCGCGTGACCCTGATGGCGGCAGGCTTGCCGCTGACTTTGAAGGATTTGGCATGAAACGCTTTGATGAGAGAGGGTCGTCCTTCCCGCGAAGGCGGCAATCCAGGCCGCACTTCATTCCCGCCTTCGCGGCAATGAAGACTATTTGGACAGTCATGGTCTCTCGCCTTGTCCGATTGCGCGGGCCTGGCCTTTTTGGCGCGATCCGGCCTTCAGCGAGGCTGGCCGGTCTGGCCACCATGGCCATCTTGCTGGCTGCCAACCCGGCCCAGGCGCTACAAGTCACCGACGACCGGAGTGTGGTTGTCCGCTTTGCCCAGCCGCCGCAGCGCATCATCAGCCTGCTGCCATCGCTGACCGAAAGCGTTTGCGAACTCGGCCAGTGTGCCCGGCTGGTCGGGGTGGACCGCTATTCCAACTACCCCGACAGTGTGACCAAGCTGCCCCAGGTCGGCGGCGGCCTCGACCCCAATGTCGAGGCAATAGTGGCGCTCAAGCCCGATCTGGTGCTGCTGGCGGCTTCGTCACGCGCCGGTCTGCGGCTGGAGTCGCTGGGTATCAGGGTGCTGGCGCTCGAACCCAAAACCCATGCCGATGTGCAGCGTGTGCTGCTCACGCTCGGGCAAGTGCTCGGCGTGGCCGATGCGCAGGCGATCTGGCGCAACATTGACGCGGCCACTTCGGCAGCGACGCAGTCGCTGCCCAAAAGCCTGGCGGCGACCCGGGTGTATTTTGAGGTCAACCCCGGCCCTTATGGTGCCGGCGAACAGTCCTTTATTGGCCAGACCCTGACCCGGCTCGGGGTCAAGAACATCATTCCAGCCGCGCTGGGGCCGTTTCCCAAGCTCAACCCCGAATATGTGGTGCGGGCCAATCCGGATGTGATCATGATCGGTCAACGCAGTGTCAGCAGCATGGCACAACGCCCCGGCTGGCAAACCATGCGGGCATTGCGCGAACAGCGGCTTTGCGTGTTTAGCAACGATCAGTCGGACGTGCTGGTGCGACCTGGCCCGCGCATGGCCGAAGGGGCGCGGCTGATGGCGCAATGCCTGGCCGACAAGGCGGCTGGGGCCGTCAAGCCGTGAACCAGCGTCGCGCCACCTCGGTTGGCTGGATCTTGCTGGGCCTGGCACTTGGGCTGCTGCTGCTGGGGGTGTGCGTTGGCAGTGCCGGGTTCGAGAACCTGCTGCAGCCGCTGCTGCACCCGGCGCAAGACCCGCAGCAGTACGCCATGGCGCAGCAGATTGTCTGGGACATCCGGTTGCCGCGCACCCTGGGTGGCTGGACCGCCGGTGCCCTGCTGGGGCTGGCCGGCGCGCTGGCTCAAGGGCTGTTTCGCAACCCGCTGGCCGACCCGTTTTTGCTGGGCAGTGCCTCTGGCGCTTCGCTCGGGGTGGCGTTGGCACTGGCGGCGATGAGCGGCGGCGCGGCCAATCTGTCAGACAGCGGCATGATGAGCGACGGTCTGGCGTTTTCGGTATTTGGCACGGGCTGGCTGGTGCGCCTGGGGCTGACCGGTGCGGCATTTGGCGGTGCCGTGCTGGCGGTGCTGCTGACGCTGGCGCTCTCCAGCGGCGTGCAGCACACGCTGCGGTTGTTGCTGGCCGGTGTGGTGGTCGGTGTCGTGCTGGGTGCCCTGACGCATCTGGTGCTGCTGTGGTCGCCCGAGTCGCTGCAGGCGATGCAGGCCTTTATGCTGGGTTCCACCGCCTTTGTCGGCTGGACCGCCTGTGGCGTGATGGCCGGGGTCTGGCTGCTGGCCAGCGCCGCCGGGGTGCTGCTGGCGCGCCTGCTCGATGGCCTGAGCCTGGGCGAGGCCACCGCGCACAGCCTGGGCTTGCCGCTGGTGCCGATGCGTTTTGCCCTGGTGGCGGTGCTGGCGCTGGCGACCGGTGCGGCGGTGGCGCAAACCGGCTTGATCGCTTTTGTTGGCCTGGCGGCACCGCATCTGGTGCGCTCGGTGGTCAAAACCACCCACGCCCGGCTGATCTGGCTGTCTTGCCTGATGGGCGGCGTGCTGCTGATGGCGGCCGATGTGCTGGCGCGCTGGCTGATCGCGCCGCAAGAGCTGCCGGTCGGGGTGCTGACCGCCGTGCTCGGCGGCGGCTACCTGCTGTGGCTGATGCAGCGCGGCACCAGGCTGGGCAATTAGCTATGACTTCAATAGCTATCAACGCAAGCCAAATAAGGGCTAGACTCGGAAATGTCGAGATATTGCATGATATTTCGATGGCCTTGGCCGCAGGCCGCTGGACCAGCATTGTCGGCCCCAACGGGGCTGGCAAATCGACCCTGCTCAAGGTGCTGGCGCATTTGCTGCCGCACACCGGACGCGTTGAACTGCTGGGCCAGCCCCTGGCAAAAATGCCTGCGCGACAACGCGCCCGGCACCTGTCCTGGCTTGGGCAAAACGAGGCCACGGCAGACGATTTGACAGTGTGGGATGTGGTGATGCTCGGTCGCCTGCCGCATCAGGCCTGGCTGGCGGCTCCCAGCGATGCGGATCGGGCGGTAGTCGAACAGGCGCTCAGGGCGACCCAGGCCTGGGACTGGCGCAGCCGCACGCTCGGGCAGCTCTCGGGCGGCGAACGCCAGCGGGTACTGCTGGCGCGGGCGCTGGCGGTGCAGGCCCAGGTGCTGCTAATGGATGAGCCGCTGGCCAATCTGGACCCGCCGCACCAGGCCGACTGGCTGGCGGTGGTGCGTCAACTGGTGGCCCAGGGCAGCACCGTGGTCAGCGTGCTGCATGAACTCTCGATGGCCTTGCACGCCGATGAACTGGTCATCATGGCCGCTGGCCGCATCATTCACCAGGGGGCCTGTGCCGATGCCATTACCCATCGCGCGCTGGAGGAGGTTTTTGACAAGCGCATAGCAATTCATGCCCTGAACGATCAATGGGTGGCCTTGCCGCGCCTGCAAAAACATTGATTTCAATTGTCAACAACATCAGAATAATTGGAGTCTGGCCCCAATGGCACTGACTGACTTAAGAGGTTCCCGTTCGGGCTGAGCTTGTCGAAGCCTTCGAGAACCCTTCGACAAGCTCAGGGCGAACGGGAGAATTTGGCAAGCAATTGTGCTTAAGTCAGTGCCATTGGAGTCTGACCCCAACTACCCCGCACCATGCAAATCGAGACTCTGTCCAGACTGCCCGCTGCCTGGCTACCTGGGTGTCATTCATGTGTGCCAAAATGACGTACAGTTTTCAGGAGCCAAACCATGACTGCCACCCCGTCGCTCGCCCCCTCGTCCAACCCCCCTGCGCCAGAGCGCACCACTGCCAGATCGCCCAAGCCTGCCGTGCGCGGGGAGTCGGCCCGCATCAACCTGCGCACCAGCCCCGAGGCCAAGCTGCTGATTGAGCGCGCTGCCGCCATCATGGGCTCGACGGTGTCGAGCTTCATGCTGCAAACTGCGCATGATGCTGCCAGCCGGATTCTGACCCAGCGCGACATCCTGACACTGTCTGATCGGGATCGGGACGCTTTTCTGGATGCCCTGGATAATCCTGCCGAGCCAACCCAGGCGCTGATTGATTTGATGCGTCTGAATCGATGAATCTTGTTATTTCCGGTTTGGCGCGTCACCACGACCGTCTTGACTTTGATTGTGGCGAACCGGCGTTGAACATTTTCTTGCAGCGCCTCGCACGTCAGCAGGCCGACCGTGATCACAGCCGCACCTATGTGGCCACGGCACCCGGTGAGTCGCGCATCCGTGGTTTTTATGCGGTTAGCTCGTCTTCTGTCAATTTTGAGAACTGGCCTGCCGATTTAAAACTGCCACGTTATCCGATGCCAGTGGCGCGCCTTGGGCGTTTGGCTGTTGATGTGCGTGAGCAGGGCTCGGGCGTGGGTGCTGCACTGTTGCTGCACGCAATGCAGTTGACCGTGCAGTTGGCGCAGCATATTGGTTTGTTTGCCGTAGTGGTGGATGCGAAAAACGAAGCTGCGGCGGCGTTTTATGAGCGCTATGGCTTTGGGCGTTTTCCAGACCAGAAAATGAGTTTGTTTATCAGTACCGCTGTCATTCGCCGGGCGCTGGCATCGCATCCACCCGGAGCCAGCCATTAGCTTGGATCACAGCACACTCGAAGCGCTGCGCCGCCAGCATCCGGCGTGGCGCTTGCTGGCGGCAGAAAACGCGCCCTTGATTGGCAGCTTTTTGCACCGCACCTTTATCCTGCCCAATGTGCGGGTGATGGCCCAGTCAGACCTGGCAGAGGCCCTCGAAGACACCCTGTTTGGCTTGCGCGAACGTCTGGGCGAACAGGCTTATCCCAAGGGCGCACAAGACTATCTGAACGACTGGGCCGCCAACGAGCGCGGCTGGCTGCGCAAGTTTTACCCGCCTGGCTCCGACGAGGTGCATTTTGACCTGACCCCGGCCACCGAGCGCGCCCTGTTCTGGCTGGTGAGCCTGAGCGAGCGGGCCTTTGTCGGCACCGAATCGCGCCTGCTGACGCTGTTCGAGCTGCTCAAGCAAATCAGCGCCGGCAGCCAGACCGACCCACAGGCGCGGCTGGCCGAGCTACAGCAGCGCCGTGCGGCGATTGATGCCGAGATCGCCTTGGTGCAGGCGGGCGAGATGCCGCTGCTCGATGACACTGCCTTGCGCGAGCGTTTTTTGCACTTCACCGCCTTAGCGCGCGAGCTGCTGACCGATTTTCGCGAAGTCGAGCACAACTTTCGGGCGCTGGATCGGCGGGTGCGCGAGCGCATTGCCCTGTGGGACGGTGCCAAGGGCGCGCTGCTGGCCGAGATCATGGGCGAGCGCGATGCGATTGCCGACTCCGACCAAGGCAAAAGCTTTCGGGCGTTTTGGGATTTTTTAATGTCGCAGCAGCGCCAGGAGGAACTGACGCAATTGCTGGAACGCGTGCTGGATCTGAAACCGGTGGCCGCCCTCAAGCCCGATGCCCGCCTGCGCCGGGTGCATTACGACTGGCTGGAGGCTGGCGAGCACGCGCAGGCCACGGTGGCCCAGTTGTCGCAGCAGTTGCGGCGTTTTCTGGACGACCAGGCCTGGCTGGAAAACCGCCGCATCATGGACATCCTGCATGGCATTGAAGCCCGCACCCTGGCGCTGCGCGGGGCGCTGCCGAGCGGGCCGTTCATGGAGATGGTGGAAGCCAGCCCCGGCATCGAACTGCCGATGGAGCGCCCGCTCTACAGCCCGCCGGTCAAGGTAGCCCTTGCCAACCTGGTGCTGCAAGCCGGGGATGCCGATCTCGATGCCGCTGCGCTGTTTGGCCAGATACAAGTTGACAAGGCGCTGCTGGCGGGCCATGTACGCCAACTGCTGCAGACCCGGCCCCAGATTTCGCTGGCTGAAGTGGTGGCACTGCGCCCGCTGACGCAGGGTTTGAGCGAACTGGTGGTGTATCTGCAACTGGCAAGCGAAGCCGCCAGCTCGGTGGTCGATGAGGGTACCCTTGAAACCGTTGAGTGGGCAGTGCCAGACCCCCAGGCTGGTGCTGATCAGCCGCCGGTGATGCGCCGCGCCCAACTGCCGCGCGTTATTTTTGTGAGAAGTTGATGATGCAAAACGCTGCCATGGACAGGCTTGATACGTTTGATGCGCCAGAGGAATCAAGGCAGGAGGGCGATGGCCCGCCGCGCCTGCCAAACCATGACCTCACCAGCATCGTCATCCCGCTGCTCAAGGGCGTTATCTACCGCGAAGAGGATGCCGCGCTGTGGGCGGCCTTGCTGAAACTACAGGCCAGGGTGCGCGATTATGTGGCGGTGCTGGCGCTGGAGCTGGTGTTTGACGAGGCCGAAGGCTATGCCTTTTTGCGTGCCCGGCCCGAGGCCGATGACGATGGACCCAAGCTGCCGCGTCTGGTGGCGCGCCGCCCCCTGACCTTTCAGGTCAGCCTGCTGCTGGCGCTGCTGCGCAAGAAGCTCGCCGAGTTTGATGCCAGCGGCGGCGAATCGCGCCTGATTTTGTCGCGCGAGGCGGTGGCCGAGCTGGTGCGGGTGTTCATGCCGGCCGGTTCCAACGAATCGCGCCTGATGGACCAGGTCGAAACCCAGCTCAACAAGGTGATTGAACTGGGTTTTGTGCGGCGGCTTAAGCCCGCTGGTGCATCTTCGACATCCACGCGCACGGGCCAGATGCCGATGTACGAGGTGCGCCGCATCCTCAAGGCTTATGTCGATGCGCAATGGCTGGCTGACTTTGACCAGCGCCTGGCGGCCTACCAGGCCCATCTGGCCGCACCGCTGGCGGATGCGCAAGATGACTGAAGCGCCAGCGCTTGATCTGAAACAACATAGCTGAAACAACATGTAACGCAGAGGTATTTTTATGTCCAGCGACCCCCATCAGCCAAGCCCTGCGCCTGCACCGCTGGCACCCAAAAAATTTCTGACCAATCAGGGTGACAACACCTTGAGCAAACGGCTTGAAAAAATCCTGCCGCACACCCGTGATTTTGATTGTCTGGTGGGGTATTTCTTTATCAGCGGGTTTTTTAGGCTTTATCCGGCACTGGAGCCGGTGCAGAACATCCGCATTCTGATTGGCCTGAAAAACGAGCAGGTGATTCATGGCCTGATTCAAATTGCCAGTGATTTCCCTGAAGACCCTGCGCCCGCCACGGCTGAAGTCAAGGCCACCTTTGCCGCCATGCTGCGCAAAGAGCTGGTGGATGCCACAGATTCAGCAGCGATTGAGACCGGCATCCTGACCTTCATCGCCTGGATCCGCTCTGGCAAGCTACAGGTCAAGCTCTACCGCGAGCAAAACATCCACGCCAAAATTTATATCCTGACACCCCCGCAAGCCATTGCCGACGTGCATCACGGCTATGTCATTACCGGCTCCAGCAATTTGTCGCACAGCGGGCTGCAAGGCAATCTTGAGTTCAATGTGCTTTTGAACGAACCCGAAGACCATGACTATGCGTTGCACCGTTTCAACGAGTTATGGCAGGATGCCGTGGATGTCAAGGATATGCACGAGACCATCATCAACACGGTTGAAAAAGAATCTCCCTTTGCTTTTTTTACGCCTTACGAGCTGTATCTGAAATTTCTGGCCGAGTATTTCCGCGACTATCTGGGCGACCGCGCCAAACTCGGCAGCAGCCTGCTGCCTGCCAGCTTCAAAAAACTGCAATACCAGGAAGATGCGGTTTTTACCGCCCAGCAAATGCTCAAGGCTTATGGCGGTGTCTTTCTGGCGGACGTGGTGGGCCTGGGCAAAACCTATATGTCGGCCTTGTTGGCGCTGCAGCTCGAAGGCCGTTGCCTGGTGATCGCACCACCGAGCCTGCTCGATGAAAACAGCCCCGGTGCCTGGCCGGTGGTGTTCCGCGACTTTGGCATTCCTGGTCACCAATGTGTGTCAATTGGCAAACTCGAAGAACTGCTGACGCAAGACATCACCCGCTACCAGTATGTTTTCATTGATGAATCGCACCGTTTCAAGGGCGACACCACGCAGCGTTACGAACTGCTGACGCGCATCTGCCAGGGCAAAGGGGTGATTCTGGTGTCAGCCACGCCCTACAACAACTCGGTCGATGACATTTACAGCCAACTCAAACTGTTTCAGCCACCGCGCAACAGCAGCATTCCTGGTGTGCGCCATCTGGAGGCATTTTTTGACACCCTGCGCCAGCGCACCAAAGGGCTGCACCGGCTTGATCACGCCGAACAGTACCTGGCCGCCGTCAAGCAAAACGCGCATGAACTGCGTAACCGCGTGCTGAAATACGTCATGGTGCGGCGCACCCGGCGCGAGATTGAAAAGTACTACGCCGACGACCTGAAAAAGCAAAAAATTTGGTTCCCCAAAATCAGCGACCCGACCGCCCTGCTGTACCAGCTCAACCCAACCGAAAACACAGCCTTCATGCAAAGCCTGCAGCACATCACCAGCGCTGATTTTCATTGGGCGCGCTACCAGGCGCTCAGCCCGGATTACTACACTGGCGATTTGGAAGACCGGGTCGTGCAAGGCCAGAAAAATCTGGCCAAATTCATGAAAATCCTGCTGGTCAAGCGGCTGGAGAGCAGTTTTTTTGCCTTTCGCCAAACCCTGGACCGCTTCATCAAATCGCACGAGCTGGTATTGCAGGCATTCCAGGCCGGTGTGGTGTATGTCAGCAAAAAACACAGCCACAAGGTGCTTGACTACATGGAAGCCGGTGACGATGCAGCCATTGAAGCCCTGATTGCTGCCGAAAAAGTCGAGCAGTTTGCTGCGGCTGACTTCACCCCCGCGTTCAGCCAGCACATCAAAAGCGACCTGGCCACCCTGCGCGGCATCAAATTGGCCTGGGCCAGCGTCAAGCGCGACCCCAAGTGGCTTGAGTTCAAGCACCAGCTCAGCATCAACCCCGGCCTGACAACCGGCAAGCTGATCATCTTCAGCGAATTTGCCGACACCGCCCGCACCCTGGCACAACGGATCGAAAATGAAGTGGAGCCAAAAACCCTGTTGTTTTGCGCTGCCTCCAGCCCCGAACAGCGCCGCGACGTGATTGCCAACTTTGATGCCAACAGCCCGGCCGCCCGCGATGACTACCGCATTCTGGTCACCACCGACATCCTGGCCGAAGGGGTCAACCTGCACCGATCCGCCACCGTCATCAATTACGACCTGCCCTGGAACCCAAGCCGCCTGATGCAGCGCGTCGGTCGCGTCAACCGCGTCGGCACCCTGTTCAAGACCATCCATAGCTACAACTTTTTCCCGACCGACGAAGGCAATGACCAGATTGCCCTGACCGAATCGGCCAAATCCAAAATCCACGCCTTTATCACCCTGCTGGGCAACGATGCGCGCCTGCTCACCGGCGACGAAGAAATCACCTCGCACAATCTGTTTGACCGCCTCAATACCAAGCAAGCTGCCGAGGGTGACGAGGCTGAACCAAAAAGCGAACTCAAGTACCTGCGCCAGATACTCGATGTCAAAGAAAAGCAGCCCGAACTGTTTGCCCGCATTCTGGCGCTGCCGCGCAAGGCACGCTCCAGCCGCAGCCAGGCACCCGAGACGCTGGCACTCAATGCACCAGCCGATACCCCGCCGGTGATTGATCGCCCAGCCGTGATCAGCTATTTCCGCCAGGGTCGCCTCGACAAATTCCTGCGCGCCCATGCCCATGCGGGCACCGCCGAAGAACTGGACTTCTTCACCACCGCTGAAACGCTGGAAACCACCGCCAAAGAAGCCCGCAGCGATATTCCATCCGGCCAGTTTTACCCGCTGCTTGACAAGAACAAGGCCGGTTTCGAGCGTGCCACCAGCCCGACCCTTGAGAGCATGCTGCCCGCCGCCACTTCTGGCAGCGGCCATGCCGGCATCATTTTGAAACGCCTGCGCACCAAGACTTTTCGCACCTGCGCCGCCTTTGGGCCGGACGACAAAAAATTTCGGATCGATGTTGAGAAAATCATCGCCGATGGCCGGGTCGGCCACCACACCTTGCGCAAAATCAAGGAAAGTTTTGACAAAACCGATGACCCGGTGGCCATGCTCGCCGTTTTACGCAAGGAAGTAGCCGGCCAATACCTGCTTGGTGCCAGCCGCAAAACTGCCAATAGTGCAGCCGCTGCTGGCGGGGAAGTGATTCTGTCTTGCTACCTGGGCTAATGGCAACCCCGCAAGGCTGCGGCCATCGCCTGAATATCAATAACGGAACCCACATACATGAAGACAACCATTGAAGTCTCTGATGCACTTTTTGTTTCGGCAAAAAATCTGGCGCAGCAAAGTCAAACAACCCTGCGCGCATTGGTTGAGGAGGGTTCGCGCCGCGTCTTGAATGATGCACAGACAGCAGCAAAACTGGCCTTCAAGCTCAAAGACACTCGGGTTCATGGCCAAGAGGTGTTGCTTGCAGACCCACACGATTGGCAACAACTCGAACAAGACCAGACCATTGCACGCTTCACAAAGCTCATCCCATGATCGCGGTTGATACCAATATCCTGGTCACTGGGTAATTCTAAAATGATAGCTGCTTGCGCTTATCCCATAAGGGCTAGAGCCTTATTTCATGCCTAATATCTGCCAAAAATCAACAACAACACCCCTCAAGGAGTCAACCCATGTGCGCCCTCATCACCAGCGTAGATGCGAAAGCCTTCGAAGCTCTTAAGCACGCCACCTATGACTGGATTCGTCTGGGTTTGACAATCGACAACATGCTACAATTCTCCCAATTCGGGAGGGACGCTGATGCGAGTGATCGCCAAAAGTACTTTAGTCAAGTTTTGGAGCCAGCCTGGGTGCGCTGATGCAAAAAGTGCCTTGCAAAGTTGGCACGATGAAGCGCAAAAGGCAAGCTGGTTAACGCCTCAAAATATCAAAGACCAATATGGCAGTGCGAGTATCTGTGGCAATAACCAGGTGGTATTTAATATTGCTGGCAATAAATACCGCCTGGTGGTAGAGATGCAATACCAAGCCGCCATCGCCTGGGTCAAGTTCATTGGAACCCACGCGCAATACGATCAAGTTAACGTGGAGAGTGTCAATGACTATTAAACCTATCCGCTGTGACGCTGATTTGCACACGGCATTCAAGCAACTGGAGTCGGTATTCCAGGCCCCTGCCGGGACTGAGCAAGCTGACGAGCGTGACGTGCTGGTGACGCTGATTGAGGCTTACGAACAAAAGCATTACCCGATAGGCCCGGCTGATCCGGTAGAGGCCATCAAATTCAGGATGGAACAGCAAAACCTGACCGCAAAAGACCTGGAACCCTACATTGGCAGCAGTGGTCGGGTCTCTGAAGTGCTCAACCGCAAACGCCGCTTGAGTTTGCAAATGGTCAAAAAATTGCATGCGGGCTTGCGCATCCCGCTCGAGAGTTTGCTGGCAACCGGGTGACTGGCCAGAACAATAGCATCTAACTTGCATGGTCTGCCGACCACCCCGAATAATGAAACCGTTCGCCCTGAGCCTGTCGAAGGGCTTTTCTATGAAGGCGGTGGTTCGACAAGCTCACCACGAACGGTGGTGTTTCACGTTAACGCCAGCCAGCAAAGCGCTGCAAGCATTTCAAGGAGTCAACCCATGGACAAAACAACCGCAGTGCGCACAG
The DNA here is from genome assembly GCA_903873485.1 of uncultured beta proteobacterium. Taxonomy (GTDB): domain Bacteria; phylum Pseudomonadota; class Gammaproteobacteria; order Burkholderiales; family Burkholderiaceae_C; genus Rhodoferax. The sequence continues at coordinate 12,799 of CAIQOO010000087.1, read as the reverse complement.
TGCGCGCCACCTTCAAGGCGGCGTTTGACAAGCTGCGTTTTCGCAACTTCATCAACGAACTGTGTAACGGCTTTGACGAGGGCAAGGCACGCCTTATGAGCGTGCCCGATGCGTTTGCGCCACATGTCAAAAGCTGCCAGCGCCTGGGCACTTTTGAGTCTGCCGAGGGTGAAAAAGCCGATGTGCTGGTGGTGCAGTTGACCGACTCCTTCAAGCTTGAGCGCAGCCGCACCGCCCTGCGCGACTTTGTTGCCCACAAACTCAAGCGCGGCGACAGCTACAAAGAAGCCGGCCTGGTGGCCTTTGTCGCACCCGATGCGCAGTCCTGGCGCTTCTCGTTTGTCCGCATGGACTACGCCACCCGGCGCGACCCCGACACCGGCAAAATCAAGCTTGAAGAACGTCTGACCCCGGCGCGGCGCCACTCCTACCTGGTCGGCCTGAATGAAGAATGCCACACCGCGCAGAGCCGCTTTCTGGCGCTGCTGCAAAACACCACCGACCGGCCAACGCTGGCGCAAATCGAGGCCGCCTTCAGTGTCGAATCGGTCACTAAAGAGTTTTTTGCCGAATATGTACGGCTGTTTGAGGCCACCCATGCCGCACTGCTGGCGCTGATCGAAAAAGACCCCATCCTGCGGGCCGACTTTGAGGCCAGGCACGTCAACAGCGCCGACTTCACCAAAAAGCTGCTCGGCCAGATCGTCTTTTTGACCTTTGTCCAAAAAAAGGGCTGGCTCGGCGTACACAAAGGTGGCCAGTGGGGCGACGGCCCGCGCCATTTTTTGCGCCAGTTGGCCACGCGGGCGATTGAAAACCAGCAAAACCTGTTCAACGACGTGCTGGAGCCACTGTTTTATGACACCCTGGCCACCGATCGCGGCGCGGCTGCCTGGTGTGAGCCGTTTCAATGCCGCATTCCGTTTTTAAACGGTGGCCTGTTTGAGCCGCTGGCCGGCTACGACTGGAAAAATACCCACATCACCCTGCCCAACAGCCTGTTTACCAACACCGATGCCAACAAGGCGGGCGACACCGGCACCGGCATTCTGGACGTGTTTGACCGCTACAACTTCACCGTGATGGAAGACGAGCCACTCGAAAAAGAAGTGGCAATTGACCCCGAAATGCTGGGCCGGGTGTTTGAAAACCTGATCGAGGAAAACCGGCGCAAAGGGCTGGGCGCGTTCTACACCCCGCGTGAAATCGTCCACTACATGTGCCAGGAAAGCCTGATCAACTACCTTGACACCGGGCTGAACCATGGCCTGCAGCCGATTGGCATCGCGCAACTGCAACTTCACACCACGCCACCCCTGTTTGTCGATTCGGATGAGTCGCCTGCCCCCGCCACCGGTCAACTGGAGTTTCTGGAGCCTGCCAGCCAGGTGCTGGTGCCGCGTGCTGATTTGGCGCAATGGATTGCGCAAAGCGAGCAGTTTGCCCACTACGCTGCGGCCATTGCGGCGGGCACCCACGGCGAGCATTACCCCAAGCCGCCGGCTGCCATCCGTCGCTATGCGGTCGAGATTGATGCGCTGCTGCGCGACATCACGGCCTGTGATCCGGCGGTCGGGTCTGGCGCATTTCTGGTCGGCATGATGAACGAGATCGTGCGCGCCCGGCTGGCGCTGACCCCGTATTTCACCGACCAAGCTGAGCGAAGCGCTTATCACTTCAAACGCCGCGCCATCGAGCATTCGCTGTACGGTGTCGATATTGATGCCGGTGCGGTGGAGATTGCCAAGCTGCGGCTCTGGCTGTCGCTGGTGGTTGATGTGGAGGATGTGCAAACCATCCGGCCCTTGCCGAATCTGGATTACAAAATTGTGGTGGGCAATTCTTTGCTGGGGGTTGAAAAGACCTTGTTTAACCAGGATGCGTTTAAAAAGCTGGAGTTGTTGAAGCCGCAGTTTTTCAATGCATCGGATCGGGTGAAGAAGCTGGGGTTTAAGAAGCAGATTGATGAATTGATTTATTCGCTGACCCAGGGGCGGGAAGTGTTTGATTATGAGATTTACTTTTCGGAAGTGTTTCATGCAAAAGGCGGGTTTGATGTGGTGATTGCGAATCCGCCGTATGGGGCAGATATTGACAAGTTGATGCCAGCCTATCGGATAATCTATGAGGATGCAATTAAAAATTATGCTGAAATATACAAAATGTTTATCCAGTTAGGATTACGAAAAATTAGACCTGATGGCATTTTAGTGTTGATTACACCAAATACTTTTATATCCCAGCCTAGATATAAAGATGTAAGGAAAATCCTAACCAAGTTAAATATACTAAAAATAGTTAACCTGGGTGAAAAGGTTTTTGAAAATGTGGATGTGCCTACCTGTTTGTCTTTTGTGGCTAGATCGTTGCCGAATTCTACTTATCTGTTCTCGGATTTAAGTAAGGACAACCAATTTTTAGGAGATTTATCAAGAATTGATTTTGTAAAAGCTTTATTGCAACAAGTGCTTGCGTCAAGCGATTTGAGTTTGTATGTTGGCAAATCACTTGGAAGTAATCAAGTTCCTTTCGGGGAGGCTTTGGAAATAAAGGATGCAGGCATTCAATATCATCGATCAGGGATTGGTCTTAAAAATAAGGGTGGCAATGATCTTTATGAGCGACTATTTAGTTCAAACCTTGCTAAATTTAAGAATAGCAAACCAGTTTGGTATGGAAAACTAATCAATCGTTGGTTTATTAATTCTGAAACCGATGAATATTTTAATCTTGATTATCGTGATATATTAAAAAGCAATGAATCGGCAAGTTTTACCAGAACTGCGTTTGATGTGAAACCTAAAATAATATGGCGACAGACTGCATCTTGCTTGCGAGCGACTATTGATATGGATGCGAGGTGGTTTCGTAATACAATTCAATGCGCTTATATTTCAGAAAAATATGTAGATAAACTTGATATTTACTATGTTTTAGGCATTGTGAACTCGAAATTTATTGAATATACTTATAATTTGTTAGTTAAGGAAGCCGGGCGTGTATTCCCGCAAGTTAAATTGACTCATGTAAAAAAATTGCCGCTTTTAATAGCGAGTCAAGATAACCAAAAGGAGATCGCTGATTTAGTAAAGCATATTTTGTTGGCAACGAAGCGGGAAGCTGGTGCTGATGTGAATGCCTTGATCGCTCAGTTGGATCGGCTGGTCTATGCGCTTTACAACTTAACCCCCGACGAAATTGCGTTAATCGAAGCCGCCCGCTAGTGAAGAAATGCCATGCCAATAGTCACCCGCCACGCCGTGCCCGGATCACGTCAGGATGATCAACAACCCGCATCAGCGATTGTTAGATGCTCCATTTTCAATAGCTACTTACGCTTTCTGGACGGGGGCTACAGGATGATTTGTTATAAAAATTTCGTCAATTTCGGTGGTCGGATGCACCATCGGCACACCCCGCTGAATTGGGGTCAGAGCACAATTCGTGGAGCACAATTCGTGAAACCGTGTTCGCTTGTTTCGCAGCCATTGGCCGAATTGTGATCTGACCCCAATTCAGCTACCGCCTCCGCCAATAATGACTGCCTACTTTTTCAATAGCTGCTTACGCCCCAGCCCCTCATTGACGTGATGAGTCAGCCGTCAAACGGACTCCATCTCCCGCGCTGCATCATCGAGCACCGCCTGCGGCACGCCATGCTTGCGCAACGCCTCCATTAGCCGCGCAGTTGGGGTGGCCATGAACAGCGCCTCATCACGGCGCAGCCCGTCGCTCAAGTACAGCTTGAGCAATGTTTGGTAGCCAGCAAAGCCGCGCAGTGGGGCGATGGCCTTCATTGACTCCACGACATCCACCGGGATGCGCAGTGTGATCGAGGTCATGGGCCGATCTTTGACCATCCGGGATTTCAAACGTTCAGACAACATAAATTTGCTCCTCTTCAGGGTCTGCGCGACGCGCGGAAATGATGCGGATAAACGCTGCATCGACCTCGATATGCACCACATACAGCAGCCGACCTGTCACATCAAAACCAATCGCAGCCTCTCGCGCCTCATCATTGCGCGAAGCCTGCACCAGGACAAACGCCGGGTCTGCAAACACAGCCGCAGCCTCTTCAAAACGTACGCCATGTTTGCGCAGATTCTTTTGCGCCTTGGCCGCATCCCAGACGAAGGACTCGCTGTTCAAATTAAAGTGAATGTCCACGCTCTGAATTCTATTAAATGTATTTACTTTGTCAATACTTTTCACGATTGGCATTCATTTTGATCTGACCCCAATTCAGCTACCGCCTCCGTAAAAAATGATCGCCTAATAATTTCAATAGCTATCTGCGCTTGCTGAATGCGGGCTACAGGACGATTTGGTCTAAATTTTTCGGAAATTTTGGCGGCTGGATACACCTTCTGGATGGCCCGCAGAATGGGGTCATAGCCCAATGGCACTGACTTAAGAGGTTCCCGTTCGGGCTGAGCTTGTCGAAGCCTTCGAGAACCCTTCGACAGGCTCAGGGCGAACGGGCCAATTTGGCAAGCAATTGCGCGTAAGTCAGTGCCATTGGGGTCATAGCCCGATTCGGGAGACCGTTGCTGGCTTGTCTCGCTGCCCCTGCCCGAATTGTGATCTGATCTCCATTAAGCTACTGCATCCACCCATAATGACGGCCCAATCACCATGACCATGACAGCCAGCCCTGCGCCCAATCTTCTTGTCGCGGCCAGTCAGCCACTGTCTGGCGGCAGCGATTTGCTTGACTTTGCCAGCGCACCGGCACTGGCCGGTTTCAGGCTGATGCGGCTTGAAGTCCTGAACTGGGGCACGTTTGACAAGCGCGTCTGGACGCTGGCGCCGGGCGGCAAAAACGCCTTGCTCACCGGCGACATTGGCTCGGGCAAGTCAACCCTGGTCGATGCCGTTACCACGCTGCTGGTGCCAGCACAGCGCATCGCCTACAACAAGGCAGCCGGTGCAGATTCAAAAGAGCGTTCGCTGCGCTCTTATGTGCTGGGGCATTACAAGTCTGAACGCAACGAGGCCAGCGGCAATGCCAAGCCGGTGCCGCTGCGCGATGCCAGCCAGTATTCGGTGATTCTGGGGTTGTTTTATAACGCCGGTTTTGACAAAACGGTGACGCTGGCCCAAGTTTTCTGGCTGCAGGCTGCGGTCGGCCAGCCGGAGCGCTTTTACCTTGTGGCAGAAAAAGCACTGTCGATCAAGGACGACTTCAGCCACTTTGGCAGCGCCATCGACCCGCTTAAAAAGCGCCTGAAAAAGAGTGGTGCGAACCTGTTTGACACCTTTCCGCCCTATAGCGCGCTGTTTCGGCGGCTGTTTGGCGGCTTGGGCGAGCAGGCGCTGGAGCTGTTTCACCAAACCGTGTCGATGAAATCGGTCGGCAACCTGACCGATTTTGTCCGCCACCACATGCTCGAACCGTTTGACGTGGCGCCGCGCATTGCCAGCCTGATCAACCATTTTGACGACCTCAACCGGGCCCACAGCGCCGTGCTCAAGGCCAAAAGCCAGGTCGAACTGCTGACCCCGCTGGTGACTGACTGCGACAAATATGCCGCACTGCTGGCTGCCACCGACGGCTTGCGGGCCTGTCGCGATGGCCTTAAAAACTACTTTGCCAACCTCAAGCTGGGCCTGCTGGAAACCCGCCTGCAAGACCTGGCCGAAGACCTGGCGCGCGATTCGGCCAAGGTCAGAAAGCTCGAAGACATTCAGGCCGGGCAGCAAACGCAAGAGCGCGAGTTGCGCCTCAGCATGGCCGAGAGCGGGGGCGACCGGCTGGCCCGCATCGCCAGCGACATCGCCCGCCGCCAGACCGAAATCAGCCGTCGCAAAAGCAATGCCGCGCGTTATGACGAGCTGCGCCGCCAGCTCGAACTGCTGCAAGTTGCCAGCACCGAAGATCTGGTGGCCCAGCAGCAGACCTGCCTGCAACTGCACGAGGTGGCCACTGCCCGCGCCGACGAGGTGCAAAACGCCTTGACCGAGACCGGCGTCGAACTGAAAGAAAAGCGCACCGCCCACGCCGATCTGGCCGCCGAAATCAGCAGCCTGAAAAGCCGTCGCAGCAACATCGACACCCAGCAAATCAGCATCCGCCAGGCTTTGTGCAGCGCACTGCATTTGCCCGAAACGGCGATGCCCTTTGCCGGCGAGCTGATTGCAGTGCGCGACGAGCAGCGCGACTGGGAAGGTGCCATCGAGCGCCTGCTGCGCAACTTTGGCCTGTCCTTGCTGGTGCCTGATGCCCATTACGCCGAGGTGGCGCAGTGGGTCGAGCAGACCCGGCTTGCGGGCCGGCTGGTGTATTACCGGGTACGGCCATCGGTACGTGCCGAGTTGCCGGCCTTGCTGCCGAATTCCCTGGTGCATAAGCTGGCGGTGAAGGACGATTCGCCCTTTTACGCCTGGCTGGACCGCGAACTGTGCCATCGCTTTGATGTCGCCTGCTGCACCAGCCAGGAGCAGTTTCGCCGCGAAACCCGCGCCATTACCCGTGCCGGCCAGATCAAAAGTGCCGGTGAACGCCATGAAAAGGACGACCGGCACCGGCTTGAGGATCGCAGCCGCTATGTGCTGGGCTGGAGCAATGCCGCCAAGCTGGCCGCGCTGGAGGCCAAAAGCCGGGTGCTGGAAGCCGCCATAGGGCAGCAGGGCAAGCATTTTGGCGACTTGCAGCGCGAGCAAGCCAGCATCAGCGCCCGCCTCACTACCCTGGCCAAGCTGGTCGAATACCGCGACTACCGTGAGCTGGACTGGGGCAGCGTGGCGCTTGAAGTCGCCGCCCTGCAAGACGAACATGCCCGGCTGGAGGCCGCCTCGGATGTGCTCAAAGCCCTGTCGCAGCACCTGGCCCGGCTTGAGGCCGAGTCGGCAGCGACCAAAAAGCAACTGCGTGATCAGCAGGACCGACACGCCAAAACCGAGCAGAAAATCACCTATACGCAAAGCTTGCGCCTACAGACTGCCGAACTGCTGCCAAGCCCCCAAACGCAATCTGCCGATCTGACCACCGCTACCCTGAATGCGCAGCTCAAGGTGCTGCAAAAGGAAGTGCTGGGCGATCAATCCATCACAGTCGAATCCTGCGATACCCGCCAGAGCCAGATGCGCGACTGGCTGCAAAACAACATTAAAGCAGGCGATGCCAAAGTGCAAAACCTGACCGAGAAAATCATTGTTGCCATGGGCCAGTTCAGCAGCCGGTTTCCGCTTGAAACCCAGGAAGTTGATGTTGCGGTGGCATCCGCTGGCGACTACCGGATTCTGCTCGGGCAACTCAAGGCCGACGACCTGCCGCGCTTTGAGGCCCGCTTCAAGGAACTGCTCAATCAAAACACCATCCGCGAGGTCGCACAGTTCAATTCGCAGCTCAACCGCGAGCGCGAAACCATCAAGGAGCGCATTGCCCTGATCAACCAGTCGCTGACGCAAATCGACTACAACCCTGGCCGCTTTATCGTGCTGGAGGTGCAAATCACCCAGGATGTCGAGGTGCGCGATTTTCAGGCCGACCTGCGCCATTGCCTGGACGACACCCTGTCTGGCACGGCAGAGGGCGACCAGTATTCGGAGGCCAAGTTTTTGCAGGTCAAGGCCATCATCGAGCGCCTGCGTGGCCGCGAGGGACAGGCCGAACAGGATCGGCGCTGGACCTACAAGGTGACTGATGTGCGCAACTGGTTTGTTTTTTCGGGCAGCGAGCGCTGGCGTGAAGACGGGCGCGAACACGAGCATTATTCGGACTCGGGCGGCAAGTCGGGCGGGCAAAAGGAAAAGCTGGCCTACACCATTCTGGCGGCCAGCCTGGCCTACCAGTTTGGCCTGGTGTGGGGCGAGACGCGCTCGCGCAGTTTCAGGTTTGTGGTGATTGACGAGGCCTTTGGCCGGGGTTCGGACGAATCGGCGCAATACGGCCTGAAGCTGTTTGAAAAGCTTGGCCTGCAATTGCTGATCGTCACCCCGCTGCAAAAAATCCACATCATCGAACCCTTTGTCGCCAGCGTCGGCTTTGTCCACAACGACGAGGGCCGCGACTCGAAACTGCGCAACCTGAGCATCGAGGACTACCGGGCAGAAAAACTCCGGCTTGATGCGGTCGAGCCTGCAGGCGAGGGCCGTTGATGCGCTGGACCAGCCCGAAAGACCTGCGCGCCCAGGTGCAAAAGCTGTGGGACAAGGGCGAACTGCTGCGCCCGCTGGTGCAGGGCCAGGCTTTTGCCCCGCTGCGGCTGCGCCTGACCGGCCCGACTTCCGCCGAGTTGAGCCAGCATTTTGACGAGGTGCGCGCCTGGGCCGCCGAGTTGCGCGCCATGCCCAGGGTGCGCTTGGTGCTGCGCGAGTTCCGGCACCGGGTAATGGGCAGCAACACGTTGCCCGATGAAGTCTGGCTGGATGCGCTCGAAGACGCGCAAGCCTTGATCGGCCGGCAAAAAGAGGTGCGGCGATTTGCCGACTTGCTTGAGTTGACCCGCAGCTTTGTGGCTGATGCTGATGTAGCAAAGTCCATTGCCCGCGCAAATTCCCAGTTCCGCAGCGATGCGTGCCAAGATCTGGGCCAGCGGCTGCTGCCCTGGCTGGAAAAGCGGCCCTTGCTGGCGCTGGATTTGTTTGATGCCTGGCCGCGACTGCTGTCGGTAGCGGGCTGGCTGCAGGCGCATCCCCGACCGGGCATTTACCTGCGCCAGGTCGATTTGCCCGGCATCGACAGCAAATTTATCGAGGCGCACCGGGCCGTGCTGGCAGAGTTGTTTGACCTGGCCTTGCCGATGCAGGCCATTGATGCCAGCGCCAGCGGCCTGAGCGGCTTTTGCCGCCGCTATGGCTTTCGGGACAAGCCGCTGCGCATCCGCTTTCGGCTGCTTGACGCGACCCTGGCCTGCTGGCCAGTCCGGGCCGACCCGGGCAGCGCACCGGCCACACTTGCCACGCCGGTTGATCAGGACATCAGCCTGACCCAGGCGGCTTTTGAGCGGCTTGACTTGCCGCTCGGCCGCGTCTTCATTACCGAAAACGAGATCAACTTTCTGGCCTTTCCGCCGCAGCCTGGCAGCCTGGTGATTTTTGGCGCCGGTTATGGCTTTGACGCGCTGGCAGGGGCCGCCTGGCTGCAGCAGTGCGAGCTGCTTTACTGGGGCGACATCGACACCCACGGCTTTGCCATCCTGGACCAACTGCGGGCGCATTTCCCCCAGGTTCGGTCGCTGCTGATGGACCGCGCCACCTTGCTGGCACACCGTGCCCAGTGGGTACCAGAGCCGCAGCCGCTGCGGCGCGATTTGCCACGCCTGACAGTCGATGAACTGGCCCTGTTTGAGGTGCTGGGCAACTTGCAAACCGGCGATTTGCTGCAAGCCGGTGCATGGCCAGCGGGCGCGGGGGTACGCCTGGAGCAAGAACGTATCAGCTTTGGCTGGCTGCAGGCGACGCTGGCCAGGCTGCTGCCCGACCTGGAGAAAAGTGGCAGCAACCTTCATGACGGCAATATCGCCCAGAATTCGGCTGGGAGTGCTTGCGCCGGATGCGCAAAAGGCATTGCAGCAAGCCATCCAATATTCACTCAACCTGATCAGATATCCATGAGAACACCAATATGACCGCCACCTGCATCATGGTGCTGGGCACCACCAGCGGGGCGGGCAAAAGCTGGCTGGCCACCGCACTGTGCCGCCACTACGCCCGCCAAGGCTTCAAGGTGGCCCCGTTCAAGGCGCAAAACATGAGCAACAACGCCCGCGTGGTGGCCAGTGACGACGGCTTGGGCGAAATTGGCAGCGCGCAGTATTTTCAGGCACTGGCGGCGCGGGCGGTGCCCGATGTGCGGATGAACCCGCTGCTGCTCAAACCCGAGGCCGACACCCACAGCCAGGTGGTGCTGCTCGGCTTGGTCAGCGCCAGCCTGACGGCGATGGCCTGGCGCGAGCGCAGCAGCCATGTCTGGCCGCACATCGCTGCCGCACTCGATGCCCTGCGTGCCGAGAATGACGTGGTGGTGATCGAGGGTGCCGGCTCGCCCGCCGAGATCAATTTGTCGGACAGCGACATCGTCAACATGCGTGTGGCGCTGTATGGCAATGCCGCCTGCCTGCTGGTGACCGACATTGACCGGGGCGGCGCGTTTGCCCATTTGTACGGCACCTGGGCGCTGCTGCCCGAGCCAGAGCGGCACCTGATCAAAGGCTTTGTGCTCAACAAGTTTCGCGGTGATGCCGCGCTGCTGGCCCCGGCACCGCAACGGCTGCAAGATCTGACCGGCATTCCGACGGTGGCGGTGCTGCCGATGTGGTGGCAGCATGGCTTGCCCGAGGAAGATGGCATGTACCCGCTGCAAGCGGCCCTGCCCGCGCCGGGCGGCCTGCCGATCACGATCGCGGTCATCGCCTGGCCGCGCATCAGCAATCTCGACGAATTCCAGCCACTGAAAAACATTCCCGGCGTGCGCCTGCTGTGGGTGCGCAGCCCCACCGAACTGGCCGGTTTGCAAGCCAACGACTGGATCATCCTGCCTGGCTCCAAAGCCACCGCCAGCGACCTCGCCTGGCTGCGGACTCAGCGGCTGGATGCGGCGGTGCTGGCCCATGCCAACAGCGGCGGTGCGGTGCTGGGCATTTGCGGTGGTCTGCAAATGCTGGGCAGCGCGCTGATCGACCCGCATGGCGTTGATGGCAATGCGCCCGGTCTGGGTTTGCTGCCGCTCTGCACCCTGTTTGAACCGGATAAAACCGTGCAATACAGCCAGGCCACCTTTGCCGCCTGCATCGCAGCACCTGCGCTGCTGCCGGTCACCGACATGGTGCATGGCGAGGTGGATGTGGCCAACCCCTGGCAAGCTTTGGCCGGCATCACGGTGACCGGCTATGAAATCCACCATGGGCTGACCGAGGCCGATCTGGCGCTGACGCGGGCCAGCGCGTCGGCGCGGGTCGTGTTGCCAAACGGTCTGGGCTGGCAAAACGCCGCCGGCAATGTGCTGGGCCTTTACCTGCACGGCCTGTTTGAAGACCCGACCGCGCTGCAAGCGCTGTTTGCAAGCCGGCTTAGCGGCCCGGTGCCCACGCTGGACTCGGTTTTTGACGGCCTGGCGGACTTCATCGAGCGGCATATCGAGCCAGAGGTTCTGGCCGGTCTGCTGGCATGAGCCGCAAGCCAGGCTTTCCAGAACACCTTTTTTTTGACTCATTCCTCATTCCTCCCTCATTCACCACGCGAACCTGCCATGAACATGACATTCCCCACCCTGATCGATCTCCGCGCGCCTGCACTGACGCAAGCGCTGCAGCACAAGCTCGACAACAAAACCAAACCGCAAGGCTCACTCGGCCGGCTGGAGGCACTGGCCTTGCAGATCGGCCAAATCCTTGGCACCGAAACCCCGCTGTTGCAAGACCCGCAAATGGTGGTGTTCGCTGGCGATCACGGCTTGACGGCACGCGGCGTTTCGGCTTTTCCGAGCGATGTGAGCTGGCAAATGGTCGAAAACTTTCTCTCGGGTGGCGCCGCCGTCAGCGTGCTGGCGCGCCAGCACGGCATTGCCCTGACCGTGGTGGACTGCGGTGTCAAGCACGACTTTCTGGCCGGCCTGCCAGTTGGCAGCCAGCGCCCGGGTCTGCTGGTGCGCAAGGTGGACGGCGGTGAGCAGGGCACGGCAGATTCATCGCTGCAGCCCGCCATGAGCGCCGGCCAATGCCGGCAGGCAATTGAAAACGGCATGGCGGTTGTCGCCAGCCTGCCCGGCAACGCGCTGCTGCTGGGCGAAATGGGCATTGGCAACACCTCGGCTGCCTCGCTGCTGCTGGCCCGGCTGGCCGGGGTCAATATCATGCTGTGCACGGGCGCTGGCACCGGTCTGGATGGCCCCGGCGTGCAGCGCAAAACCGCCGTGCTGCGCGAGGTGCTGGCGCGGCACCCGCAGGCAACCGCGCCGCTCGATGCCCTGGCAGCGTTGGGCGGTTTTGAGATCGCCAGCATGGTCGGCGCCGTGTTGCAGGCGGCGGTCGAGCGCCGGGTGATTGTGGTTGATGGCTTTATTGCCAGCAGTGCGGTGCTGGTAGCCCACGCCTTGCAGCCGCTGGTATTGCAGCGCTGCGTGTTTGCGCACCGCTCTGGCGAGCGCGGGCATGAGTTCATGCTGCAGCACCTGGGCGTACAGGCGCTGCTCGACCTGGGGCTGCGGCTGGGCGAAGGCTCGGGTGCCGCGCTGGCCTGGCCGCTGCTGCAATCGGCTTGCGCCATTTTGCGCGACATGGCCAGCTTCGAGTCGGCCGGGGTGTCCGAAAAGACCGACGCGCCGTCGCTGGTGGGCTGAATATCGTCACATTCCCATCACTTATCGGCAAAAACATCGGCCAGGCTGCGGGCATCAAGCATCCGGTCGCCCCAAAGTTCAAGCTGCGGTGTTGTGGCGCTGGTCAGTTGCTGCACGATCTGTTGCGGCAGCGGGCCAAAGCGGCGCACCAGCAGGCGCTGCAGAAATTCAGACTTGCCCTCTTGCTTGCCCTTTAGCTCGCCTTTTTGCTCGTACTGCTGCGCCCACAAATCAAACCGTGCTGCCAGTGACATTTTTAACTCCTTCAAATCGCGTACTTTGGGTATTGCCTGCGTGAACTTGCCGCGCCGCAATAACACCGCCCGAATCCAGATGGCAAATGTGCGCTTGAGTTCCGGCTGGCCATCGAGCCAGTCGTTGAGGCTGTCGATCAGTTGCAGCAGTGCCTCCATGCTGTCGGGACGCTCGAAGCGCAGCACCGCTGCGACCAGGTTTTTCAACGGGGCCAATTGGCTGTCGGTGTATTGGCTCTGGTCAATCAGCAGGTATTCCAGT
>CAIQOO010000086.1 GCA_903873485.1 uncultured beta proteobacterium | reverse complement strand
TTTCGCCAGAGGTCCCGTCATTGAGCTGCCGCGACGGCTCAAACTGCACAGGTCTAAGGCTTTCGAATCACAAAACCCGTTTCATACTCGCCCGCATGCGGTTGAATTTCCTATCCGTCGCCAGAGGTCCCGTCATTGAGCTGCCGCGACGGCTCAAACTGCACAGGTCAAAGGCTTTCGAATCACAAAACCCGTTTCATACTCGCCCGCATGCGGTTGAATTTCCTATCCGTCGTCCGCATGCGGTTGAATTTCCTATCCGTTCAGGGTGTCGCCTCGTATTTGCGCGTACAGTGTCTAAACAACCTGTTGCAGCGCTTGCGCCATCTTGAGAAGCAGGTTTTCACGCACGAGGGGTTTCACCACAAAACCGATAGCACCGGCCTTTAGGCTTTCTGCCACCACCGCTCGATCACTCTGACCGGTCATCATGATCACCGGGATATCCGCCAAACGCGGCACCGCCTTAATGCGTCGTGTGGCCTCGATGCCGTTCAGGTCTTGCATCTGCACATCCATCAGGATCAGGTCTGGTTGGTACTTGCGCAGCAGGCCCAGCGCGTCTGCGCCGCTTGTGGCAAAGCGCAATTGGTAATTGTTGCCAGCCAGGAGTTGGGCCACGATCTTGCACTGAAACTCGTTGTCATCGACCACCAGAACGGTGGGCTGCACTTGTTCGGCCATGGCGTTGAGCGCTTTGGCCGCTGCGGCGACTGGCGCGCCGGCCAGCCTCACGTCATTGGCCCAGGTTTTGATGGGCAACGTCGCATGTGCCGCAGTACGCAGGCTCTGCATCACGTCGTCGCGTTTGATGCGGGCAATTTCGTGGTGCAGCGCCTGCGCGTTGGTGCTGGAAACTGCCTCTGGCAAAGTGCCATCCGTCAGCCGTTGGAGAAGGCCATCGAGTGCGATGCCTATCTCCTGTTCGGCCTGTGTCATCGCACGGTCAGCCAGGACGATGTGCTGCGTCCCTGCCGTCAGACTCTGCGCCAGAATGGCTTCCATTTCACCCAGACGACGCGCCTGGCTGGCAAATTTCACCTTGGATGGCCCGCTTTCGCCCGACATGGCGAGTTCGCGCAGCGCATGGTGTACCGCCATTGCCAGGCGCGTCATGTCAAAGGTCATGGGCCAATACATCACATAGTCGTCAAAGTAGTTCTTTTTGCACAGCCCATAAACCTTCCCGACATCATCCTTGTTGCACAGAATGATGGTGCGGTGGGACATCTGCTGTAGTGCCGGGCACAGGCGATAAAGTCCGAGGTAATAGCGCTCGGCTTTTTCCAGACTGTTGAAGGCCAGCACCAGTACGGAGGGGCGATGACTCTCAAAGTCGTGCGCTTGTGCATTCGGATTGGTGGAGATGAACACCTTATCAAACTCATTATTTAAAGTTTGTTTGATCTGATTGGCATCTGATGGGTTGTCGCAGGCCACCAGAATGACCGCAGTTTTGGGGGTGAAATTTGAGTCAATTTTGGACATTGCGTTATGGCCTTTCAGATGGGATTAAGGAGCCGTGAATGGAGCCGCCGGCCCCGGTCATCGATCCATTGTGGTCAACTCGATCACGGCTGCATCCACCGCAGCCATCTCGGCTTCGAAGCGCTGAGCCAAGGCGCGCAAGGCTCCAAGCTGTGCGGTCTCCAGTTCCTCACACAACACAGCCAATGCCATGGCACCCACCGCGCTTGCCGTTGACTTGAGCTTGTGTGCCTGCGCGCCGACATGGGCGATGTCCCCTGCTGCGCAGGCAGTGAGTAGCTCGGCACCGATTGCCTTGACGTGGAGGCCAAAGTCATGCAGAAATTCCCGGAACGTCGCCGGTTCATCGCCCACGAGCGCCGCCAGCACACTCACGTCCAAGGAGGGCAGTTTTGCCGCTTCTTGCCGCGCTTCGGTCAATCCGAGTGGCGGGAGCGAAACGTCGTCAACTGCAATGATGAACGGGGGGGCAATGACGGATTCATTCAGCCATTTGTTGGCCACCGTCTGCAATTTCGCCATGGTGGTCGGCTTCACCAGCAATTCGTCCATTTGGGCGGCGTAACATTTGTCGATCTCCTCTGGCAGCGCATTGGCCGTCCAGGCAAACACCGTTGTGCGCGGCAGAGCCTGGTCCACCTCAGCGGCGCGGATCGCGCGCGTCAGTGCGTAACCGTCCATCACCGGCATATGGCAATCCGTAATGACCAACGCAAAGCTGCCGGTGCGCCA
Organism: uncultured beta proteobacterium; assembly: GCA_903873485.1. Classification (GTDB taxonomy): domain Bacteria; phylum Pseudomonadota; class Gammaproteobacteria; order Burkholderiales; family Burkholderiaceae_C; genus Rhodoferax. Next base: position 5,448 of record CAIQOO010000086.1, on the reverse strand, counting down.
CTTGACCAGCGCCTCTTCGCCATTCTCAGCACAGTCGCTGCGAAACCCGAGAAGGGCAAGTTGGCGCGCCATCACCTTGCGGTTCATTGAGTTATCGTCCACCACCAGCACCCGGGGTGCGTCGGGAGCCACCGGCAATGGCTGCGGGCGGCTTGTCCACAGGCGCGGCGCTTCAGCAGGGTGTACCAGAGTGGATGCCGGTGCTATTGCCAGGGTGAGCGTGATGGTGAAGGTCGATCCCTGTGCGGGCACACTGCGAACTTCGATTTGAGCATCCATCAGATCCGCCAGACGGCGGCAGATCGACAAGCCAAGTCCGGTGCCACCGTACATGCGGGCGGTGTCGGCGCTACCCTGCTCGTAGCTCAGAAACAGGCGCTGCTGCACCTCGGGTGTCATGCCAATGCCGTCGTCCTGCACCGAAAAGCGCAGTTGCTCGGCACCATCGAGTTGCTGCACGAGTTCGGCGCTGATCTCGACCTTCCCGCCGTGGCTGAATTTGATCGCGTTGGAGACAAAGTTATTCAGCACCTGAGACAGCCTCAGCGGGTCCACCACATGCGCCTGACTTAGCCGCGAGTCCACCCAATGCGAGAGCGTCACCGAGTTGCTACTGGCCACATGCGAATACGTGTTGCCCACCTCGGCCACCAGCGCCGCGATCGAGACAGTCTGCTCGGTCAGTTCGAGCTTGCCCTGGGCGATCTTGGAAAAATCCAGGATATCGTTCAGGATACGCAGCAGGCTGCATCCCGCATCGTGTGCCGACTGCAAGGTCTCCGTCTGCTCATTGTCCAGCTTTGAGAACGACAGCAGTTCCAGCATGCCAATCAGACCGCCCAACGGCGTGCGGATTTCATGGCTCATATTTGCCAGAAACTCCGATTTGGCGAGGTTGGCTGCGTTGGCCAATTTCATTGTTTCCTTTAACGCCTCCGCCTGTTTGCTTTTTTGATCATTCTGAAAGGCCAGCTCTTCGTTGGCGATGACCAACGCGGCAGCTCGTTTGTCTTTTTCTTCGTTCTGGTACGTCAGCTCTCCGTGGGCGATGACCAACTCCGCAGCCTGTTTGCCTTTCTCGTCATTCTGAACGACCAGATCTTCATAAGCGATGACCAACTCCGCAGCCTGTTTGCTTTCTTCTTCGTTCTGGTAGGTCAGCTCTTCGTTGGCGATGACCAACTCCGCAGCCCGTTTGCTTTTTTCTTCGATCTGGTACGTCAGCTCTCCGTGGGCGATGACCAACTCCACAGCCTTTTTCTCGCTCTCGGTGATGTTGTAAAAATAGAGCGCCAGCAGGGCACTTATCACGGCTCCCCCAGCCAACATCAGCCAAGACGTTGTGTGGTCAATATTGGCCTCAAACTCAGGGGTACTGGTCATGCGCAGGGTCAACTCCCGACCCGCAAGCAGGGCTGGCTGCCTGCTCACAAAACGAGGCTCTTTGGCCGCTGCCTGCGCCATGCCCGCTTGGGGTTGGTGCTGGTGGGTTGTGAAGAGCAGGGTGCTGTCGGGGGCTGCTTGGTGGAGTTCAAAATCCAAGTGACTGGTCGTTACAGCGTTCACGCCCTCAAGCAACTCATGGAGCACAATCGGCGCGTACAACAGGCCCACCAACGAGGCACGGCGCTCTTGCACCGTGAACATGTCCGCGCCTTGGGCGTACACCGGCAGATACAGGAGCACACCAACGCGTTGGTGCTGGTCTTGCACCAGTGTGATGGCGCGGGTCATGACAGGCTCACCCGTGTCCACGGCTTGTTGTGCCGCCGTGCGGCGCACCACCTCGGAGCCAACGTCCAAACCCCTGGCACCGACGTTTGCACGGGCAGGCTCAATGAACTTGATGACAAAAAGGGCTTCATGTTCTTTGTCAACCAGTTGGCGAATAGCAAACTCGGGCGCACCATCAGCCTGCTCGGCGGCAACAAAGGAGCCCAGATTTACCCGCATGACCTGCTCAATGAAGCCAAACCCCCGTACACCGGGGAAGTCATGGGCCAGGTTGTGCGAGTCAACCGCAGCGAGAAACTCTGCGCGCTTGACCTTTGGGTGGGCGGCGTACACGCTTTTGAGTCCTTTCAATCCATAGATCGACCGGTTAAAACGCTGACTGATCTCGGTCGAAACCCGCAGCGCGCTGCGCTGGAACTCAACATCGGCATCCTTGTTGATTTCATTTTGCTGCACCAAGGCGGCGGCGGCGGCCAGAGCCAACCCCAGCAGCAACACGATCACGGGTAGCCTGGTGTCCCTGTGCCAAAACGAGTGAATCTTAAATGAGTGCAATGGAGTGAAATTCGAGGTCATGGAATTTTCTTGCCTATACGATAGACGGCCATCTCAAGCCACCGATTTTAACAACGTCGCAACCCGTTCGAGGTCAAAACAACCCCTCGGCGAGAGTCTGATTTGGATAGCCCTCAAGCGGCAATCACCTATGATTGAATCCATATCAGCCTATTTTCACTATGGAGGGGGACAGGTGACAAAAGTTGGCAGCCTGACGTTTTGCATGGTGGTTCACATCATCCTGAACAGCTACAAGCAAGCTACAAAAATAGGCACTCACTGCACTTAAACAACATCAATCGCTACGTACACACAAGCCCACCTAAACTCTTTAAGTTATTAATTTATATGGAAAATTCAAATAAAAATTTAATCACGGAAGGAGTTGAAAAGCACACCCCCATGATGCAGCAGTACTTCGGGCTCAAGGCCAACCACCCCGACACCCTGCTGTTTTACCGCATGGGCGATTTTTACGAGCTGTTTTACGCCGATGCCGAAAAAGCCGCGCGCCTGCTCAACATCACCCTGACGCAGCGCGGCCAAAGTGCCGGGCAGCCTGTCGTGATGGCCGGTGTGCCGTTTCATGCGGTTGAAACCTATCTGGCGCGGCTGATCAAGCTGGGGGAATCGGTGGCGATTTGCGAACAGGTCGGTGACGTGGCCACCGCCAAGGGCCCGGTCGAGCGCCGGGTGGTGCGGGTGGTGACCCCCGGCACGCTGACCGACATGGAACTGCTCAGCGACAAAACCGAGGCCATCTTGCTCAGCATTCAGCAGGGCACGCGCCACCAGTGCGGGCTGGCCTGGCTCAGCGTGACGCAAGGCGTGGTGCATCTGGCCGAATGCACGACCGATGAGCTGGTCGGCTGGGTGCTGCGGGTCAGCCCGGGCGAGCTGATCTTCAGCGCCGGGGCCACGCCCGCCTTTGAAGCCCGACTGCGCGCCATTCAAACCACCGCGCCGATGTCGATTTCGGTGCGGCCCGACTGGCAGTTTGACGCGGCTTTGGGCCAGCGCACCCTGCTACAGCACCTGCAAGCCGCCAGCCTGGCCGCCTGGCAAGCGCAAGACCTGGGCCACGCGCAAGCCGCCGCCGCCTTGCTGAACTACGCCGAACACACCCAGGGCCGGGCGCTGACCCACATCCACAGCGTGCAGGTGCAGCGCGCCGGCGAGTTATCCGTCGAATCACAAAACCCGTTTCATACTCGCCCGCATGCGGTTGAATTTCCTATCCGTAATTGATAGGTTCTACCGCATATTGAACGATGGCTACAGGTTGACCCACGTCCTTTTTGCACCAGTAATCAGCGCTGGGGCGTGATGAGGATGATGCCCAACATCAAACCAACGCAGGCCCACAACGCGTTGTGAATCCGGTGGCTAAGCATAGATGCTATTATTTAAATAGCTACTAGCGCTCACTGCATAAGCACTAGAGGCTGTTTTTATATAAATTATTGGTGTTATTCAGCTTTACCGGGCGTAGGTGGCATCTTCAACGGCTTGCTGGGCCGTGACCGGGCCTGGGCCACGGTGCTCGAACCACGAACCGACATGAAACACAGCCACCCAAAAGACGGCCAGCAGCACATCGCCATGGGTCCGGCGTTCACTTGAGCAATCGAATACGCCTGGACGAAACCCACTCATCGTCGTCTTTCCTGTCACCGTCAAAGCGGACGTGGTGTATTCCGAGTTGCTCCGCTTCAACGGTCGCTTTTAGCCATTTGCCCTTGTACTTGACCTCGACACGGGCGCCTTTGGGAATCTTCACGGCGGTGTAATCACGCACCCGGTCCGCTGTAAACCAGCGATCCAATGGCTCAGGCTCCTTCGCCAATCGCACCCGAACATCGCCATTGGCTTGGGTGTCGGTGACAACCGCCTTTTGCCAGCCCTCTTTCCGATGAATCTCAACCTGCTTTCCGACTTGAGCTTTGGCAGCCGTTTTGACGCTGGTGATGCCGGTTTTTTTCGGAAAACCTTCAGCGAATCCAAAGGAAGAGAGTTGCTCTTCCTCAAAGGCCATCACGGTTCTGGCGTAGCGTCCAATTTCTTTCAGGTCAATGAAACCGTCCCGATCCAGATCGACGGCGCCCTGCCCTGTTAAGCCCTCAATCAGCGCGTTGGTAAAGGTCCAGTTGCCCGTGGAGACTTCACTTGACAATGAAGAGGTGATGGCCCCAAACGCGATTCGACCTTTTCGGTGCGGTGCCACAGCAGCCATTTGACCTGAGTGGCAGCAATCGCCAGACAATAAAACATGGGAGCCACGAAAGTCGCTTTCAATGTCACTCAACAAGTCTGACAACTTGTAGGCTGTTTCTCTTTCAGACTTGTTGGTAGAGCCGTCCGTGTCGTAAGGAACCAAAAACATGCCACTGTTCGGGCGCTTGTCACCATGCCCTTGGTACGAAAACCAGAGAAAGTCACCGGGCTGGGTTTGGCGCAAAACGTCCCGCAAGTGCTTGCGGATGTTTCGTCGGGTTGCATCGCGGTCTGCAATCATGGCGATGTGCGAAGCAGGTACACCAAGCTTTGTGAAACAGTCCCTCAAGGCAAAATCCCGACGGCCTTTTTTCGGAAACGATGCCCAACTCGCAGAATCCGCCCACTCTGTCAGGGTGACACCAAAAAACCAGCTCCGCGACGGGTCCCACCTGCCATCAGCTGACAGTGCATGTTGCGGTTGATTCGCGCAATTCCCAAGTGGTGGTGCGACCACCAGAGGAACTGCAGCAAGCGCAGCAATGAGTTGGCGCCTGACCTTGTTCGGCGAATCGATTGGCACATCAGGCAACTGTGGTTGATTTTTTATCATGCATAAAACGGGTTGAACTGCATGAGTTTACGGCAACAGAAATCATGTGAGACTCATGGCGCTGACACCCTGAGTGCTATAACTAATATAGCTTCTAGCGCTTATTGCGTAAGCGCCAGAGGCTGTTTTGGCATGAATTTTCTATTATCCGTCTATCCGTCGCCCGCATGCGGTTGAATTTCCTATCCGTCGGGGTCGACTCGGAGCCCCCACACATTTCGCCGGCACGTGGGCCACCGCTGTGGCAGGACGGTGGTGATGCGCAGATGGATGACGGGGCGCAAATCGAGCCAGCAGGCTGGGATCTGGCAGCGCCGCCGGCACCCGAC
>CAIQOO010000085.1 GCA_903873485.1 uncultured beta proteobacterium | reverse complement strand
TTATGAAAAAGGTATTTCGTTGTCCAAAAAAGCTATGAAAAAAGTTGAAGAACAACTCACTCGCAACCCACTTCTGCCAAAGTGGGACATACTGATTACCCCAAAATAGGTGGTAAATTCATTCTTAAAAATCACCTAACGCGCCAACACATTGGAATCGAGCCCAATCATGGCGCATCCATCTTCAGTTGGGCCACATCAAAATCTGCCGGCACAGCGGGCAACTTGCTCTTGATCAGCCCAAAACCGCTGACGGCAGCGAGGCGCACTGAGGGCGCAGGGCGTAACTCAATGTGATCACCCGCCACCGTGAAAGCCACCGCCATCCCATGCTGTAGCCCCAAATATTGGCGCAGTTCTCGCGGTATGGTGACTTGCCCCTTGCTGGTGATCGTTGATTGCATGAGTTGCTTTCAAAAAGTGTTACTGCGTAATACTAGCGTGAATCAACAACCCGCTTGTGCAAAGTGGCCGACATGGGACAGGAGCGTGGGTAAGCCACCGCAATAATTTGAGCCTGGCCCCTTTTACAGGCGGGGGCCGCGCCAAAGGCTGGTTTCCGTACCGCGTGGGCATCAACACCATGCCGACGCTGATGGATTGGCAAAGTGATGCCAAAGCCTTCCATGATCGTCTGCGCGCCGGGCTGGATCCGCATGATCTGCTGGCACCGGGGCGGTATCGGTAGCAGCCGAAAGCAAAAATTGCCATACTTGACCACATCACCCCTATCCAACCCAATAATTCGCAATAATTCGAGCCTGGCCCCTTTTCCCCCTTTTCCCCTAGCCTGGCCCCTTTTCCCTTTATGGCGCATCCATCTTCAGTTGGGCCACATCAAAATCTGCCGGCACAGCGGGCAACTTGCTCTTGATCAGCCCAAAACCGCTGACGGCAGCGAGGTCACTGACGACAACAGTTCCTGAAATGAGGTGGATGTACATCGCATCCGCTTTCGGGTCATATTCAATTTTCATCAGACAACTCCATATTTTTCCAGCTTGCTGGTCGCCATCACCGTCACCACTGTGATCACCATGCCATGCTCGCAAATCACTCGCAGCAGCCTACGCTTTTGTGCGCGATCAATCCAGCCTTGAGCTTCAAAACGATCGTTATCTGCTTTCAATATTCGGCCACCATCGTAAAGTTGCGCAGAGGTGGCCCGCTTACAGGTTGTCGGTAAAGCTGCGCAGCTTGTCCGAGCGGCTCGGGTGCTTTAGCTTGCGCAAGGCTTTGGCTTCAATCTGGCGGATGCGCTCGCGCGTCACGTCAAACTGCTTGCCGACTTCTTCGAGCGTGTGGTCATTGGTCATCTCGATGCCAAAACGCATGCGCAGCACCTTGGCTTCGCGCGGGGTCAGGCTGTCGAGGATGTCTTTGACCACATCGCGCAGGCCGGCCTGCATGGCGGCCTCCATCGGGGCGGTGTTGGCACCGTCTTCGATGAAATCGCCCAAGTGACTGTCGTCATCGTCGCCAATCGGGGTTTCCATCGAAATCGGCTCTTTGGCGATTTTCATGATCTTGCGGATCTTGTCTTCGGGGATTTCCATGCGCTCGGCCAGCACCGACGCATCGGGTTCGTAGCCAAATTCCTGCAAATGCTGGCGGCTGATGCGGTTCATCTTGTTGATGGTTTCGATCATGTGCACCGGGATGCGGATGGTGCGCGCCTGGTCGGCAATCGAGCGGGTAATGGCCTGGCGAATCCACCAGGTGGCATATGTCGAAAACTTGTAGCCGCGCCGGTATTCAAATTTATCGACGGCCTTCATCAGGCCGATATTGCCTTCCTGGATCAAATCCAGAAATTGCAAGCCCCGGTTGGTGTACTTCTTGGCAATCGAGATCACCAGCCGCAAATTGGCCTCGATCATCTCTTTTTTGGCCGCGCGCGAGGAGTATTCGCCCTCGTTCATGCGCTTGTTGATGTCTTTCAACTGGTCCAGCGGCACCACCACCTTGGCCTGCAGGTCGGTCAAGCGCTGCTGTAGTTCCTGCACCGGCGGAATGTTGCGGCCCATGATGGCGGCCCAGGGCTTGCCTGAAGCGGCCTGCTTTTCAATCCATTTCAGATCCAGCAGATGGCTGGCCACCTTGTTGTGGTGCTTGTCGCGGCCACTGAATTCGGCAATGAAATGGGCTTGCGGGTAACCGCATTTGTCAACAATGATGCGGCGCAGTTCGCGCTCTTTCTTGCGCACGTCATCGACCTGGCTGCGTACCATGTCGCACAGTTTTTCAATGGTCTTAGCGGTGAAGCGGATCGACATCAGTTCTTCGGACAGCGCCCTTTGTGTCTTGATATAGCTGGGCGTGCCGTAGCCTTCTTTTTCGTAAATTTTGTGAATTTTCTCGAAATGCTCGCGCAGCCGGTCAAACCGGCCCATGGCTTCTTTTTTAAGCTCTTCGAGCTTTTTGGTCAAGGCTTTGGAGCCACCCTTGCCGTCGTCGTCATCATCTGCGTCAAATTCATCAAAGTCTTCTTCGGCCACGTAATCGTCGGCTTCGTTGGGGTTGGTGAAGCCGTCAACGATGGTGGTGATGACCACCTTGTCGCTGCGAATGTCTTCACCAAGTTGCAGAATCACCTCAATCGTCGCGGGCGATGCCGAAATGGCCTCCATCATGGCCATCAGGCCGCCTTCGATGCGTTTGGCAATCTCGATCTCGCCCTCTCGGGTGAGCAATTCGACCGTGCCCATTTCGCGCATGTACATGCGCACCGGGTCGGTGGTGCGGCCAAATTCGCTGTCCACGGTGCTGAGCGCCGCTTCAGCTTCTTCTTCGGCTTCTTCTTCGGTGGCGGCCGTCGGGCCATTGTTGTTGAGCAGCAGGGTTTCGGCATCGGGCGTGTGCTCATAGACCGCCACACCCATGTCGTTGAGCATGGAGATCACCACTTCCAGCGTTTCGGCATCAACCAGCTTGTCGGGCAGGTGATCGGAAATCTCGCCATGCGTCAGGTAGCCCCGTGTTTTGCCGAGCTTGATCAGGGCCTTGAGGCGCAGGCGGCGCTTGACCAGGTCTTCTTCGGACAACACCGTCTCGTCGAGGCCAAACTCTTTCATCAGCGCGCGCTCTTTGGCCTTGCTGATTTTCATGCGCAGCGGCTTGACCTTTTCGGCTGTTTCGGTTGTCTCGGCGACCTCGACCACCGGTTCACCGACCAAATCTTCTTCAATGTCGGACAGGTCAAGCTCATCGACTACAGCCACGTCTTTGCCGTCCTTGGACTTGCGCACGCGCTTGCCGGTGGCGCTGGTCTTGACCACCTCGCCGGCTTGCGCGGTTGCCGGCTTGCTGGTTCGGGCCGGTTTTTTCTTGTCAGAACTATCCCCTGCGGTGCCTGAATTCGGGTCTTGGGCAGCGGCTTTGGCCTTGGGCTTGACTTTGGAGACAGTCACCGCCGGTTCACTGACCTCAGCAGGGTTGCTGGCGGATTGTGTGACAGCGGCGGGTGTCGCCTCGGGTGCAGCAGAACTTTCGGGCTTGGAATCAGGCATGATGAAACCTCTCAACGACAAATAGGTGGCAACGCGGCAAGCAGGCCGGCGTGGCGTTTAACGAATCAGAAAAATTGGCAAGGCCGGGCAAGATAAGCGGGCGAACATTTGGGGTGCAGTCCTTGCGGCAGTTTGGCCGGATGAACCAAGTGTCATCGGGTGGCCGGGGTCCGGAGGTACTGCTGTCGCACTTGCCGTAAGCGTAGAGTGCCGGATTATACCTAGCAATCGCGGTAAAGATATCCGTTACCGACAGCTTGCTGCCAACACGGCGTGGGACTGGCCATCAACCACCGTCACGGCATCACCAAGCCCGCAGGCGGCTACAGCAACAGTTCGGCTTTTCAGCAGCGGCAGCGCGGGCACTTTAATTTTTATAGCTTGTAGCGCCCGCTGCATAAGGGCTGCAGCCTGAAAAGACATATAAAGCGGATGCCCAACATAAATCGCGGCAATGCCATGCTGCGCCAACAAGGCGGGTTCAAACGGAAAAATCCCAGCACACAATAAGCACGGCATTGGGCAGCATCTGAAGCCGGATCCCATCAAGGCTGCACCGTAAAATTCAGCAATGAAACGAACCGTTTACCTTGAAACCTCTTTTGTAAGCTATCTCACGGCACGACCAAGCCGCACCATCGTGGGTGCGGCGCATCAGGAAATTACCAGGGAATGGTGGCAAAACCATCGTGATCAATATGACCTCAAAATTTCGGAATTGGTTTTACGCGAATGCGCCGCTGGCGATGTACAGGCGGCGGCTCGCCGTATTGAGGCCATTCGAGGAATTCCCCGGCTTGCCATTGATGCGCAAGTCGATGACATTGCCAGGGGTCTAATGAATGCAGAACTGGTGCCACGGCAAGCCGCCGAGGACGCTTTGCATATCGCCATTGCTGCCGTACATCGCGTGGATTTCTTGCTAACCTGGAATTTCAAGCACATTGCGAACCCCAGCATACAGCGCAATATTGCTATTTTTTTATACGATTTGGGGCTGCCGTTTCCCTTTATTTGCAGCCCGGAAGAATTATCAGGAGAAGATGATGGCACGCTTGTTTGATGAAATCATTGAAGAAATTCACGCTGTGCGACATGCGCACGCTGCACAATTCAATTTTGATATTGATTTGATACTGAAAGATTTGAAGGAATCCGAGGCGGCACATACCAAATCCGGCTGGGCTGCTGCTCAGCCTTCGCCCCCATACGCTCCATTGCGTCATGCCGGATTTCGACGGACACGCTTCGCGGCGATGAAGTCAGAGTGACATGGGCCGGGGGTTGCGCAGGGTGACTGCACATAATCCGCATAGCCCAAGCACAACCCGGTGCGCATCGGTGTTGAAAGCACCAGGGTGCCGGAGAGGAAGCCCGAGTTCGACAGTTGGCGCATCTAAAGCATTGATTTCATTGAAAATTCCTATTTTTGTAGCGCTTGTAATGGCACATTTTTCTTGTTAAAAATCAATAACTTACAAGCAACTGTCGAACTCGGGAGGAAGCATCGTCTGTGGGTTTTCAAGATAACAGCAACGCTATAACTTTAATAGCTTCTTACGCTTGCTGGATAAGGGCTTTAGGCTCAAAAAGCATGAAATTTCTGGTAACTTGAGCCTGGCCCCTTTTCTTGGCCCCTTTTCTTAATTGCCAGCTAGGCAATGAATGAAATATCTCCGAGAGGCGCATAGGCAACAAGATTTATTTCGTGATCTGCACCCCAATCTGCGCCGGTAAAATCTGATATTGCATCAGTTTGAGCGCTTGAAAGGCCAGCTACTTGGAGAGTAGTATTAACCCAACTGGCACAATTACCAGTATAACCATCAATCCATGGTGCTAAGAAGAATTGGATTTCTGTCGAAAAACTAGCGCTTGCCTGATATGTCTCATAGCTGATATATGCATTCAATATTCTGTCTACAAAAGCATCTGTGGTTAGTGTCTCTGGGGTTGGAACCGGATGAGATTCGTAGTTCCAACTATCACCAAAAATAGATCTATTCTCGCCCTTAATAGCAGCAATATCTTCTTCCTTTCTCTTGTATACACCTAGTGTATACCAACCATCAAGGTCAGCACCAATAGTGAAGCCGTCTAAATCTCCATCACCGTCAAGATCAGAACTGATAAAACCATGTGAAATAAGATCTGGATCACTCGGATTACTTGGAAGAATAACAAGGAAATGATGATTGGCACCGGCGCCCAAACCTGGAATAGCTACGTCACGAACGCCCCACAATACCTGTGTGGTTGCTGCGGCACTCGTAACATTGAAGGTGACGGACCTGACGTTGTTGGTCTCGTCACTCTCGGTAACGTAGTTGTAGTAACCATCTTCCTTGATGTACAACGTGTGTTGTCCCACGCTCAGGCCAGCGGTGCTGATGCTGTTGGTGAGCGTCTGCGTGGCTCCTGCGCTCAATGCAGCAACACCGTTGTAGGCGATGAAGTTGCTTTCGCTGGCTTGCTGATCGACATTGATGACCGCATAGTGTGTGTCAGTCGTGCCACTGCCCTGGTTCTTGGCCACATAGGAGAAGGTCAGATCGCTGCCCTGCGCCACGCTGGCCGACGCATTGATGCTGCTCACCACCAAGTCTGGCGTGGTTGAAGCACCTGCTGGTAGGATGACCGAGAGTTTGTAATCGGAAACACCTGTAGGTTCAACAATGATGTAGTAGGTATTGCCAGCGGTGATTGATGAATATGAAAAGTACTCAGCACTGAGGCCCGAATCGTTAGAGCCATTCAAAAAATTCTGTGAACTGCCGAATAAATACACGTTGGTGTCCTGACTCAGTCCGTACAACATGAAGCTGGCGGTGCCACTGTCGGTAGCCACGAACTTGTAACAATCGTAGGGATCGGTGCCACCAACGCTGCCAGCGATGCTGCTGTTGCTGTTACCGGGAATGGTGCTGGCGCTAGCAAAAGTATTGCCAGCATCGCTGATCAATGTGCCATTGACGAAATCATTATTGGGCATGGTAAGTTCCTCCGAAATAAGCAGGGTGAAGTGAAGACAGCATCCCGAGAAATCTTGACCTCATTGGCTGGAGATTTTTTATGATGCCGCCAGTCAAGCTTATCTTGCAACCCTTGCTGCACCACATATGACCGAATAATTCTGAATCTTTCTTTCGCCCGAAAAGTCAGATGAAAAATTCAATCATGATAGTCACTTGTCATCCATTTTTCAGTTCAAGGAGGTATGCCAGTTGCGGCAGCGACAGCGGAAAAGGACTGCCATGCAGTTGTTGATGCAGCTCATTGACCAATCTGGCCAGATCGGTTTTGTTAAGCCGGGGCGGTTCACCCTTCATTGCCAGGCGCCTGAAAGCGTCATAGCGTCTATCCAACACGCCACACACCAAACCCAGCGCCAGGGTACGGTGGTGCGCGCTCTGCTCGGTTTTGGAGTGTGTGGCAATGCGGCCCAGCGCCTGGCATTCGGTCAGCTTGCGCTGAAGATCCTGCACTTGTGCCTGGCTGTCGGTCAAGGCTTGGGTAAGCGCCTGGATTTCTTGCGCCAGGTGGTCTGCAAAAAAACGTCTGTGCGGGTTACAGGGACCGATGGCCGTGCCGGGCTCTTCACCTAGCAACAAGGTCACCAGCGTGGAATTGTGGCAAGCGCTTGCACCGGTAGCGGCGGCTGGGGCAATTTCACCATAACAATAAAAGCCGCCGATAGGCAAGGTGGCTGAAATCGGGTCGGTGGCTGTTTTGAATTCGCCTGCTGCGTTTGGCTCCAGCACCAGGGCACGGCTGGCGCATGAAAACCAGAGTGCGCCAGCCGGTGCCTCTACACCACACCAGGATAATGGGCCAACGCCTCAAGGATATTTTGGCGCGATACCGTCAGGATAGCCTCAGGATCAGGCTGGGTGAGTTGAATCTGGCAGTCAGCAGGCAGCAGTTGCACCGCTTCGAGCGCGCCGGTTTCGTCTGAATAGCGAACGACATCCCGAAAGTAGTGTTCGTCGCTGCCACGATGCGGATAGATGACAAACGGGTGACAGACTGACAACATGCCGCCTTCGAGCCGATAGCGTGATTCCATGTACGCGACTGCGGGCTTTTGCGCGATGGTTTTGATCCGATTGCCATCACACTGGGCATCAAGCCGCTCGCCTACCGCCTGCCAGCCCGAGTCAAGCCCTTCGGTGACGGCCCAGTGGCATCGCAACGGGCCGTAAAACAGCAGGTAGGGCACGGCGTGGTGCAAAACTTCATCGTTAAAAAACTGGTCGGTGGGCTTTAGCGTGAAGTTTTCGGCAGTCGCACCGCCAAAAAAACGGGTCGTAGGGAAGAAGCCAGAAAACAGTTTAACAACCGAGTCGCCGTCCAAGCCGATACCGTCAGGAAACAGCAAGCCCAAAACCGGAGGGTGGGGAGTTTTAGCGCCAGGCAGGCTGCCAATCAACCCGGTTGCTGCAAATTGTTGCGCGGCTGTTTCCAGATTGCTGGTTTGGTTATCAAACGAGAGATCGCGCAGCACACCGGCACGAATGGTGACCGTATCGCTGGCAAACACAATGAGTACCGACGAGCCAACCCGGTAGCCCTGTTCGCGCGACACCTCGCCGCTGGAGCTACCGCCTACGATCATGCAGCCAGGCAACAAGCGGGTGAGTTGCTGCAACAGACCGGCATGGTTTCGGCCCGTGGTAGAGAACAACAGCGCAGCACTGGGACTATGCCCATCCAGTTTGTGCAGCGCCTGTTTAGCCAAGGATGCTGCAGCGGCATTCACATGGGCGGTCAGGCTGTGGGCCACGCCTATTTTGAACACGCTGACTCCCTGAAGTACATGGCAGTGCTAGCCAATGGATGCCGCCATGCTGGCGTGCAGGCAAATGGCCGCTGCCGCCGCCACGTTGAGCGACTCTTCGCCGCCGGGTTGGGCAATGCGGACATGGGCCTTGGCCAGCGCATCCAGTTCGGCACAAACCCCCTGCCCTTCGTGCCCGAGCGCCCAGGCACAGGGCATCGGCAGGCTTCCTTTTTGCAGCATCTGGTGCAGCAGGTCACCGCGATGCGAGCTGGTCACCAGAATTGGCAGCGTCAGGCGCTCCAGCTCGGCTAGGCCAACCGCCTCGATCAGTTGCAAACCCCAGTGCGCCCCCATGCCCGAGCGCAACACCTTGGGTGCCCATAACGCAGCGGTGCCTTTCATGGCAATGATCTGCCCAAAGCCAAACGCCGCCGCACTGCGCAAGATCGATCCCACATTGCCCGGGTCTTGCAGCCGGTCCAGAATCACCGTGGCAGCGGTCGCCTGCAGCAGCGGGGCAGGCGGCAACTCAAACACAAAACCCATGCGCGCAGGTGACTCCAGCGCGCTGATGTCGTTATACAAGAGATCTGCAATAACTACATTTTTAATAGCTGCTTGCGCATACTGGCTATGGGCCAGAGGCCAAAAAGACTTGGAAAATACGCCCATCACCGGGCGCAGGCCACGGCCCAGTGCCGCCTGCACCAGATGATCGCCTTCGGCCCAAAATTGGCCTTGCTTGCGGTAATCGGTGCTGCCGTGGGCGAGCCGGCGCAAGTCCTTCAAGAACGGGTTGTCGCGCGAACTGATCAAGGCCGGTTCGGTCATGGCAGCCCCTTGGGCGACCCGGCCGCCAGCACCTCGGTCACCGGGCGAAAGGTCTTGCGGTGCTGCGGGCAGGCGCCCTGCTCTTTCAGTGCAGCCAGGTGCAGCGCGGTACCGTAGCCTTTGTGTTGGGCAAAACCATAGGCCGGGTACTGCCGGTCATAGGCGTCACACCAGCGGTCACGCGTTACCTTGGCCAGAATCGATGCCGCCGAGATGCTGGCCACCAGCGCATCGCCCTTGACAATGGTTTCACAGCGCATCGGCAGCAGCGGCCGGCGGTTGCCATCGACCAGCACCAGTTTCGGGGCCAGCCGCAAGCCCTCGACCGCCCGGCGCATCGCCAGCAGCGTGGCCTGCAGAATATTGAGCGCGTCAATTTCTTCCACGCTGGCCTGGGCTACGGCAAAACACAGTGCCCGCGCCCGAATTTCGCCAAACAGCCAGTCGCGCCTCGGGGCGCTGAGTTGTTTGGAGTCGGCCAGGCCAACAATCGGGTTCAAGTCATCGAGAATCACGGCAGCAGCCATCACCGGTCCGGCCAGCGGACCACGGCCAGCTTCGTCCACCCCGGCAATCAAGCCCTGCACACCCCATTGCCGGGCCAGTTCCTGCATGCTGGCCTGGGCCATGACGCCGGAATTGGCCCGCCGCCGGACAACCGGTGGCAACGGCTCGGCTTCAGCCAATTCAGCTTGAAAGGATTTGGGCGATGGCATCGGCGGCAAGCGTTGGGGTGTCTTGCCGCAACTGGGTGTGCAGCGCGGCGAAGCGTTGTTCAAGAGCCGCTATTTTGTCAGGCTGCGAGACCGCTGCATCAAGCCAGCGCAACACCTCGCTGGCCAGTGCCTGCGGCGTGGCGGCCTCTTGCAGCAGTTCCGGCACGACAAATTCACGGCACAAAATGTTGGGCAGCCCAACCCAGGGTTGCAGCCTTTTACGCCGCATGAACTGCCATGACAGCGCCCCCATGTGATAGGCAATCACCATCGGCCGCTTGAACAGCGCCGCCTCCAGCGTGGCGGTGCCACTGGCGATCAGCGTCACATCACAGGCCGCCAGCACGGTGTGGGACTGGCCATCAATGATGCGCAATTGCGTCCCGAGGCCACTGGCCACAGCCGCAGTTTCGATCTGGCGCTTGCGCAAGGGCACCGCAGGTACTATAAATTGAATAGCTGGCTGCGCTTTAGCCATAAGGGCTGCAGCCTGAAAGAACCTTAAAGCCAGGTGACGCACCTCGGACTCCCGGCTGCCCGGCAAAATGGCCACCACCTGGTCATCGGCCCGAATGCCAAGCGCCGCACGAGCCTGGGCACGGTCTGGCTGCATCGCAATGACATTCGCCAGCGGATGACCGACATAGCTAGCGGCGATGCCATGTTGCGCCAGCAACTCCGGCTCAAACGGGAAAATGCACAACACATGGTCAACACTGCGCTTGATTTTTTCGAGCCGCTCAGGCCGCCAGGCCCACACCGAGGGGCAGACAAAATGCACGGTTTTGATGCCCTGTTGACGCAGGGCAGCCTCCAGATCGAGATTGAAATCGGGCGCATCGACGCCAATGAAAATATCGGGCCGCTGCGTCAGCAGGCGTTTTTTCAGTTGGCTGCGGATGCCGACAATCTCGCGGTAACGGCGTAGCACCTCCCAGCCAAAGCCGTGCACCGACAGCTTGTCATGCGGCCACCAGGCATCAAACCCGCGTTGCACCATTTGCGGCCCGCCAATGCCAAAGCTGTGCAAATCGGGCCAGCGCCGACGCAAGCCGTCAAGGAGCAAGCCCGCCAGCAAATCGCCTGAAGTTTCGCCTGCGACGAGCGCCGCGCTGACCATGGGCGTGCTGCCAGAATCAGCGGACAATGCCACGATGGGCGGCGACTTGCTCTAAAAACGTGAGCATCATCTGCACGTCTGGCAAGGCCTGCGGGTATTTTTCAGTCAATTGTGCAATGCGCTCGACAGCAGCTTGCAAGGTCAGGTCATCGCGGTAAAGGGCTTTGTACATGGCCTTCACTGCGGCTATCCGCTCGGGCGCAAAACCACGGCGGCGCAAGCCCTCAAAGTTCATCGAGCGCGCACCCGCCGGCTGGCCCTGGCACATGACAAACGGTGGCAGATCAGCGAGCAGCACCGAACTGATGGCCGTCATGCTGTGAGCACCGATCCGGACAAACTGGTGCGCGCCGGTAAAACCGCCCAGAATCGCCCAGTCGCCCACCTGCACATGACCGGCAAGCGTCGCGTTATTGGCAAAAATGGTGTTGTTGCCGACCTGGCAGTCGTGCGCCAGATGCACATAGGCCATGATCCAGTTGTCGTCGCCGAGCCGGGTCACGCCGGCATCACCGGGAGAGCCGATGTTGAAGGTGCAAAATTCGCGGATCGTGTTGCGGTGCCCGATCACCAGTTGACACGGCTCGCCGGCGTATTTTTTGTCCTGCGGAATGGCGCCGAGCGAGGCAAACTGAAATATCCGGTTGTCGCGCCCAATTGTGGTGTGGCCTTCGATCACCACATGCGGGCCGACCGTGGTGCCGGCGGCAATTTTGACGTGCGGCCCAATCAGGCTGTAGGGGCCGACCGTGACCGAACTGTCGAGTTCGGCGGCAGGATCAACGATGGCGGTGGCATGGATGGTCGTCACACCGGCCCCCTTCAAGACACCTTGCGCATGGCGCAGGTCAACTCGGCTTCGACCGCCAAGTCGCCATCGACTAAGGCACGCACCTTGAACTTGAAAATGCCGGCCTTCATGCGCAGCAACTCGGCTTCAAGAATCAACTGGTCGCCCGGCTCCACCGGTCGCCGAAAGCGCGCACCATCAATGCCGGCAAAGTAATACACCAGGTCATCGGTGGGCGTTGCGTCAAGCGCGTCAAACGCCAGCAAGGCGGCCGCCTGCGCCATCGCTTCGAGCATCAAAACCCCGGGCATCACCGGGCGGTGCGGAAAATGGCCGACAAAAAATGGCTCGTTGATGGTGACGTTTTTCAGCGCCTTGATGGTTTTGCCCTTCTCGATGGCCAGCACCCGGTCAACCAGCAAAAACGGGTAGCGGTGCGGCAGTTGCTTGAGAATTTTGTGGATGTCCATGCCGGGTCTTTCTGTCACGTTGAATCACTGAGCGTTTTGAC
Source organism: uncultured beta proteobacterium (assembly GCA_903873485.1). Lineage (GTDB taxonomy): Bacteria > Pseudomonadota > Gammaproteobacteria > Burkholderiales > Burkholderiaceae_C > Rhodoferax. The sequence goes on along the minus strand of CAIQOO010000085.1, from coordinate 40,084 downwards.
CTGTGCTTCCAGCGCCCGAAGTCGCTCGCGCAGGCCAGCGAGTTGCTTGAGGGCGGCGGCGTTTTTTTCCCAGGCCGCGTTGGCATCAATCGGGAACATGCCGGTGTAAGCCCCGGGCTTGTGAATAGATCGCGTCACCACCGAGGCGGCCGAGATGTTGACCCCTGCAGCCAGCGTCAGATGCCCCAGCACGATGGCACCGCCACCCACGGTGCAATGGGCGCCAATGGTGGCACTGCCGGCCACACCGACACAGCCGGCCATGGCGCTGTGCCGACCGACACGCACGTTGTGGCCAATCTGGATCAGGTTGTCGAGCTTGACGCCGTCTTCAATCACCGTATCTTGCAAAGCGCCCCGATCAATGCAGGTATTGGCGCCAATCTCGACATCGTTGCCAATGACCACAGCACCGAGCTGCTCGATTTTTTCCCAGGCACCGGCATTGGGCGCAAAACCAAAGCCGTCAGCGCCAATCACCACACCCGGATGCAGCAGGCAGCGTTCGCCAACCCGGCAGTTTTCGCCGACCGTGACACGCGATTTGAGTTCACTGTCGGCGCCAATGCAGGCACCTTGCTCCAGCACGCACAGCGCGCCGATGCGGGCGGTCGGGTGAACCGTGGCCTGGGCATCAATCACCGCCGAGGGGTGAATGCGCTGGGCCGCAGATGCGGGCAAACTCTTTTTCCAGAGTTGCGTGACACGGGCGAAATACAGATAAGGCTGGTCGGCCACGATGCAGGCGCCGCGTGCCAGCGCCAGCGCCTGAAATGGCGCACTGACAATCACGCAGCCGGCCTGCGACTCGGCCAACTGGTTTTGGTACTGGGGGTGGCCAAGAAAACTGAGTTGGCTGCCAGTGGCGCTGGCCAGCGGCGCCAGCCCGTCCATCAGCAGGTCGGGGTTGCCGTGCAGCACGCCGCCAAGGGCGGCAACAATCGATCCTAAACGCAGTCCCACGCGCGCACCGGCTTTTCCAGGCTCACTTGGCGGGTGCTCCGTTGAGGGACTTGATCACCTTGTCGGTCATGTCATGTTTGGGATTGACATACACCGCATCCTGGAAAATGAAATCGTATTTTTCTGCAATGGCAATTTCTTTGATGACTTTGTTGGCACGCGCAATGACTTGCTGCAACTCTTCATTCTTGCGTGCGTTCAGGTCTTCCTGAAACTCGCGGCGTTTTCGTTGGAAGTCCCGGTCCTGATCGAGCAACTGCTTTTGCCGGGTCAATCGTTGCGCCTCTGGCAGGGTTGGTGCATCGCGTTCAAATTTTTCCGCCATCGACTTGACGCTGGCGCCCAAATCGGTGAGTTCTTTTTCGCGCTTGGAAAACTCTTGCTCCAGCTTGGCCTGTGCGGCCTTGGCGGTGCTTGCCTCTTTGAGCACCCGATCAGTACTGACAAACCCGAGCTTGATTTCCTCTGCCTGCAGGGAAATCAGACAAAAACTGCTGACCACCAGGACAGCGCACTGACGTAAAAAATAGTTCATTAGAAGCTTGTCCCAATTTGAAATTGCATGGTCTGAATTCTATCGTTGTCAAATTTGCGTATCGGTCGGGCAAACGCCAGCCGCAGCGGGCCTACCGGCGAAATCCAGCTTATGCCAACACCCACCGATGAGCGAACGCTGTTGGCATCGGCGTTGATGGCCAGACCATCATCTGCGCCACCCACCATGCCGATGTCGAGAAAGCCATACAAGCGCAGACTGCGGTCATTGCCGGCCCCTGGAAACGGCGTCAGCACCTCAAAGTTGAGGTTCATTTTTCGTGAACCACCAACCGACGTACCGCTGATGTCCCTGGGTCCCAGACTGCCCTGCTCAAAACCGCGCACTGACCCAAGGCCTCCGCCATAAAAATTCTTGAACACCGGAAAGGACCGGTCACTCGGTGCGGTGCCCCAGCCGACATCGGCATTGAAAGCGGCGGTGTACTGCTTGCTCAGCGGAACATATTGCTGGAACTGGTAGGTGGCCCGGGCATAACGGGCATCGCCGGCTACCGACAACTCGGCATTGGCGCGCTGAAACCGCCCGCTGGTCGGCGCCAGCGAACTGTCGCGGCTGTCACGTGCCCAACCGGCAGTCAGCGGAAACGCGGTGCTGGAGTAACCATATTCATCGGCATAGGCTTGATAAGAGGTGGGAAGCAACGTGCCCGGCTCAATCGTGGTTTTTTCAAACCCGGCACCAAAGAACACCGTGTCAATTTCGGTAAACGGCACGCCAAAGCGCATCGCTGCACCCGACGTGATCAGCTTGTAATAGCTCTGGTCCTGATAGGGACTGCTGGTCTTGTAATAGACGTCAATGGTTCTGGAGACGCCATCGGCAGTGAAATAAGGATCGGTGGTGTTGAGCACCAGCACCCGGTTGATCTTGCTGGTGTTGACCTGAACGCCCAGCGAATTGCCGGAGCCAAAGGCGTTTTCCTGTTTCAGGCCAAATGACAGGCCCAAACCATCGGCACTGGAAAACCCGGCGCCAAGCGTCAGGCTGCCGGTCGGTTTTTCGGTCACGTTCAGTGTCAAATCGACTTGATCGGGGGCACCGGGCACCTCTTGGGTTTCAACCGACACTTCGCCAAAATAGCCCAACCGATCGACCCGGTCGCGCGACAGACGGATTTTGTCGCCGTCGTACCAGGACGACTCCAACTGACGAAACTCGCGTCGCACCACCACATCACGCGTGCGGGTGTTGCCTGCCACATTGATTTTGCGCACATAGGCACGCCGGGACGGGTTGGCCTGCAACGTCAAAGCCACCCGGTTGTTGGCCCGGTCAACCTCCAGATTGGCCTCGACACGGGCAAAAGCATAGCCAAAATTGCCAAAATAATCGGTGAACGCCTTGGTGGTTCTGGCCACTTCGTCGGCGTTATAAGCTTGGCCGGGGCGAATCGCCACCAGGGTCTTGAACTCATCGTCCTTGCCGAGGTAATCACCGGCGAGCTTGATGCTGCTGACGACAAAACGCTCGCCTTCGGTGATGTTGATGGTGATGCCGATATCGGTTTTGTTGGGAGCCATCGCCACCTGTGTCGAATCGACCTTGAACTCCAGGTAGCCACGCGTCAAGTAATACGAGCGCAGGGTTTCAATGTCGGCATTGAGCTTGGCCCGGGAATAACGGTCGGACTTGGTGTACCAGCTCATCCAGCCACCGCTGTCGAGGTCAAACAGGCCAAGCAAGGTGGATTCGCCAAACACCTTGTTGCCAACAATATGGATTTCATTGATTTTGGCCGGCTCGCCTTCAGTCACGGTAAAGGTCAGGTTGACCCGATTGCGCTCGATCGGCGTCACGGTGGTGACCACCTGGGCCGCATACAGGCTGCGGTTGATGTACTGGCGCTTGAGTTCCTGCTCGGCACGGTCCAATTGCGCCTTGTCAAACGGTCGGCCATCGGCCAGACCGACATCGCGCAATGACTTGATCAGCACATCCTTGTCAAACTCTTTGGTGCCAACAAACTCGACATTGGCCACGGTTGGGCGCTCTTCAACCACCACCACCAACACATCGCCGTTGACCTCAATGCGCACATCCTTGAACAAGCCCAGCCCAAACAGGGTCCGAATCGCTGCGGAACCCTTGTCATCGGTGTAGGTATCGCCCACCTGCACCGGCAAGGACACAAAAATGGTGCCAGGCTCGACCCGTTGCAAACCTTCGATGCGAATGTCACGCACCTTGAACGGCTCTACCGCCCAAACCGGTTGAGACACCAATACCAGGGAAACCAAAGCAGAAAGCGTGCTCAGGCGAAAGCGGTTGAATTGCATTATTAAAAAAACCAGGAATTTGACGTGATATTGGAAAATGAAGTGATTAACCAAACAAGCGGGTGATATCGTTGAAAAGGGCAATTGACATCATCACCGCCAGCAGCGCAATGCCGCCTTGTTGCAAGCGATCCATCCACCGATCCGGCACCGGCTTGCCAGTGACACCCTCCCAAAGATAATACATCAGGTGACCGCCATCCAGAACCGGCAGCGGCAGCAGGTTCAAGACACCCAGACTGACGCTGATCAACGCCAGAAAAATCAGGTACTGGGTCAGGCCCAGGTTGGCAGACTTGCCAGCATAGTCGGCAATGGTGAGCGGCCCGCTGATGTTTTTGATCGAGGCCTCGCCGATCAGCATCTTGCCCATCATCTTGAGGGTCAGGATGGAGACATCCCAGGTCTGTTCAAACCCGCGCCACAGGCCGTCGAACAAGTCAAATCGGACCAGCACCATTTCAGGCGCGGCCCCCACGTAGGCACCAATACGCCCGATGGTTTTGTCGCCTTCCGACACCGTCAGCGGGGTCAGTTGGATGTCTTGTTGTTGCCCCTGGCGCAAAATTTTCCACCGTTGGGTTTTTGCCTGGCCATTGGCGGCAGAATTGCGGATCATCTGCCGAAGCTGCTGCCCGTCCAGCACCGCCTGATCATCAATCGCCAGCACTTCATCCCCTTGCAGCAGGCCGGCCTGGACGGCCGCACCATCGGCTGCGGTTTCGCCAATCATGGGCCGTGTCAGCGGGCCGACAATGCCGATTTTGGCGAACAACCCGGCATCCACGTCGGTGGCTTCAAGTGCCGACAGTTTCAGCAGAACATCCCGCCCGGTCTGGCCCTGCCTTGCCACCTGCAGCAGCAGATCCTCACCCTGCAGCGCACCCCGGGTCAAGGCCCAGCGGACGTCTTCAAACGACATCACCTCTTGCAGCGCGCCGTCGCCCAGGGCAACGCGAAGAACGCGGTCACCACCGGACAGGCCCGCCGCATTGGCCAGCGTTGCGGCAGCGGGTTGCGCCAGTACCGGCACAGGAAGCTCCACACCCAGCCAGTTCACCGCGCTGTACAGCAGCACCGCCAGCAGCAAGTTGGCCAGGGGGCCGGCCGCCACAATCGCCGCACGACGGCGCAACGGCTGGGTATTGAAGGCCAGGTGCCGCTCTGCTGGCTCGACCGGGCCCTCACGCTCGTCGAGCATCTTCACATAGCCGCCCAGGGGAAACAGCGCCAGCACAAATTCGGTGGCACCGGACTGCCAGCGCAGCAGCGGTTTGCCAAAGCCAATTGAAAAGCGCAGCACCTTGACCCCGCATGCCAGCGCCATGCGGTAATGGCCATACTCGTGAACCGCGATCAGCAGTGAAATAGCCAAAAGGAAAGCGGGCAAGGTCAACATGGCTTGAAGATTGCGAAAGATGTCAACGACCGACGCGGGCCACGATTGCCTGCGCCGCCCGTCTGGCACCGGTGTCAAGCGCCAGCAAATCCTCAAGCGAGCCGGGTACCGATGTCACCACGCCAGACAGGGTTTCCAAGTTCACCTGGTGAATTTGATCGAAGCGGATCTGCCCGGCCAGAAAGCTCGCCACGGCAATTTCGTTGGCCGCATTGAGCACCGCTGTGCTGCCAGCCGGTGCCTGTAGTACCGACCAGGCCAATTTCAGGCCAGGAAATCGCTCGGCATGGCCATGCGAATCAATTGACTCAAAAGTCATGTCGGCCATGGCGCTGAAGTCCAGTGCGCTGGCACCCGAGGCAATCCGCTCGGGCCAGGACAAACCGTAGGCAATCGGCACTTTCATGTCCGGTGTGCCAAGCTGGGCGACCACCGAATTGTCCCGGTACTGCACCATCGAATGGATCACGCTTTGCGGGTGGATCACCACCTCGATTTGCCCCGGCCGCACGCCAAACAGGTAACGCGCCTCGATCACTTCGAGCGCCTTGTTCATCATGGTGGCGGAATCAACCGAGATTTTTCGCCCCATCACCCAATTCGGATGGGCACAGGCCTGATCGGGCGTGATGTTGCCAAAAGTGGCCGGGTCGCGCTGCCGAAACGGGCCACCCGAGGCGGTCAGGATGATTTTGTCAATTTGATCGGACCACATCTGTGCATCGTCGGGCAAGGACTGAAATACCGCCGAATGCTCGCTGTCGATCGGCAGCAACTTGGCACCCCCTGCGGCAACCGCCTGCAGAAAATAGTCGCCACCCACCACCAGCGCCTCTTTGTTGGCCAGCAACAGCCGCTTACCGGCGCGCGCCGCTGCCAGACAGGCGGCCAAACCGGCAGCCCCCACAATCGCCGCCATGACAATCTCGACACGCTCTTCGCTAGCTATAAATTCAATAGCTTCAAGCCCATATAGAACATGGGTTTGAAGGTTATTTGCTTCACATTTTTGCTGCAACAGCCGACCCTGCTCGGGACTGGCCATGACGGCAAAGGTTGGGTGGAACTGCGCGCACTGCGCCAGCATTTTGTCAACCTGGGTGGCAGCACTCAGGGCAAACACTTCAAAACGCTGTGGATGCCGGGCGATCACATCGAGCGTGCTGACCCCGATGGAACCGGTTGAACCCAAAATTGCCACCCGTTGCTTGTGCCTGCGGTTGTTGTCAGTCATGGGTATTTTCAATAGGAATACAACATCATTGCTAGCGGCAAGGTAGGCAGCAGTGCATCGATGCGATCAAGCACACCGCCGTGCCCTGGCAACAGCGCGCTGCTGTCCTTGACACCGGCGCTACGCTTGACCAGCGATTCGATCAAGTCGCCCACCACACTCATGGCAGCCATGAACAACACCGACAGGAGCAAAAATACCATGCCCTTTTGGCCCAGATGGGTGTAAAAGCTTGGCACCAAGGCACCGTTGGCTGCATCGGCGTAACGCCAAAACAGTGCCAGCAACAGTACCCCCAGCATGCCGCCCCACACCCCCTCCCAGCTTTTACCCGGGCTGATCGATGCCGCCAGTTTGTTGCGCGTGAATCGACCACCGAAAGCACGGCCAGCAAAATAGGCACCGATATCAGCCACCCAGACCAGCGCCAGCACTGAAAGCAGAAAATTAACACCCATCAGCCGCGCCTGCGCCACCGCCAGCCAGGTCAGGCACAAGGCCAGCAGGCCCATCACCAGCCGCAACGGCGGCGGGTGCAAGGACCAGGCCGCAACACCTGCCCGCAACACCCAGGCGCTTGAAAGTACCCAGGCACCACCGGCCAGCAGCCACACCCGTGGCAGCGGCTGATTCAACAATCCGCCCCACCAAAGCACACTGCATGCCACCACACACAAACCGCCCGACATCAGGGCACCTGGCTTGCCTTGGCCATTCATGCACGCCCACTCCCAGCCAGCGGCGGCAATGAACAGCAGAGCAATCAGGAAAAACGGTTCGGGGCTGGGGTAGATCAGCGCCGGAATCAAAACCAGCAACAGCACCAGCGCAGTGATCACCCGTTGCTTGAGCATCGCCGGCCTTCAAGAAGAATGGCTTTGATTCGCATGGAACTCGACCTGATCAGCGGTCTTGCCAAAGCGTCGTTGCCGTCCGGTGTAGGACGCAATCGCCAGATCGAGTGCGGCCTCATCAAAATCCGGCCAGAGCAAATCAGTGAAAAAAAACTCCGAATAGGCCGACTGCCACAGCAGGAAATTGCTGATGCGCAGTTCGCCACCGGTACGAATGACCAAATCCGGGTCTGGTACATGCGCCAGCGCCAGCACTTGACTCATACCTGCCTCGGTCACTGCCAGCCCCTGTTGCACCAGACGTGCCGCCGCCTGCACAATGTCCCAGCGACCACCGTAGTTGAAACAAACATTGAGTATCAGACGGGTGTTGGCGGCGGTTGCGGCTTCAGCCTCTTCGATGCCCCGCAGCACCCTGACCGACAAACCCAAACGGTCGCCGACAAAGCGCAATTGCACACCATCGGCCTTGAGTTGCGGCACTTCGCGGCCCAAGGCGAATGCAAACAAATCCATCAGACCAGACACCTCTTCCACCGGTCGCTGCCAGTTTTCGGACGAGAAAGCAAACACCGTCAAAACCCGGATACCGCGTGCGTCGCAGGCCCTGGCACAGCGTTTGAGGGAATCCACCCCCTGCTTGTGCCCTGCAATCCGCGGCAGAAAACGTTTGTTGGCCCAGCGCCCATTGCCGTCCATGACAATGGCAACGTGATGCGGCACAGGGTCATTCGTCATGTTCGGGTCAAACCGCCATGATGTCGTGTTCTTTCGCCACTACCAATTGATCAATCACCACAATGTGCTTGTCAGTCACCTTCTGAATGTCGGTTTCACAGCGTTTTTGATCATCCTCGGATGCCAGCTTGTCCTTGACCAGCTTCTTGATGGCCTCATTGGCGTCACGACGCAGGTTGCGTATCGCAATCTTGGCGCCCTCGCCCTCCGAACGTACCAGCTTGGTCAGTTCCTTGCGGCGCTCTTCCGACATGGGTGGCATTGGCACCCGAATCAGGTCGCCCATGGACGACGGATTCAACCCCAGGTCACTGTCACGAATGGCTTTTTCAATCTTGGCACCCATGCCTTTTTCCCAGGGCTGGACGCTGACGGTGCGGGAGTCGAGCAGCGACACATTCGCCACTTGGCTGATCGGCAGCATGGCACCGTAGTAATCGACATGCACCGTATCGAGCAGCGCCGGGTTGGCGCGTCCGGTCCGAATCTTGGTCAGATTGTGCTGAAACGCCGCAATGGACTGGTCCATTTTGGCTTCTGCGGTTTGCTTTACATCCTTGATTGGCATGATCTTGCTCCTTGTTCAGTCATCACCCGTGCATCAATTTTGACATGCTCAAGCGTAAACCAATGTGCCTTCATCTTCGCCCAAAACCACCCGCTTGAGTGCGCCGTGCTTGAAAATGGAAAATACCTTGACCGGCAGTTTCTGATCCCGGCACAGGGCAAAGGCGGTGGCATCCATGATGCCGAGGTTTTGCGACATGGCATCGTCAAAAGATATCTTGCCGTAGCGCGTCGCGGTCGGGTCTTTTTTCGGATCAGCCGTGTAAACCCCATCGACCTTGGTGGCTTTGAGGACGATCTCGGCTCCAATCTCGGCACCACGCAGCGCTGCTGCGGTGTCGGTAGTAAAAAACGGATTGCCCGTGCCGGCGGCGAAAATAACCACCTTGCCTTCTTCGAGGTACTGCAATGCCTTGGGCCGGACATACGGCTCAACCACCTGCTCAATCGCAATCGCCGACATCACACGTGCGGTCAAACCGGCCTTGTTCATGGTGTCCCCCAGCGCCAGCGCGTTCATCACGGTGGCCAGCATGCCCATGTAGTCGGCCGTGGCCCGGTCCATGCCGACCGAACCACCGGCGACCCCTCTGAAAATATTGCCACCACCAATCACCACCGCCACCTCAACACCCAATTGGGTCACATCGACAATCTCGTTGACCATGCGCACAATGGTGTTGCGGTTGATGCCAAAGCTGTCATCGCCCATCAGCGCCTCACCCGAGAGCTTGAGCAGAATCCGCTTGTAGGCGGGTTTGGCATCGGTCATGAAATTCTCCCGGGGTGATAACAGGGTCGGCGGCACTGAAACTGCTTAGCCCGGCTGTTTGGCAGCCGCCACCTGGGCCGCCACTTCAGCGGCAAAGTCATCCACCTTTTTCTCGATGCCTTCGCCCACCACATAAAGGGTAAACGACTTCACCGTGGTGCCGGTCGCCTTGAGCATTTGCTCGACGGTCTGCTTGTCATTTTTGACAAACGACTGGTTCAGCAAGGACACTTCTTTCAGGTACTTCTGCACGCCACCTTCAATGCGTTTGGCGACAATTTCCGCCGACTGCACCGGTTTGCCGGCGGCGGTGGCCACCGCTGCGTCTTCGGCAGCCTTGGCGGTTGCCACTGAGCGCTCGCGTGCCACCAGATCAGCCGGCACATCATCGCTGGACAAGGCCACCGGCTTCATGGCGGCCACGTGCATGGCAACATCTTTGGCAGCGGTACCATCGCCCTCGAATTCGACCACCACACCAATGCGGGTGCCGTGCAGGTAGGATGCCAGCTTGTGGCCGGCGGCAAAGCGCTTGAAGCGGCGAAAACTCATGTTTTCGCCAATCTTTCCAATCAGGCCCTTGCGAACATCTTCCAGCGTCGGGCCAAAACCTTCCAGGCTGTACTCACAGGCACCCAAGGCCGCCACATCGACCGGGTCATGCTTGACAACCAGCGCCGCAGCCGCATTGGCCAATGCCAAAAAGCTGTCGTTCTTGGTGACAAAGTCAGTTTCACAGTTGACTTCCAGCAACGCGCCCACCCCGGCATCCACGCTGTAAGCCACCACGCCTTCGGCAGTGATCCGGCTGGCGGCCTTGCCAGCCTTGCTGCCGAGCTTGACACGCAAAATATCTTCCGCCCGGACCATGTCGCCTTCGGCCTCGGTCAATGCGCGTTTGCATTCCATCATCGGTGCGTCGGTCTTGCCACGCAGTTCAGCCACCATGCTTGCGGTAATTGCAGCCATTTTTTTCTCCGGATTCAATTCAGTTGGTTAAATCAAATTAAAAAAAAGGGGCACCGAGCCCCTTTTTTTGGGGTCGCAGACAACTCAGGCAGCCGCCTCGTCCACTTCGACAAACTCGTCGGCGCTCTCAGATGCGGCAACCGCCTTGACGACATCATCCATCGCATTGGCACGGCCTTCAATGATGGCATCGGCAATACCGCGTGCATACAGCGTGACAGCCTTGGACGAATCATCATTGCCCGGAATCACGTAATCGATGCCTTCTGGAGAGTGATTGGTATCGACCACCGCGATCAGCGGAATGCCCAGCTTTTTGGCTTCGGCAATGGCGATCTTGTGGTAACCCACGTCAATCACAAAAATCGCATCGGGCAACACCGTCATGTCCTGAATGCCGCCAATGTCTTTTTCAAGCTTTTCAAGCTCGCGCGCAAACATCAGTTGCTCTTTTTTGCTCATCGCGTCAAGTCCGGCTTCTTGCTGGATTTTCATGTCCTTGAGGCGCTTGATCGAGGTCTTGACGGTCTTGAAATTGGTCAGCATACCACCAAGCCAGCGCTGGTCAACATAAGGCACACCGGCACGCAACGCTTCTGCAGCGATGGTTTCACGCGCCTGGCGTTTGGTGCCGACCATCAGCACGGTTCCGCGCTTGGCCGAAATCTGGCGGGCGAACTTGGCCGCGTCCTGGAACATCGGCAGCGATTTTTCCAGGTTGATGATGTGAATTTTGTTGCGATGGCCAAAAATGAAGGGGGCCATCTTGGGGTTCCAGAAGCGAGTCTGGTGACCAAAGTGGACACCGGCTTCCAGCATTTCGCGCATGGTAACTGCCATAAGGGTAACTCCAAAGGTTATGTCTAAAATCCAGTTTGTTTTGCAGCAGGAGCCCGAGCTTGGTCGAGCGCACGTCACAACACCTTGAGAAAACTGGTTTGCCGATTTGCTTGTGCCCGGCGATCAATATTCGTCGCCATGCAAAGCCGGTCGAGTATAGCATCGTGACTTTTGCATGGATTTGCTCAAATTGTCTCCCCAACACACTCTGCACAATGATGAAAAAATGCTGTCTGCAAGGCCATTGCCGCAACGCGCTTCGGGCAACATATTGATCGACAATGCACGCCATGTCCCCTGAACTTGCACAAAAACTTGCCAATGCAGTCGATGGCATGCCGGCGTTTCCGAAAAGCGTTCAAAAAATCATCGAACTGACGCGGGATGTGAATTGCACGCCCCGGGATCTGGTGCAAGTCATCGATAAAGACCCGGTCGTCACCGTCAAAATCCTCAAAGTCGTCAACTCTGCCTACTACCGGCTGCCCAAGCAGATCACCTCCGTCAACCATGCCGTCGTGTATCTGGGCTTTAACACCATCAAGAACCTGGCATTGAGCATTGCCGCGATCGGCATGCTGTCGAAACAAAACGCGGCCGGCTTTGACGTGGACCAGTACCTGCTGCATTCGTTGTCAACCGCCGGGATTGCCAAGCTGCTGGCGCTGCAAATCGACGATGCCGATCCGATGGATTGTTTCATTGCCGGTCTGCTGCACGATTTTGGCAAGGTCGTGTTTGCCCAGTTTCTGCCGCGCGAGTTCAAGCAGGCGTTGGGCATCTGCCAGGCCGATGGCTCCTCGCTGCATGAAGCGCTGCGCCAGACCATTGGTGCCGACCACGCCGTGGTGGGTGCCATGCTGGTTGAAAAATGGCGCTTTGCGCCTGACCTGATCGATACCATCGCCCACCAATACGAAACTGACCAAAAGGACAGTGCCTTGTTCGCCTGTGTCTATACGGCCAATCAGATCAGCAAACACCTGCACTTTGGTTTTGGCGGAAATCCTTGCGTTTATGCCTTGCCCGCGACCATCGTCAAGAGAATGGGCGGCACACTCGAAGATATCATTGCATCCTCAGGCGACATGAATGCCGCCTTTGAGGATGCCAAATTATTTTCCCGTATCTGACAGGCCCACCATGAAAGTCAAATTTTGGGGAGTTCGCGGTTCAATTGCGTCGCCCGGAGCGGCAACCGTGCGCTACGGCGGCAACACCACCTGTATTGAGGTGCGCACCGACAACAACGAACTCATCATTCTGGATGCGGGCACCGGTATTTTCCCGCTGTCCCAGTCCCTGCTGGCCGAACTGCCCGTGACGGCCAATGTGCTCATTACCCATTCGCACTGGGACCATATTCAGGGCCTGCCGTTTTTTATCCCCAACTTCATCCCGGGCAACACCCTGCGGCTGCACGGTGCCTTTGACCCGGTTTCAGGCAAGGGGGTCGAACAGGTGATGTCGGTGCAGTTGCAGTACAGCTATTTTCCGGTCCGTGAAGCCGAGATGAAAGCCCGCATCGAATACGTTACCCTGACACCTGGCGAGAGCATTCAGATCGGCTCGGCCAAGATCACGCCCTACATGATGAATCACCCGGTGATTGACTTTGGCTACCGCATCGAGGCCAATGGCAAATCGGTGTTTTTTACCGGCGACCATGAGCCGCCGGTCAATATTTACCAGCCCAATGACCCCGAATTTGCCGAATTCCAGACCTTCGTGGACGAAAAATCCGGTGACATCGAGCGCGCCATGGCTGGTGTCGATGTGCTGATTGCCGATTGTTCCTACACCAGCGCCGAATACCCGGCAAAAAAAGGCTGGGGACATGGCACCTTCCACTCCAGCATCCATTACGCCCGGCAGGCCGGTGCCAAGCTGCTGTTTTGCACCCACCACGAACCGACCCGCAGTGACGATGCACTGGAGGCGGCATTTGAGCAGGTGTTGCGCGACCATCCGCGCCGACCGGGTGATCCGCAGTACCGGCTGGCCAGAGAAGGCGACTGCTTCGAGTTTTAAGTGGTGCAAAAAATCGACACCGGTGCCGGGCATGCGCTTTACGGCATCACTCGCACCCGCCAGATCGAGACCAGCGCCCAGGCCAGCTTGCCACCCAACACACTGATGCAGCGCGCCGGACTGGCCGTGGCACAACTGGCGCTGGCGCTGGCGCCACATGCCCGGCGCATCTGGATTGCCTGCGGACCGGGCAACAATGGTGGTGACGGCCTGGAAGCGGCGCTGCAATTGCTGCGCCTGGGCAAGCCGGCCACGGTGACCTGGCTTGGCAACCCGCAGCAGATGCCCGCCGATACGGCACTGGCCTGCCAGCGCATATCGGCAGCCGGTATCCGCATGGCCGCAGAACCAGAGGGCGACTTTGACCTGTGCATCGATGCGCTGCTGGGCATTGGCACCGAGTTGCGTGAACCGCAGGGCCGCATGGCAAACTGGATGCAACGTCTCAATGCCAGCCCGGCCATGGTGCTGGCAGTCGATATCCCCAGCGGACTCCATGCCGACACCGGTGCCGCCACCCAACTGCACGTCAAAGCCACCCATACCCTGAGCCTGCTGACACTCAAGCCCGGGCTGTTCACGGCCCAGGGTCGCGATGCTGCTGGCAGCGTCTGGCTCGACCCGCTCGGCCTCCAGCCGCCTGCCGCCGACGACCGCCAGACCACCGCCCGGCTGCTGGCGCGATCGATGCCGGCGCCGCGCGCTCACAGCTCGCACAAAGGCAGCTTTGGCGATGTAGCGGTGGTCGGCGGTGCCCCCGGCATGACCGGCGCCGCCCTGCTAGCGGCATCGGCCGCCTTGCACGCGGGCGCGGGCCGGGTTTTTGTCGGCTTGCTCGATGACCAGGCACCTCAATTAAATGTGCAGCAACCGGAACTGATGTTCCGGCAGGTCAGCCAAATGGATTTTTCATCCATGACGCTGGTGTGTGGCTGCGGTGGCGGTGCCGCCATTCACGCCATGCTCCCGGCACTTTTATCAACCCCGTCCCCGCTGGTGGTGGATGCCGACGCGCTCAACGCCATGGCCACCGACAAGTTGCTGCAAACCGGCTTGACTGACCGGGTGGCACGCCGCCTGAAAACCGTGCTGACCCCGCACCCGCTGGAAGCCGCCCGGCTGCTGGGCCGCACGGCACACCAAGTGCAGCACGACCGCCTCAACGCTGCGCAAGCCCTGGCAGCGCAATTTGGCTGCACCGTGGTGCTCAAAGGCTCTGGCACGGTGATCGCGGCACCCGGACAAATCACGGCGATCAACCCGACCGGCAACGCACGTCTCGCCACCGCCGGCACCGGTGACGTGCTGGCCGGCATGGTCGGCGCCCACCTGGCTGCCGGCATGTCGGCCTTTGATGCCGCTTGCCAGGCGGTTTATTGGCACGGTCAGATGGCTGATCAGTGGCCCGCAAGCCAGCCGCTGACAGCCGGGCAATTGGCACGGCTGGCCGCACCGCTTACGCCCGCAGGCCTTGGTGCGCTGCTGTCAAAACACCAAAATACTATTGAATAGATAGCTGTCAGCGCATACGGGACAAGGGCTGCAGGCACTTTTTTAATGTAATTCCTGGCGCAACCCGGCAGCCCGCGCGGCAATCCATGCGCGGTCGGCTGCGGCAACCGCATGGGCCAGGTAGGTCTCCAGGTCTTTTAGCGCGTGACCTTTGCTGCCGGCCTGTGCATGGGCCAGACCCCGGTCGCGGTATTCCGGCCAGGCCTGCGGCAACAAAATAATCAGCCGGTCCTGCACCGCAATCAAGCGGTGCCAGTCTTCCTGGGCGGCATGAATTTCCTTCAGATTGCGCAACATGCGGGCGAGAATCTCGCGCGGTGCGGCGGCCTGCAAATACAGACCCAGTGGTATCTCTGGCTCATCGAGCAGGCCTGCCAAGCCCCGGTAAGGCTCAAGCCGTTCGGCCAAGTCGTCCCCGCTGAGCGACTGCCCGGTCAGGGGATCCATCACCACCTGGCCGTCGCTCAAGTTCACTTTCACCAAAAAGTGTCCGGGAAAGGCCACCCCGCGCACCTTCAACCCGATACCCTGTGCCAGTTCAAGCCAGATCACGGCCAGCGAAACCGGTATCGCCAGACGGGTTTGCAACACCAGGTGAACATAGCTGTTGTCGGGGTCGCTGTAGTGGTTGAAATTGCCGGCAAAGTGCAAGTCACGGTAAAAAAAATTGGTTCAGCGTGCGCAGCTTTTGCAGCGCTGCCGCATCGGTCGGCAGACGGCGCAGCAAGCGGGCCATCAGTTGGTCGATTTCGCCGAGCACCTGCCCGACACTGATGTCGGGATACTCGTCTTGCGCCAGACTGATGGCGGCTTCGAGCAGCGCAAAACCAGCATCGGTATGCACCAGCGCGGCAAAATACTCCAGCGGGGTCGGAACATTCAATGAAAGCTTCATGCTTGTCAGGGCCTAGCGCCGCACCAGTTGCCGCAAGTTCAGGCCAGTTACCCGAATTGCTGCAAAATAAATAGCTGCTGACGCAGTCAGCACAAGGGCTAGCAGCCAAATTCTCTTGAAACTCTCGCTCCGCAGCGCGGTCCAGTCAAAATGGGCATTGGCCCACATCAGAAATACCCCCAGCAAAACGCAGCCGACCAGCACCTGCAGCAAAAAAACGCCCCAGCCCGGTTCTGGCGTGTAACTGCCGCGCTTGATCAGGCCAGCCAACAGCCAGCCGGCATTGACCAGGGCACCGATGCCGATCGACAAGGTCAGCGCGGCATGGGCAAAAATCGGCACCAGTACAACATTCAGCACCTGCGTCAGCAGCAGCACCACCAGCGCCACCCGCACCGGGGTTTTGGTGTCCTGGCTGGCGTAGTAGCCCGGTGCCAGCACCTTGATGGCAACCAGGCCAATCAGCCCGACACCCCAGCCCATCAGCGCATAAGTGACTTGCTGCACGTCAAAATCGGTCATTGCGCCATAGTGGTAGAGCACCGCCACCAGCGGTGTCGGAAACACCAGCAGCGCCACCGCGCAGGGCAGCGCCAGCAGCGCCACCAGCCGCAAGCCCCAATCCAGCATGCCCGAATACCGGGCCGCGTCACCACTGGCACGCGCGCTGGCCAGTTGCGGCATCAGCACCACACCCATCGCCACCCCCAGCATGGCGGTCGGAAACTCCATCAGCCGGTCGGCATAGGTGATCCAGCTCACGCTGCCCGGGCGCAAATGCGAAGCGATCTGGGTGTTGATCAACATTGAGAGATGCGCCACGCTGACCCCCAGCAGCGCCGGCCCCATCAGGCGCAGGATATTTTGCGTGCCGGCATCGTTCCAGGCAGCGCGCAAGGCCTGCCAGCGCCAGTTCAGGCGCGGCTGCAGGTGCAAGCGCCTGAGCGCCAGCCACTGCGCCGCCAGTTGCACCGCACCACCCAGCAACACGCCGCCGGCCAGCGCATAAATCGGCTCCAGCCCGAGGGTCTTGAACCATGGCGCGCCCAGCCCTGCTGCCGCAATCATGCAGATGTTGAGCAGCACCGGGGTGGCAGCCGGCACGGCAAAACGCCGCCAGGTGTTGAGCACACCCGCACCCAGTGCCACCAGCGACATGAAAGCGATGTACGGAAACATCCAGCGGGTCATGACCACGGCCACTTCAAAGCCGCGCGGCTCCTGCTTCAAACCGCTGGCCATGGCCCACACCAGGCCGGTTGCCCCCAGCACACCCAGCACGCTGAGCAGCAGCAAGGCCCAGACCAGCACCGTCGCCACCCGGTCAATCAACACCTGCGTCGCTGCTTCGCCGTGCTGCGTTTTGCAAGCCGCCAGCACCGGCACAAAGGCCTGGCTGAACGCCCCCTCGCCAAAAAAACGCCGAAACAGGTTGGGAATGCGAAACGCCACATTGAACGCGTCAGTCATGGCAGACGCACCAAAGCTTGACGCGATCAGCAGTTCGCGCATCAAGCCGGTGATGCGTGACAGCAGCGTCAATAAGGAAACAACCGAAGCGGATTTGAAGAGGCTCACGGCGCGTGAGTGTAGCCGCGCCTTTAGCCGGGGCCGGGTCGCCAAAACTGCCCTGCTAGAATCATCGGCTTTGCTGACAACATCCACAGACTCAAGGAACTATTTATATGGCATCTGGAAAACCCAAGAAAAAGAACCCGCGCTTAGCGTCGGGGCGCAAACGTGTCCGTCAGGACATCAAGATCAACGCCGCCAACACCTCGTTGCGCTCGCAATACCGGACAGCGGTGAAAAACGTCGAAAAAGCCGTGCTCGGCGGCGACAAGGCCAAAGCCACCGAGTTGTTTGCCAAGATGCAAGCCGTGGTGGACACCGTCGCCGACAAGGGCATTTTTCACAAAAACAAGGCGGCTCGCGACAAGAGCCGCCTGTCTGCCAAGGTCAAGGCCCTGGCCGTCGCTGCCTGATTTTTCAGGCAAACCGCACGAACATCTGACTGGTTGAGGACTGCCCTGCGGCTTCGCGGCGGCGATATGTTCCTCAAGTTTTCGGGTATTCGCCGTTTGTAACGGGTGCGCTGTCAGCAAAAGCAAAAAAGCCGTTCTTTGAACGGCTTTTTTGCTTTTAAACCGGGGTCGGCGCTGAGCTTGTCCTGATTCAGCTTTGCCGTGCTGCGGGCGGCGCCGGGGATGCCGGTGGCACGCCAATCGACGTCTGCAACTCATTGTCTTTGGCAAAGTTCATGCAAAAATCCCAGGCCATGACCTCGTGGTCACGCAACTTCTCATCGACGATGACACACCGGACACCATTGACACTGCTTGGCACACACCAGGGCGAATAGGCCATGTGGCTGCCCGGGCGGGCACCGCCCGGGCGAAACTGGCTCATCACCCCGGCCAGCCGCTCGGCCCAGTCACTCGGTCGAAACGCGCGACCACTGTGGGTCAGGCCCAAAATATAGACTTTTTGTAAAGTGTGTGAAACCATCTTGTAGAGGGGTACGTTCGTGGTCGGGTGCGCAACATGGCAACGCGGCAGAATATTAGCGCAATCTTATGTCTTATACAAGAGTTACTTTCAATTCAGGCACACGCATCTAGCCGTATTGTGACCTGCAATCAGCCCCACCAACCGGCTCAAATCAGCCATCTGATCAGTCTAGAATTGCGCTTCAACGGCCCAACTTGCGTTGGGCCGCCTTGTTTCTTTGCCGGAGAAGCCGCCAATGACCCCTGCTGCCCACTTGATTGAAGCCCAGTCGCCCCACGTGATGAACACCTACGGGCGACTGCCGATAGCGCTGTCGCATGGCCAGGGTTGCCGCGTCTGGGATGTCAACGGCAAATGCTATCTGGATGCACTCGGCGGCATTGCCGTCAACACGCTCGGCCACAACCATCCGCGGCTGGTGCCGGCGCTGCAAGAGCAGATTGGCAAAATCATCCACAGTTGCAACTACTACCATGTGCCCGATCAGGAAGTGCTGGCGAAAAAACTGGTCGAACTGTCGGGCATGAGCAATGTGTTTTTTTGCTCCACCGGGCTGGAGGCCAATGAAGCCGCACTCAAACTGGCGCGCAAGTTTGGCCATGACAAGGGCATTGACCGGCCCGAGATCGTGGTTTATGAAAAAGCCTTTCATGGCCGCTCAATCGCCACCCTGAGCGCCACCGGCAACCCGAAAATTCAGGCCGGTTTTGAGCCACTGGTGGAGGGCTTCATCCGGGTGCCGATCAACGACATCGACCGTCTGAAAGCCGCCACTGCCAGCAACCCGAACGTGGTGGCGGTGTTTTTCGAGACGATTCAGGGCGAAGGCGGCATCAACCCGATGCACCTGGACTACCTGCGTGAGTTGCGCCTGCTGTGTGATGAACGCGACTGGCTGATGATGATTGACGAGGTGCAGTGCGGCATGGGCCGCACCGGCAAATGGTTTGCCCACCAGTGGGCCGGCATCGTGCCCGACGTGATGCCGCTGGCCAAAGGGCTGGGTTCGGGGGTGCCGGTGGGCGCGGTGGTGGCCGGCCCCAAGGCGGCTTGCATCTTCAAGCCGGGCAACCACGGCACCACCTTCGGCGGCAATCCGCTGGCGATGCGGGCCGGGGTGGAGACCATTCGCATCATGGAGGAAGATGGCCTGCTGGCGCACGCAGCACAGCTTGGCCGCCACCTGGCTGGCGCGCTGGCCCAGGCACTGGCGGTCGAACTGGCTTGCGGGGCGGTGAAAGAAATTCGCGGCCAGGGGCTGATGATCGGCATTGACCTGGCCAAACCCTGTGGCGCGCTGGTGCAGCAATGCGCCGACTGCGGCTTGCTGATCAGTGTCACCGCCGACACTGTGGTGCGGCTGCTGCCGCCGCTGATCCTCACCGAGGCCGAGGCCGATGAAGTCGTCAGCATTTTGTGTCCGCTGATTTCAGCCCTGTTGAAGGAGTCCGCATGAACCCGGCCAGCGTTGTTGGCATCCCCAGCACCATCCCCAAAGGGGCGCCGCCAGTGCGGCATTACCTGCAGTTTTCTGACCTGAGCGCCAGCGAGTACCAGTATTTGCTGCGGCGCGCCGCTTTCATCAAGGCCAAATTCAAGACCTTTACCCGGCACCAGCCGCTGGTGGACCGCACGCTGGCGATGATTTTCGAGAAAGCCTCGACCCGCACCCGGGTCAGTTTTGAGGCCGGCATGTACCAGTTGGGTGGCAGCGTGGTGCACCTAACCACCGGCGACAGCCAACTCGGCCGGGCCGAGCCGATCGAAGACAGCGCGCGGGTCATCAGCCGCATGGCCGATCTGGTGATGATCCGCACTTTTGAGCAAACCAAGATCGAGCGTTTTGCCGAGTTTTCACGGGTGCCGGTCATCAATGGCCTGACCAACGAATTTCACCCCTGCCAGATACTGGCTGACATCTTCACCTACATCGAGCACCGCGGGCCAATCGCCGGCAAAACCGTGGCCTGGATCGGCGATGGCAACAACATGGCCAACACCTGGCTGCAAGCTGCCACGCTGCTGAACTTCAAAGTCAACATCAGCACCCCGCAGGGCTACGAAATTAATGAAAAAATAGCCTCCAGCCCTTATGGCATAAGCGCTGACAGCTATCAAACCTATAGTAGTCCGCAAGCCGCCTGCAAGGCTGCCGACCTGGTCACCACCGATGTCTGGACCAGCATGGGTTTTGAGGCCGAAAATGAAGTGCGCAAACAGGCTTTTGCCGCCTGGCGCGTCAGCACCGACATGATGGCGGTGGCAAAGCCTCAAGCCCTGTTCATGCACTGCCTGCCAGCGCACCGCAGTGAAGAGGTCGATGCCGATGTGATTGACGGACCGCAAAGCGTGGTTTGGGACGAGGCCGAAAACCGCATGCATGTGCAAAAGGCGCTGATGGAGTACCTGTTGCTCGGCCAGCTTGATTGATCGACGAGAGCTTGGGCGCGCTCATGGCTGATGACAAAGACCCCAAGTTCTGGGTCACCGTCCTGAAACTGGTGGCCGGTGCCGTCGTGCTGCTGACACTGTTTGGCCTGGGCCTGTACTACACGGCCAAGTTCGACAGCTACAAGCCCGCCGAAGCGCCACCCGACACCTCATGGGGCATCACCAAGGACTCGCCGATCCGTGGCAACCGGTGACCTGCCCTGACGGAGTCGTGCAAGACTTGTCGGGCAAACGACGGATGGAGCAGCGCAGCCATGCGGTCCGGGCATTCAAGGCACATCACCGCTGCGGCCAGAGTCTCAACCTAACCCATCTATAACTTGGTACTGCCCAAGCCAGAACCGCACGACATGCCCAAGGCACGCCAAAGCGGAGTTATATCCCTACCCATTCAACGCATCGGCGAGTTCCTGCGCCGCTTCAAAATCAAGATTGCCACTGTAGATGGCGCGCCCGCAAATCACGCCTTCGATTCCTTCGCCTTCCACCTCGCACAGCGCTTCAATGTCCGCCATGTTCGACAGGCCACCGGAGGCGATCACCGGAATTGTCAAAGCCTGGGCCAGCCGCACGGTGGCATCGATGTTGATACCGGTCAGCATGCCGTCGCGGCCAATGTCGGTGTAGATGATTGATTCGACCCCGAAGTCTTCAAACTTCTTGCCCAGATCAACCACGTCGTGGCGGGTCAGCTTGCTCCAGCCATCGGTGGCAACCTTGCCGTCTTTGGCATCCAGGCCGACGATGATGTGGCCGCCAAACGCGGTGCAGGCATCTTGCAAAAAGCCGGGGTTGCGCACGGCAGCGGTGCCGATGATGACATAGCGCAGGCCGGCATCCAGATAGCGCTCAATGGTGTCGAGATCGCGAATGCCGCCGCCCAACTGCACATCAATCTCGCTGCCGACAAGCTTGAGTATCTTGCGAATGGCCGCTTCATTTTTGGGATGGCCGGCAAAGGCGCCGTTCAAATCGACCAGGTGCAGGCGCCTGGCACCCTTGTCCACCCAACTGCGCGCCATCACGGCGGGTTCCTCGCTAAAAATGGTGGCAAGTTCCATGTCGCCTTGTTGCAGGCGAACACAATGACCGTCTTTGAGATCAATCGCAGGAATTAACAGCATGATGCTTGAAAGGAAAAAAAGGAAGTTAGGTGATCGGCGCGCTGGCTGTCGCGGTCGGAGGACACAGGTGCAGGCAGCATGAAATTTTGCAGGCGCAAAACGGACAATGAACGCTCATCGGGTGAGGTGTCGCTTGGTGTTCATGAAAACCAAAAATCAGGGGTTCCAGTGCAGAAAATTGCGATAGAGAGACAAACCGTGCAGCGAACTTTTTTCGGGGTGGAATTGGGTTGCAAAAATATTATCACGCGCAATGGCTGAACAAAAGCGTTGACCGTAGTCAGTCTCGCCCACGCTGTTGCGCGCATCAGACGGTTTGGCGTAAAAACTGTGCACAAAGTAGAAATAGCTGCCGTCGGGCACGCCATCCCAGATCGGATGGGGTGGTGCACCATGGTTGTTTTGATAGACCTGATTCCAGCCCATTTGGGGCACTTTGTAGCGGCTGCCGTCGGGCTGCAACTGCCCGGCCAGCTCAAACTTGATGACTTCACCGTGAATCTGGCCCAGGCAAGTTGTGCCCTGCCCGCCATCGCCCGCATGGCCTTCGTGGCTGTGGTCGAGCAGCATTTGCATGCCGACACAAACCCCCATGATCGGCTTGTTGACCAGCGCATGCATCACGGCGGGGTACATGCCGGAGTCGCGCAGCTCGCGCATGCAGTCGCGAATCGCCCCCTGCCCCGGCAACACCACCCGGTCGGCCGCCATGACCTCTTCGGGGCGCTGGGTCCAGACCACCTCAAGCTGCGCGCCACGGGCGGCGGCGATGACGGCGTTGGTGACCGAGCGCAGGTTGCCCATGCCGTAATCGACCACGGCAATGGTTTTTTTGGAATGCCTGTTTACTATAAATGTCATAGCTATCTACGCAGTACCAGCAAGCGCTGGAGGTCGATATTTCATATAAACTGCAAACAAATCACAAACTTCCCTTGGTCGAGGGAATGCTGCCGGGCGCGCGCGGGTCAAACTCCAGCGCGCTGCGCAAGGCACGGGCAAAGGCCTTGAACACGCTTTCGGCCTGGTGGTGCGCGTTGTCACCCTTGAGGCTGTCGATATGCAGCGTGACAAATGCGTGGTTGGCAAAGCCCTGGAAAAATTCATGCACCAACTGGGTGTCAAACGTGCCAATGCTGCCGCTGGTAAAAGGCAGGTTCATCACCAGACCGGGCCGGCCAGAAAAATCAATCACCACGCGGCTCAATGCCTCATCGAGCGGCACATAAGCATGGCCATAGCGGCGAATGCCTTTTTTGTCGCCCACCGCCTTGTGTACCGCCTGCCCGAATGTGATGCCGACATCTTCCACCGTGTGATGGGCATCGATGTGCAGGTCACCCTCGGCATCAACATCCAGATCGATCAGGCCGTGGCGGGCGATCTGGTCGAGCATGTGGTCAAAAAAACCAATGCCAGTATGCAGGCGCGAGACCCCGGTGCCGTCAAGATTGACGCGCACGCTCACCTGTGTTTCGGCAGTGTTGCGACACAGTTCGGCCATGCGGGGCGCGCAGGTGGCCGGTGTTTCAGGGAGTTCAGTCAGCGGATAGTTGGTCATGGAAAGGCTTTTCGGGCTGCCGGCAGTTGACGGTTTTCAGGCACAGTGCCGACCGTCAGGCGCAGGCAAGGGTTAAGAAGAAAGTGTATTTTAGAAATGTTCTTGATCAGAACATACCACGCGTTTTAATGCCGTCCAAGGTTTTCCGGGCATCGGGCATGTGCAGCAATATCTGGACGATCAGCATCGGCGGCTTCAACGCAGCCGCATCTCGGCCGCTCTGGCATGTGCCTGCAGGCCTTCGCCATGCGCCAGCACCGAGGCAATTTGCCCCAGCGTCTGGGCACCGGCTTCGCTGACCTCGATCAGGCTGCTGCGCTTTTGAAAGTCGTACACGCCCAGCGGCGATGAAAAGCGCGCCGTGCCACTGGTCGGCAGCACATGGTTCGGGCCGGCGCAGTAGTCGCCCAGACTCTCGCTGGTGTAGGCCCCCAGAAAAATCGCCCCGGCATGCCTGAGCAGCGGCTCCCAGCGGTGCGGGTCACGGCTGCTGACTTCCAGATGCTCGGGTGCAATGCGGTTGCTGATGGCGCAAGCCTCTTCCATGCTGCGCGTCAAAATCAGCGCGCCGCGTCCATTGAGCGACTTGGCAATGATGTCGCGGCGCGGCAGGCTGGGCAGCAGGCGGTTGATGGATGCCTGCACCTGTTCGATGTAAGCGGCATCCGGGCACAGCAATATGCTTTGCGCCAGTTCGTCATGCTCGGCCTGGCTAAACAAGTCCATCGCCACCCAGTCGGGCGGCGTGCTGCCGTCGGCCAGCACCAGAATCTCGCTCGGGCCGGCAATCATGTCGATGCCGACCACGCCAAACACCCGCTTTTTGGCGCTGGCGACATAGGCGTTGCCGGGGCCGGTGATCTTGTCCACCTTCGGGATGGTCGCCGTGCCATAAGCCAGCGCCGCCACCGCCTGCGCCCCGCCAATGGTGAAGGCGCGGGTCACGCCAGCCACATAGGCTGCGGCCAGCACCAGGTTGTTCAGTTCAGGTTTGGCACCTGCCGCATCCGGTGCCCCGCCCAGCCCGCCGCTGGCCAGGCTGCCACGCACGGGTGTCGGCACCACCATGATGATCTCGCCGACACCGGCCACATGGGCCGGGATGGCATTCATCAGCACGCTGCTGGGATAAGCCGCCTTGCCACCAGGCACATAGATGCCAACACGGTCCAGTGGTGTGACTTTTTGGCCCAGCAGGGTGCCGTCTTCGTCGCGGTAGCTCCAGCTCTCGCCACTGGCCTTGCGCTGCGCCTGGTGGTAGCTGCGTACCCGCCGCGCTGCGGCCTGCAGGGCCTGACGCTGGTCATCGGGCAAGGCCGCAAAGGCATTCTCAAGTTCCGCCTGCGTCAGCTCCAGCTCGGCTAGGCGGCTGGCCTGCAGGCCGTCAAAGCGCTGCGTGTAGTCGAGCACTGCCGCATCGCCACGCTGTTGCACATCCGCCAAAATGTCGGCGACGCGTTGCTCGATGCCGGCGTCGGTATCTGCCGACCAGTGCAGGCGCGCCTTGAAATCAGCATCAAATGTGCTTGTAACCGTTGACAGACGTGCGGGAGTAGCTATTAAATTCATTGTTGCATCAGATCGATTGTCATGTTGCCAGCCTTGAGCATAGCGGTTTGCAACTGTACTTTATGGCATGAAGGCAAAGCGGCCAAAACGCTGTTGCGGCTGGCTTTGCTATACGCCACGCCTATCATTGAACAGCCTCAGAGAAACGGCAACCGGAGCGACAAAAATGACAAAAAAAACTTGGCGTTTTTTTGACGCCAAGTCTTTGATTTATATGGTGTGGCTGGTGAACTCATGCTAAAAATCACCTAAGTGGAGGGAACTTGACCAGTTAACTCGAAATGCGGGGGACGCATTCTCATGCCAAAAAGCACACCAAAGCGCAGCAAATCAACGGGCAAGCCAATGTCATTCCACTGCCACGGCAAGTCGTTGCTGTCTTGCGAATTGCTGACACCATGCCTATTTGATGCGTGTTAACGCCGGTTTTGGACCCCGGGGTGGTGTCGGGTCAGGGTTCTGAGGGTTGCCGGAATCCATGCCTGCATCAACAGCCTGTCCGTTGTCACCAGGCAAATCAGGTGCTGACTGCGCCAGTGAAATAGTGGCACGGGTTGGCGCCTTGGAAATTGACGGCTTTCTTTCAGAGACATCGGCCATCGGAAATGCCATGCCCTGCCCGTTTTCACGCGCAAAGATAGCGGTGATCTGGTCGATCGGAACCATGATGTCGCGAACTGCACCGGAAAACCGCGCCTTGAATTCAAGGTACTCATTGCCGATGTTCAGCGCCGTCGTTGCATCAAAACCAATGTTGAGAACAATCTCGTCGTCCTTGACATACTCCCTTGGCACTTGCACAGAATTGTCAACCGACACGGTAATATAGGGCGTGAAACCGTTGTCGCAACACCATTCGTGCAAGGCGCGAATGAGATAGGGGCGGGTTGAACTGGCCTTTTGAGCTTGATTCGCCGACATGTGAATGGCCGCCTATTTACGCATCACTTTTTCGGAAGGTGTCAGTGCTTCAATGTAAGCCGGGCGCGAAAATATGCGCTCGGCATACTTGAGCAGGGGTGCCGCGTTTTTACTCAACTCAATGCCGTAGTAGTCGAGCCGCCAAAGCAGCGGTGCAATGGCGACATCCAGCATCGAAAATCCATCACCCAGCATGAACTTGTTTTTCAGGAAAACCGGTGCCAACTGGGTCAGGCGGTCACGAACATGCGTCCGCGCTTTTTCCAGCGCTTTTTCATTCGACTTGGCAGTGCGGGACTCCAGCGTTGACACATGCACAAACAGCTCTTTTTCAAAATTGAGCAGGAAAAGCCTGACCCGCGCCCGGTCAACCGGGTCACCCGGCATCAACTGGGGATGCGGAAAACGCTCGTCGATATATTCGTTAATGATGTTCGACTCATACAAAATGAGGTCGCGCTCAACCAGAATCGGCACTTGCCCATAGGGATTCATCACGCTGATGTCTTCCGGCTTGTTGTAAAGGTCAACATCCCGAATTTCAAAATCCATGCCTTTTTCGAACAACACAAACCGGCAACGGTGAGAAAAAGGGCAAGTCGTGCCCGAGTAAAGCACCATCATGGTGAAGGCTCCTGAAAAATAAAAGAGCGGGTAGCCGTCAAGCATCCCACTCTGAAGAATCTGCACCGCACCCAAAGGCCGGGCAGATCAATAAATCCAGCTACTTGATGTCTTTCCAGTAGGCGGCATTGAGCCGCCAGGTCAGAAAAGACAAACCGGCCAAAAACACCAGAACCCAAATACCGATGTTTTTTCTGGAAGTCTGGGCAGGCTCTGCCATCCACTGCAAGTAGTTGACAAGATCGGCCATGGTCTGGTCATATTGGGCCGGTGTCAGCGTGCTTTGCATTTCCCACAAAACATGCGGCATGGCGACATTCGGGAAAATATGGTTGTTCCAGCCGGTTGGCTTGGTCTCGTCTTTGTAAAAACCGCGCATGTAGGAGTAAAGATAGTCGGTACCAGTACCCCCGGCACCAGCCCGCGAGCGTGCAATCACCGTGAGATCCGGTGGATTGACACCAAACCAGCCCTTGGCCTGCTGCGGATCAATGGCGGCCTTCATGGTGTCGCCCAATTTGGCATTGGTGACCAGCAGGTTGTCCCTGATTTGTTCTGGCGTCAGGCCGATGTCCTGCAAACGGTTGAAGCGCATGAACGCTGCCGAATGGCAATTCAGACAATAGTTGACGAAGGTCTTGGCACCGCTTTGCAAGGCGGCCATGTCATTGATCTTGTCGGGGGCCTTGTCCCAGGCCGGACCGGCAACATTGGCTTGCACTGAAGTCGTCAGACCCAGCACGATCATCAAGCCAAGAATCATTTTTTGCGTGAAACCCATGGTTTTCATGTTGTGTTCTCCTGCTCAATGCGCCGTGAAAGTAACGCGACTCGGCACTGTTTTAAAGGTACCGAGACGACTCCACCAGGGCATCAGAATAAAAAAGCCGAAGTAAAACAGGGTTCCAGCCTGGGAAATACGCCCGGCGATGACCGACACCGGTTGTGTTCCCAGATAGCCAATGACGAAGAAGTTGATGACAAACACGGCGTAAAGGTACTTGTGCCAATCCGGGCGGTAACGAATGGACTTGACCGGGCTGTTGTCGAGCCAAGGCAGGAAGAACAAAATCACGACACCGCCACCCATCGCCACGACACCCCAGAATTTGGCATCGATGGCCATCATCATGGCCGAAATGACGACAGCGCCACCGACAATCAGCGCCTTGAACAGCGCGGGCATTTTGATTTTGGCGACGGCCAGCACGGCACCGATGATGACACAGGCAATCAGCACATACATCATCTCAGTGGTAACGGCACGCAGCAGGGTGTAAAACGGCGTGAAATACCAGACCGGTGCAATGTGCAGGGGCGTCTGGAATGGATCGGCCGGGATGAAGTTGTTGTATTCGAGAAAATAGCCGCCCATCTCGGGTGCAAAAAACACCACTGCGCTGAAGACAAACAGAAACACGCTGACCCCAAATACGTCATGCACCGAGTAGTAGGGATGGAACGGAATGCCGTCCAGCGGGATGCCCCTGGCATCTTTGGTGGCCTTGATTTCGACGCCGTCGGGATTGTTGGAGCCAACCTCGTGCAAGGCAATGATGTGGGCGACCACCAGACCCAGCAATACCAGCGGCACTGCGATCACATGAAAGCTGAAGAATCGGTTCAGCGTGGCATCCCCCACCACAAAATCGCCGCGGATCAGCAAAGCCAGATCGGGGCCAATGAAGGGAATGGCAGAAAACAGATTCACGATCACCTGCGCGCCCCAGTAACTCATCTGCCCCCAGGGCAGCAGATAACCCATGAAAGCCTCCGCCATCAGGGCTAAGAAAATGCCGCAGCCGAACAGCCAGATCAACTCGCGCGGCTTGCGGTAGCTGCCATACATCAGGCCCCGGAACATGTGCAAATACACCACCACAAAAAATGCCGAAGCCCCGGTGGAATGCATGTAGCGAATCAGCCAGCCCCACGGCACATCACGCATGATGTATTCCACTGAAGCAAACGCCACCGCCGCATCGGGTTTGTAGTGCATCACCAAAAAGATGCCGGTGACGATCTGGATCACCAGCACCAAAAGAGACAGCGAGCCAAAGATGTACCAAAAGTTGAAATTTTTGGGCGCGTAATACTCGCTCATGTGCTCTTTGAAGAGCTTGGACAGCGGAAACCGGTTGTCAACCCAGTTGAGCGCCTTGTCGCCCAGCGGGGCGTTCGGGGAAATGTCGTGAAATTCAGCCATGTTGTTTGTCCTTAGGCTTTCTTGTCGTCACCAATGAGCAGCTTGGTGTCTGACAGATATAGGTGGGGTGGCACTTCGAGATTGTCGGGTGCTGGCTTGTTTTTATAGACCCGCCCGGCCAGATCAAAGGTGGAACCGTGGCAAGGGCAGAAAAAACCGCCCTGCCAATCGTCGGGCAAGGAAGGCTGTGGACCGGTCTTGAACTTGTCGGAAGGCGAACAGCCCAGATGGGTACAAATACCCACCACCACCAGATACTCGGGCTTGCGTGAACGGACTTCATTGCGCGCGTACTCTGGCGCCTGGTCGGCCGGTTTGCGCTCGGACTTGGGATCTGCCAACTGGTCATTGAGTTTTGGCAAGGCCGCCAACATCTCAGGTGTTCGGCGCACGATCCAGACCGGCTTGCCGCGCCATTCGACCGTCATTTTCTCGCCGGGGACCAGTGCCGAAATATCGGCCTCGACCGCCGCACCTGCCGCCTTGGCTTTTTCGGAAGGGAGAAAAGAACTGACAAAGGGAACGACTGCCGCGACACCGCCAACGGCACCAGCGCAGCCGGATGCAATCAGCCAGGTTCGCTTGCTGGCGTCATTCAGGTGGCTTTCGGAAAAAGCTTCACTCATGGAAATCCTCAATGATAAAGACCACAATAGGTAACTGGGTAACAGTTTTTGATTGTAGCTGAGCGACTTTGTCACGAAGCTGACCGCCCGACCGATTCGGGCAGCCCAGTGCTGAAGGTTGAGTCGCCCAATTCCGCGATACTCTGCGCGTTTTTAACCATTTCAGAAAGGAAATTTCATGAGCATGATGACCGAGTTCAAAGAGTTTGCCATCAAGGGCAATGTGATGGACCTTGCGGTGGGCGTGATCATTGGCGGAGCTTTTGGCAAGATTGTCGAGTCGGTGGTCAGCGACATGGTGATGCCCATCGTCGGCGCCATCATCGGCAAACTTGATTTTTCCAATCTTTTCATTGCACTGGGCCAGGTTCCAGAGGGCACCGCCAGAACTTTGGCCGACCTGAAAAAAGCTGGCGTGCCGGTATTTGCCTATGGCAGCTTCATCACCGTGGCGGTCAACTTTGCAATTTTGGCTTTCATCATTTTCATGATGGTCAAGCAAATCAACCGCCTGAAAAAAGAAGCACCGGCCACGCCTCCCGCACCCCCGGCGACGCCTGAAGACGTGTTGCTGCTGCGTGAAATCCGCGACAACCTGAAGAAATGATGCTATATAAAATATAGCTATCTGCACTTTACCAGCAAGGGCTTGAGCCTGATTTTATTCATTATCTGTGGCACTTTACCGGCTTAACTGGCGTGCCACCCGAATCGCCTCGATCAGGCTGGATGCATCGGCCTGACCGGTGCCGGCAATATCAAAAGCGGTGCCATGATCCGGGCTGGTGCGCACCAGCGGCAGGCCCAGCGTGACATTAACCCCCTTTTCGATGCCCAGGTACTTGACCGGAATCAAACCCTGGTCGTGGTACATCGCCAGCACCACGTCAAAATCCCCAGGCTGACCGCCTTTTGAGCGGGCTCGCATGAACACCGTATCGGGGGCCAGCGGATCGCTGACCTGAAGACCTTGCAGGCGCGCGGCGGCAATCGCCGGCGCAATGATGTGCTGCTCTTCCGAGCCAAACAGGCCGCCCTCGCCGGCGTGCGGATTGAGTCCGGCAACCCCAATGCGTGGCACCCGCCCGAGCACGGCCTTGATGGCATGGTGGGTGATCAGCAAGGTCTGCAACACATTGTCAAAGGTGACCGCAGCCAGCGCATCACGCATCGACAAATGAATGCTGACCAGCACCACCCGCAGTTCGTCGTTGGCCAGCATCATGCGCACCGGCAACTGTGCAATGGCTTGCCGCGTATGGGAGGCCGCCAGCGCCTGCAGCATTTCGGTGTGGCCGGCAAACGCGCTGTGCGGTGCACCTGCCATGGACAAGGCGGCCTTGTTCAACGGCGCTGTCACCAAAGCCGCCACCTCGCCACGCAGCGCCGCATTGGCTGCCCACACCACACAGTCGCCCGCCATCCGGCCAGCAACGGCGCCAAGCTGGCCAAACGGCACTGGCGCGGATGGGGCCAAAAAAGAGCCTGCCAGACCGATCTGCAGCAACGGCAGGCAGCGCGGCGGAACATTGAGCGCTTGTTGCGCATCGGTCAGCAAGGCCACCGGCAGCACCACAGCATCACCCGCCACCACCCGGGCCGCGCGGCGCAGGGTGGCGAGGTCGCCCACCACAAAACAGCCTTGCGTCTGATCCGGCGCATCGCGGTAGGCCTTGACGATGATTTCGGGGCCGATACCGGCGGGGTCGCCCTGGGTGATGGCAATCGGCAAGGTCATGGATGAGGCTTTCTGGCGCTGATCAGGCTGGGTTGTCGATGTCGATGAATTCATGCTGCAAGCCATATTGGGCGGCGATATGCCCGGCCACGGCGGCGACACCATAACGCTCGGAGGCATGGTGGCCGCACGCCAGATAGGCCACACCGCACTCGCGGGCGTAATGTGCTTGCGGTTCGGATATTTCACCGGTGATGAAGGCATCCGCACCAGCAGCAATGGCGGACTCAAAATAGCCTTGCCCGCCGCCACTGCACCAAGCTATATTATAAATAGCACGTTGCGCACTGTCTATAAGGGTTACAGGCCGATTTAGCATATATTTCAAATGATCGGCCAACAGCGTGGCTGAGGCAAACGCCAAGCCATCGGCGCGCTCACCGATGAAACCGAGGTCTTGCTCGCCAAAGCGGGATCGACTCACCAGGCCGAGTTTCAGGCCAAGTTGCGCATTGTTGCCAAACTCCGGGTGCGCATCGAGCGGCAAGTGGTAGGCAAACAGGTTGATGTCATGCGCCAGCAGCAGCGCCAGGCGCTGCTTCATCCAGCCGGTGACCCGGCCATCCTGACCACGCCAGAACAAACCGTGATGGACAAAAACGGCATCGGCTTGCGCCGCTATGGCCGCCTCGATCAGTGCCCGGCTGGCGGTGACCCCGGAGACGATGAGGTGCACCGTGTCGCGGCCTTCTACCTGCAGGCCATTGGGCGCGAAGTCTTTGAACCGCTCGGGCTGCAGCAAAGCGTCAAAAGCGCCCAGCAGTTCATTGCGGTGAATCATGTGCATGCGGCGTTCAACATCATGCGGGCGATGATAAGCCTGTCACAAGCTCCGGCGAACTGGGCCGACTGGGCTTTATCCCCGGACATCCGCTGGCAAGTCGGCGCCGGCAACCTCGGCATCACAGTCGCACCCCACGCCTGCGGCGACCCAGCGTCTGGCCCAGCGCGCCAGAATCCGGGCCAAGGCGGGCGACAGCCAGCGCAAAACGCGCGGCAGCCGGTCTTGCAATACCGCATCGGGCATGCTGATGGCACCACAACGGTATTGCCGCAACTCGGCCTGCCAGCGCAGTACAGCGCAGGCACCGGTGCGCCGCCCGCACAGCAGCAGGCCCAGCGGACACGGCTCCAGCAGGCAGCAGACACCACAGCCATTGCAGGGCGCACCGAGCACCGGCTTGGCTGCGGCCTCGGGATAAATATGAACGATGGTGCGGCTTTGGGGCATTGAAAATTGACGCTACGCCTACAATTTGACAAGTTAGTCTAAGGCTTTGACGGCTATTGTCCACCTGCCTGCATCCGTCCAAACCATCTCAATTTTGGCCCTTACCCCACGCCGGACTCACCTCCGTTATTGTCCATGAAACGTTTTTGGCTGCTGTTTTCCCAATCGGTCACGGTGCTGCTGGCCGCCTATTTTGTGGTGAGCACACTCAAGCCGGGCTGGCTGGGGCCGCGGGTGGCGCCAGCCACGGCAGTCGCCGTGCTGGAAGCGCCGACCAGCAGCCCCGGTGCGGCACCGGCCGGCAGTTTCCGGCTGGCGGCGCAAAAATCGTCGTCTGCCGTGGTCAGCATCAACACCAGCAAAACCGCCCGCCAGGGGCCGCACAGCAACGACCCCTGGTTCAAGTTCTTTTTTGGCGAGCAACAAAATGAGCCACAAGTGGGCTTGGGCAGTGGCGTGATTGTCAGCGCCGATGGCTATATCCTGACCAACAACCATGTAGTGGAAAGTGCCGACGAGATTGAGGTGATCCTCAATGACAGCCGCCGCGCCCGTGCCCAGGTGATCGGCACCGACCCCGAGTCGGATCTGGCTGTCCTCAAAATCGCGCTGGACCGGCTGCCGGTGATTGTGCTGGGCAACTCCAATGCGTTGCAGGTAGGCGACCAAGTGCTGGCCATCGGCAACCCGTTTGGTGTCGGCCAGACAGTGACCAGCGGCATTGTCAGCGCGCTCGGGCGCAACCAGTTGGGCATCAACACCTTTGAGAACTTCATCCAGACCGATGCCGCCATCAACCCCGGCAACTCGGGTGGTGCACTGGTCGATACCAACGGCAACCTGCTGGGCATCAACACGGCGATTTATTCGCGCTCCGGCGGCAGCATGGGCATTGGTTTTGCCATTCCGGTATCGACTGCCAAGATGGTGCTCGAAGGCATTGTCAAAGACGGCCAGGTCACGCGCGGCTGGATTGGCGTCGAACCCAATGAACTGACGCCGGAACTGGCCCAGACCTTTGGCGTGGAGGCCCGGCAAGGGGTCATCATCACCGGCGTTTTGCAAAATGGCCCGGCAGCCAAAGGCGGCATGAAGCCTGGCGATGTGGTGACTGCAGTGGCCGGGCAGGCGATTGTCAGCGTGCCCGAGCTGCTGACTGCGGTGGCGAGCCTCAAGCCGGGAACCAGCGCCGTGTTTGATGTTCAGCGCGGACCTGGCAAGATCGGTCTGCAAATTGCACCAGGTGTTCGGCCCAAGCCCCGTCGGCCAGCAGCGCAATAGGCTCAGGACGATGACGCGGGGGCCGAATCTTCTGGCGCCTTGGTGTGCCGGATGAACACCTGGGCCGCCCAGATGCCCACCTCGTACAGCAAACACATCGGTATCGCCAGCGCCAGTTGCGACACCACATCGGGTGGCGTCACAATGGCCGCAATGATGAAGGCCAGCACGACAAAATAGCCACGGAACTGCTTGAGCTTCTCGATGCTGAAAATGCCCATGCGGGCCAGCACCACCACCACCACCGGCACTTCAAACGCCATGCCAAAGGCCAGAAACATCGACAGCACAAAGCTCAAATAGGCTTCAATATCGGGTGACGCGGTGATGCTTTTGGGCGCAAAGCTCTGGATAAAGGCAAACACCCGGCCAAATACAAAAAAGTAGCAAAACGCCACCCCGACAAAAAACAGCACGGTGCTCGACACCACCAGCGGCAGCACCAGTTTTTTCTCATGCGAATACAGGCCCGGTGCCACAAACGCCCACAACTGGTAGAGCACGACCGGCAAGGCCAGCAGAAAAGCCGCCATCAACAGCACCTTGAGCGGCACCATGAAGGGCGAAATGACCGAGGTGGCAATCAGCGTCGAGCCTTTGGGCAAATGCGCCACCAGCGGTGCTGCCATCAAATCATAAAGCGCGGCAGGGCCGGGAAAAGCCGCCAGCACCAGGGCCACCACCGCAATGGCGATGGTCGCCTTGACCAGTCGGTCGCGCAATTCCACCAGATGCTGCACAAACGGCTGCTCCGAGCCTGCCAGCTCGTCTTCTTTTTTGGAGGAGTTGGCCATTAATGAAACTTGCCTGGCCGAAAACGCGCGACCCGGGCCGCCCCCGACTGGACATGGGTGCGTACACCAGCGCGGGCTTTGTACCAGTTGGGCATGGCGCCCTGCTTGAGACGCCAGTTCTTTTGGGGATGCCGATAGGCGGGCATCGACTCCGGCATGCTGGTCACCACCGCGCTGCTGTCGGCGGCCATGCCGGTGGCCTCGGCCCAGGACTTCTCGAAATCAGCGGCACCGGATTGCATTGACTGGCTCACGTCTTTGGCAGCACTTTCGACCGTTTCCTTCATTTTCTTGAGCTCGTCGAGTTCCATGGAACGGTTGACTTCGGCCTTGACATCGGCCATGTAGCGCTGCGCCTTGCCCAGCAAAGTGCCGACCATGCGGGCCACCCCCGGCAGCTTTTCCGGACCAATCACGATCAGCGCCACGGCACCAATCAAAGCCAGTTTGGAAATACCCAGGTCAATCATGGGCGCACTGCAACATCAAAACAAGAACACCGTCATCAGGACTTTTGCCTGACTTCCACATCAATCGTGGTCTTGTCGCTGGCAGCCGCCGAGCTGGCTACTTGCGCGGGCGCAGCGGCCTGGTCTTGCGGCGCTGTGCCACCGTCTTTCATGCCGTCTTTGAAACCCTTGACGGCACCGCCCAAATCACTGCCGATGTTTTTGAGCTTCTTGGTGCCAAATACGATGACCACAATCAATAGAACCACCAGCCAATGCCAAATTGAAAACGAGCCCATAACAATCTCCTGAGGAATTGACCGGATTTTAAGCGGTGCCCCCACATGCGGCACCTCGGGTAAATCAATTAGCCCCGCAGCCAGGGCCGCGGGCCGCCCATCACATGAATATGCAGATGGTGAATATCCTGCGCCCCTTCAGCCCCGGTATTGCATAGCATTCGAAAACCGCCCTTGGGGTAAGGGTTGCAGCCCTCCTGCAAGGCCAGCCTGGGCACCAGCACCATGATGCGCCCCATCATGGCAGCATGGTCAGTCGTCAACTGCGCCATCGACGGGATATGCAGCCTCGGGACAATCAAAAAATGCACCGGCGCCGATGGGTGAATGTCATGAAAGGCATAAAACTCATCATCCTGATAAACCATTTTGGACGGAATTTTGCCGGCCGCAATTTTGCAGAACAGGCAATCCGGATCGGTTTGAACAATCTGTTCAATCATGCTGAAAACTCCATTGGGCGGCCCTTGTTCATGCGTACCAAACCAGTCACGATGCGGTACAAAAACCAGATTGAAATCAACAGCCAGGCAAGGGCACCCGGAATGTAAAACAGCAAAAACAGCGGTGCTGTCAGCAGGTACAACAGGCCGGCAATGATGACGGTGCGAATGCGCCAGCGAAAGTGCGATGCCTGCCAGGTGCCCGCTGCATTATCGCGTTTGATCAGGTCAATCAGCAGTGCCGCGATCAGCAAGATCGGCCCAAACTGGCCACCTGGAATCAAGGCCGCGACAGCGACGATCAGGTGCAGCACATAACTGATGGTGCCAATGGTGTTGAGCGCGTTAAGTTGTTGCAGGTCAACGCCATCCACCGCGCCCGGCGATGGTTCATGGCGACTGAAATCTTGTGTCATGGCTGGTCTTCCTGCTTGCTGGTTTCCCGGGCCGATGCCTTGCGCAAGGCCTTTTCTTCAAGTCCGCTGGTACCGGCACGACGCTCCAGTTCGGCCACCACATCAGCCGGTGTCAGGCCATAGTGCGCCAGCGCCACCATGCAGTGAAACCACAGGTCGGCCACTTCATAGACGATTTTGGCCTTGTCGCCACCATGGTCGGCATCCTTGGCGGCCATTACCACTTCGCAGGCCTCTTCGCCAATTTTCTTCAAAAAGGCGTCCGGCCCCTTGTGCAGCAGGCGTGCCACATAGCTGGCCTGCGGGTCACCGCCATGTGCCGGCAGGCGGCTTTCGATCACGGCAGCCAACGCTGCCAGCGAATCAGGCAATGAGTCAGTCGTTTTCATTTGATTTGTATTCCATTAAATCCAATAAAAATTACAAGCTTTGGTAAAAAGCACGAATCTTGTCAGCCATTAAAGAGCGTCTCAAAGTCAGGAATTGATCAAAATCACTAATACCCATATCCATCGTTTGAACCGGCACACAGTTTGTATCAAGGTTATTTTTTA
Source organism: uncultured beta proteobacterium (assembly GCA_903873485.1). Taxonomy (GTDB): domain Bacteria; phylum Pseudomonadota; class Gammaproteobacteria; order Burkholderiales; family Burkholderiaceae_C; genus Rhodoferax. Next base: position 3,677 of record CAIQOO010000085.1, on the reverse strand, counting down.
ATGTATCAAGATCAGCAATGGCACCATACTTGATCGGCCCTCCGCTGCATTGCAAGCGCATGTCGGCAAAGTAGGTAACGGGTATCTTGTTGCCAATTTTGATGTTGACCTCTTGCTGCGTATAGACCAGATTGGCAATCTGGTTGTATTGACTGCGCGTCAGGCCAGCTTTCTTGAGCACATCCTTCGGGAAAATATGGTGAATATCGCCAACATGGCTAACCAGCTCACGCACAGCAACATCTTTGGACAACAAGCCTTTGTCGTTGGCCCGCACCTGTGCTGCCACAAACACCCAAAAATAAGGGCTGTTGGTGCCCGAAGTCGCCAACTGCTGCTTGAGACCAACCTCCCAAAACACGCTTGAAAGCTCGGCCTGTTCAACCTGACCCAGGATTTCAGCAAAATCGCCAATGCCAATTTGGCGGACATCTTTGTCGAACTGCGTCTCCGAGGAGCCGGAATAGCGGCCTGTCAGCACCGACATCACAAACCAGCGACTCACAGACGAAGCAATCAAGCTATTGGAGATACTCTGAGAGCGAAGCCGCAAATAAACAATATAGGCGAAATTCAAGGCTCCACGCGACCGGATCATCACATTGGAAATAAACCCCGCAGCCTTGATAATCATCACGAAGCTGTTGAAATTGGCTTTGTTGATAAATTCGAGAACACCCTTGTTCAGCCTGGCAAATGATTCCTCGGCAATCGTCTCTTCGTATTTTTTGGTTTCAAAGTTTCGGCCCGACAATAAACTGACCAGATCAGCCAGTTTACCCCGGCCAAACTCGCTGGTAAACGCGACCCGCAATAAATCGTTATAGCTGGGGTCGTACAAGTCATCGTTTTCATTTTCCAGCCAGAGCATTTTCTGAAAATAGGGTGTCGCGGCAAACTCGCTGTCATTTTCCTTGATGGCAGTCAAAAACTCGGGTGCCACGGCCAGATGACAAAAGTAGTCAATGCATTTTCTGATCTGCTGCCCGCCATACAGTTGATCGGCTGCAATCTTGGACATCGCAAAGTCAGCCTGGGAGAGTACCGTTCCTTTTGAATTGATGCGGATAAATATTTCCGTCACGGTTTCTATACCAAGATCATGCGAGAGCTCGATCAACCCGATTTGCTTCTTGGCAATATCTGTCAAATTTCTCAGGCTGTCTTTTACCTTGGCTTTTTCGGCTTGCGGATTTTCAAGCAAGTATTTTTCGACGGCATCAAACAAATCAACTGCGCCGCTGACCAGTGCCGCCACATCGGGAATCCAGGCTGCGTCCTTGGCAATCGCCGGATTGCTCACCTCAAAGCGCTCATCAATCGGGTGAAAGGCAATCGAGACGCGTACCTTGCGATATTCCTTGTTGACAACCGGTTGTCCAAGAACCGCTGCCGTCAAGGCCGTGATGCGCTGCTGACCGTCTATCAGAATCATCTTGCCTGATGCTGTGGAACCATCTTTCAACTTCACATCCGGGTTGCGCCAAGCAATCAGATAACCCACCGGATACCCTTGGTAAAGTGAATCCAGCAAATCGCGTACCTGGGCGGCATCCCAGACAAACGGTCGCTGAATTTCAGGAATGGCAATTTCTCCCTCTTTGACTTTGGACAGCACGCTTTCAATCAAATACTGATTGACTGCATATTTCTGGACTTTCACGGTCTCATTCCTGCAGGTTCAGACTGGCTTGCTGTGGTACATGGTCTTGGGGTCTTTCAAAACCGGTTCGGTTACTTTCCACTCGCCATTTTCATGCACCCTGAAAAAACAGCTATGCCGACCAGTGTGGCAGGCAATGCCGGGCGTGTGGCCAATTTGCGTGACTTTGAGCAGCACCACGTCGGCATCGCAGTCGAGGCGGATTTCATGCACGGTTTGCACATGGCCGGATTCTTCGCCCTTGAACCACAGCTTGTTGCGCGAGCGGCTGAAATAGACGGCACGACCCAGTTCGGCGGTTTTCTGCAAGGCTTCGCGGTTCATCCAGGCCAGCATCAGCACGTCGCCGCTGCTTCGCTCTTGCGCGATCACTGGCACCAGCCCCTGCGCATCCCATTTGATGGTGTCAATAAAGTTCATGGCGACATTGTCGATGATAAAAAAATGCTATAAATTAAATAGCTTCTTGCGCAGTATTCATAAGGGCTAGAGGGCATTTTTATACATAAATCATGGCAAAAATCCGTAGCAGTGCGCCCCACATCAACACTCAATTGGCGAATACTGCATCCCCTCTACAACATCACTTGTTATTCCCTGTTGACCAGCAAATCAGGAAACCGGGTTTGCAGGAATCGGTGTGTGTGGGCCAACAGTCCTTCCGCTTGGGTGATGCATTCGCTGACCACGCCATCACTGATCGGGCCACCTTCATAGTCGTTCAGATGGCGCTGTTTGCGCAGGGCATCCAGCACGATGATCACATTATTGGGCAAGCCCATGGTGAGCGGCAAGGCTTGCAAGGCCGTTTGGTGATGACCGGGCTGGCTGGTGGAAGTCCGATAGCCATTCGCCCACAGCCCCAGCATGGCGCATTGCATGATGCATTTGTAAGCCGCATCAAAGCGGTTTTCGGCGCTGAGCTGAGCTATCTTGGCATCCGCCAGGTTGCGCGTGGCGGCAGTCAGCAGGCGTTGCACACCCGTCGGCGTGGCGCTAAACGCCAGCAGCCTGTGGATGGCCAGCAAATTGGCTAAGGTCATGGTGGCTTCCGATTAAAAATATTTTGGGTTTGGCCAGCAGGCCTGTCACGAAGGGGTCTTGTTCGTCCACCCGGCGTTTAAATTCCTGGGCGCTGTACAGCACCGGGTTGATTTCCCGTCCCAACTCGGCTTGGGCCGGGTGGGTGGCGCACACCACATCGGCAAATCCGATGTCGCCGATCACCAACAGGTCAATGTCGCTGTTGACAGTTTCGCTGCCGCTGGCGACAGAGCCGAATATCAGCGCCAACGGTGGCGCAAGCGGCACCAGCGCATGGGTCAGAATTTCAGCCGCACCGGTGGTTTTGCGCAGCAATCCTGCCAGTTCTGGGAAAACCGGGCATTGTTGGTTGGCCTGGTAGCGCACCTGGTTGCCCACGGTTTTGCGCAGCAACAGCCCGGCACCTGCCAAGCGCGACAGTTCTTTATGCAAGGTGCCGGCGGCTGTGTTGGTTTGCCGCGCCAGTTCGCGGACGTGGTAGTCGGTATCGGGATGCAGCAACAACAGGCCCAGCACCTTCTTGCGGTAGCTTCCAAGGAGAAGATCAGTCAGCATAAGTAGCAATTATCGCTTCGATCGTAGCCTTTTTTGCTACGTTTGAAGCCTTTTTAGCTACAAAACTAGTTTTATCTGATAATCAAGACATCGGTGTGCTGGTGTCAGTTCCAGGCACCAGCATGAGATATTGAATATCAATAGACTTTATTGGAAACCTACCATGCGTCCTTTACAGATCAACAACTTACGGGATGTTTCCAATAAAACCTAATGTATTGCTGTTTTTTTTGATCAACGTTCTGTTGCCGTTTCTTTTGCTTTCGCAGTTTTAGGCACTGGTTCAGTTGAATGGGATTTGGCTATGTGGTCATCGGTATGATGAAGAGTTCGTCCTGGCGAGTGCTTGCAGCCCTGAATCGCCTCCATATTCGTCGGAAATCGTTCTTTAAAGCGCTTTCTTCGCTTCATTTAC
>CAIQOO010000084.1 GCA_903873485.1 uncultured beta proteobacterium | reverse complement strand
TGTCGAGGTCGGAGACTCACCCATGTGAGCGATGCTGCAAGACTGCGAGTTGTCCAAAACTTCAAGGGTTTTTTGGGAGATTCCGAGAGGTCTGGAACAATATCCGTGGCAACCGCATGGCGATGATTTTTCAGGACCCGATGACCTCGCTCAACCCCTATCTGACCGTCGAGCGGCAAATGACCGAGGTGCTGGAGTTCCATAAAGGGCTGGACCGCGCCAGCGCCCGGGCGGCCTCAGTGCGCATGCTGGATGCGGTGCGCATTCCTGAAGCGGCGCGGCGCATCGGCATGTACCCGCATGAGTTCTCGGGTGGCATGCGCCAGCGCGTGATGATTGCCATGGCCTTGCTGTGCGAACCCGAAGTGCTGATTGCTGACGAACCCACCACGGCACTCGATGTGACGGTGCAGGCCCAGATGCTGGCCCTGCTGCGCGACTTGCAGCGCGACTTTGGCACCGCGATTGTGCTGATCACCCATGACCTGGGGGTGGTGGCCGGCCTGTGTGACCAGGTCATCGTGATGTATGGCGGGCGCGTGATGGAGCAAGGCAGCGCGCAGCAGTTGTTCAAATCCGCCGCCCACCCCTACACACTGGGCCTGCTGCAGGCGGTGCCGCGCCTGGACCGCGATGACGAGTCGCTGCTGGCGATCCCCGGTGCGCCGCCGAACATGGCGCGGCTGCCCAAGGGTTGCCCGTTCAGCGAGCGTTGCAGGTTTGCCGATGCGCGCTGCCATGATGTTTTGGCACCGCTGCAAGCGATGACCGGTGCCCGGCATCATCTGCGCGCCTGCCACCGCGAGGTGGCCATCGTGCAGGCCATGCCAAGTCTGGAAGCCAGCAGTGGATGATGCCAGGCAACCCATCTTGTCGGTGCGCGATGTCCGGGTCGAGTTCCAGATCAAGGACGACAAGGGCTGGCCGTGGTCGCCGGCGCGCAGCCTGAAAGCCGTCAATGGCATCTCGTTTGACCTGTTTGCGGGTGAAACCCTCGGCGTGGTGGGCGAGTCGGGCTGCGGCAAATCGACGCTGGCGCGCGCCCTGCTGAATTTGCATCCGGCCAATTCCGGCAGCATCCGCTGGATGGGCCAGGAAATGCACGGGGCTTCTGCGGAGGCCTGGATGGCGGTGCGCAAAGACATCCAGATGATTTTTCAGGACCCGCTGGCCAGCCTGAACCCGCGCATGACGGTGGCGCAAATCATTGCCGAGCCATTGCGCACCCATCACCCCGAGTTGAGCAGCGACGACGTGATGGCCCAGGTGCGCGCCATCATGGGCCGGATCGGCCTGACGGCGCAGCAGATCAACCGCTACCCGCATGAATTCTCGGGTGGCCAGTGCCAGCGCATTGGCATTGCCCGCGCACTGATCCTGCAGCCCAAGCTGATTGTGTGTGACGAGCCGGTGTCGGCACTCGACGTGTCGATTCAGGCGCAGATCATCAATTTGCTCAAAGAGTTGCAGGCCGAATTTGGGCTGGCGCTGATCTTCATTGCCCACGATCTGGCGGTGGTGCGCCACATCAGCCACCGCATCATGGTGATGTACCTGGGCCGGGCCATGGAGTTTGCGCAAAAACGCGCGCTTTACGATGACCCGCGCCACCCTTACACGCAGGCGCTGCTGTCGGCCATTCCGATCCCCGATCCGGAACTTGAACGCAGCAAGGTGGTGCAACTGCTGCAAGGGGATTTGCCATCGCCTTTGAGTCCGCCGTCGGGCTGCGTGTTTCGCACCCGCTGCCCAAAAGCGCAGGCGCAGTGCGCCGCAGTTGTGCCCGAGTTGCGCGCCGCCGCCAGCGGCTCGCAGGTGGCCTGCATTGTGTCCCCCGATGAGCCTGGATGAAATAGTCTGAGGATTTCACTACTGTCACGTGCATGTTCAACGAAGTGGCGTGCAACTGATGAAAGCGCTGGAAATAGCCGATGTCGGCGGGGGTGACGTGCGGTGCCTGGAGCCTCACGCGCAAGGCGGTCAAAAACGTCCATTTGTCAGTGCATCCGCCGCTCGGTCATGTCGCGCTGGTTGCACCGACCACCACCCGCCTGGCGGGAGGCGCGTGCCGAACTCAATGAGTTGCCGCTAGCTGCTCAGTCCTGGGGGTCTCAGTGAATGGCCCGGCTGGTGAGCACGGCGAGGTGAATCTGACCATCTGCCAGCACCCGTGTCAGATGCCTCGGCGGGCCATGTTGAGCGCCGCCGCGTGCCCAAGCGTGAACGCCTCTTCAAACACCGAGTAGCCAGCCCAGTCACTGTGGGCCACCGCCAGGCGCTCCGACAGGCTGCCAGGTTGATCTGATATTGATAGCTGTCTGCGCTTGCTGTATAAGGGCTGAAGGCCAATTTGACCATTATTTTTGGGTACCGGCATGGCCATCGCATGGCCGTAGCGGGTGATGTCGATGCGGCTGACCCTGGCTGCCAGGTCCGGGTGCGGCAGCGACAGCTCGGCCAATATGGCATCGCGCCAGGCCGACCAGGGCCGCGCCAGCAGCAAGCGCCGACCCGCCACGCCGGGGGCGAGCGGCGGGCTGTCCATTGGTGCCGCGACATCGCCGAGTGCGCGGTAATAGGTCAGCACCGTGGCACCCGGCACGCTTTGCAAACGCTGGTGGCTGGCATCGACATAGCCCAGACCGGGGGCGTTTTGCGCGTCGCCATACAACACGTTGTCCCAGCTCGGCGGCGCTCCGGGGCGGTCGTGCAAGGCGCTCTTGAGGTGCAGGTTGGCCACCAGCCAGGGCGCATAGACGGTGCTGGCAGCAGCAGCCCGCAGCCGGTCGGGCGGGTTTTCCAGCACCCGCGCGGCGACAAAAATCGGCAAGGCGATGATGGCGCGGCGGGCTTTCCAGCGCTCGGTGGCTTGGGTGGCCAGATTGAAGGCATCGAGTTCCACCCCGTGTTTGACCTGCGCGATGCGCACCACGACCCGCCCAGTCTGCAAACGTGCACCCAGCGGTGCCGCCAGGCGCTGTGTCAGCCAGGCATTGCCCTGCGGCCAGGTCAACACACCGTCGCGCTCCGGCGCGTCCTGGCCGGGTGCGGCAAAACCATGGCGGCTGGCAAAGTAGTGGATGCCGGCCCAGGCCGACACGGTGGCCAGGCCGGCCCCATAGTCGTCCCGGCAGCAGTAGTCCAGGTACCAGCGCAAGTGCTGGTCGGTGAACCCCTGCTGATCCAGATACACATCAAAAGTAATAGCTGCCAGCGCTTGCTGTATAAGGGCTGGAGGCCATTTTGATGCTGGAATTGCCCAGCGCGCCTGACGCTGCAACCGGGCCACCAAGCGGGCGAACTGGTGGTATTGCGCCAGCGTGGCGGCAGCCACATCCTGCATCGGCAGCAAGCCGGCCTGCCAACTGCCGTTGAAAAATAGCCGTTCCTGCGGGCTGTGACACAAATGGCGCTCGTCATACACCCAGCGCCCAGCGACCCGGCGGCGCAGGCCGAGTTCTTCGAGCAGGTCTTGCACTTCGGGCGCATCGTCACCGGGCAGCGGCAGGTAATGGGCGCCAAGCGGACAGGCCATGCCGCCGGTTTGGCCACCCCGGCTGTTGCCGCCAGCCTCGTCTTCAAGCTCCAGCAGCGCAAAGTCTTCAATGCCTTTGAGCCGCAGCGCGCGCGCTGCCGCAAGGCCCGCCACACCGGCACCGGCAATCAGCACCCCGGTTGAAAGGGTGATGTCCGGCGTCGGCCAGGTTTTGCCAGACTGCAGCAAATGACCACGATCCAGACTGATGCCGACAAAGCTGCCGCTGATGGCCTCGGGCTGGTCGCAGGCCAGCAGCGGCAGCGCGGTGGTGGCCAGAAAATCACGTCGCTTCACGGCGTGACTCCAGCAGCGCGGTCTGTTGGCTGCGGATCAGGCCGATGGAAGACGGCACTTTCGGTCACCGCGCCACCCGTCCCCATTCCATCTCATAGGTGCTCACCAGCACCTGATTCGACAGCCGGTTGACTTCGGCGGGCACGCGCCCCATGTCTTGCGGAAAATCAAACAGGCTCGGCAAGGTTTGCAGATTCAAAAAACGTAAGCCTGCGGGCAGCGCGGTCGGCAGGCGGTAGGGGCGGCGGCTGGCAATCACATAGCCCCATTCGCCAAAACTCGGCACATGCGCGTGGTAGGGCGTGGCGGTCAAGCCAACTGACTCGATGGTGGCCACCACGGTCCAGAAACTGTGCCGTGCCACCAGCGGCGAGGTGGTCTGGATCACCGCATAGCCGCTGGCCGCCAGATGCAAGTCAAGCAAGGCGTAAAACGACTGGGTGTAAAGCTTGCCGATGTTGAAGTTGGTCGGGTCGGGAAAATCGACCACGATCACGTCAAACACATCGGCAGAATGCTCAAGCCAGGTGAATGCATCGGCATTGACCACCGTCACCTTGGGCGACTGGAGGGCTTGATGGTTCAGGGCCGATAGCTCCGGCTGCTGGCCAAACAGCTCGGTCATGGCCGGGTCAAGCTCGACTAGCGTGATGCGCTCGACTGCCGGGTATTTGAGGATTTCCCGCACCGCCATGCCGTCGCCACCGCCAAGCACTGCCACCTTGCGCGGTGCACCGGTGGCGGCATAGGCGGCCATCACCGGGTGCACCAGCGCCTCGTGGTAACGGTATTCATCGCGCTGGGCAAACTGCAGGTTGCCATTGAGAAACAGCCGATAGCCGGTGTGACCATCGCCGGGTGCGTGGGTGACCACAATGCGCTGGTAGGGGCTGCTGCGGGCCAGCACCACCCGGTCCTGGTAGAGCTTGTCTTCCGACCAAGTGCTGATGTGATCGGCAGCGGCCAGGCCGACAGCCAGGGCGGCTATGGTCAGCCCGCAGGCCACGGCGTGGGCCGGCCACTGCCGCAGTTCATGGCGAAACAGCCACAGCGCCCAAACTGCCACGCCGGCGTTCATCAGGCCAAACAGCAGCCCGGTGCGAATCAAGCCCAACTGCGGCACCAGCACCAGCGGAAACGCCAGCGACACCGCCAGCGCGCCCAGGTAGTCAAAGGTCAATACCTGCGACACCAGGTCTTTCAGCGCCACATGGCGCTTGAGGATGCGCATGACCAGCGGAATCTCCAGCCCGACCAGCGTGCCCACCAGCAGCACCAGACCGTACAGCAGCAGCCGGAAAGCGCCGGGGATGGTCGCATTGGCTACAAACAGCAGCGCTGGCAAGGCGCCCCCCACCAGGGCCACCAGCAGTTCTATCCGTAAAAAATGGGCCGGGAGCTGGCGCTCGAAAAAGCGCGACAGATACGAGCCGATCCCCATCGCAAACAGGTAGCTGCCGATGATGGTGGAAAACTGCAACACCGAATCGCCCAGCACATACGAGGCCAGTGCGCCGGCTGCCAGCTCATAAACCAGCCCGCAGGCAGCCACCACAAACACCGAGGCCAGCAGCGCGACTTCTAGCGGGCCAGGCGTGACAACAGGATGGAGGGACGGATTTTTCAATTCAGCCATGCGCTTCGGGTCAGCGCCCGCCTGCAACAAGGCACCCGCATAAGCCTTGCGGAGCACGAACGGTTGTTTTGGAGGTTAACGGCGTACCACCGAGTTGCCTGAATTTCTCACGGTGTCGCCCACCGCCAGGCCAGGATCCTGGGCGAATTCAAAATTTGATGTCTTGCCGTCAGGGTATTTCACGCTGACCGTCCAGACCTTGCTGATGCCCATGTTTTCCTGGATTTTCTTGCCCGCATAGGCACCGCCGACAGCCCCGGCAACCGTCGCCAGATCTTTGCCCAAACCGCCACCCACCTGGCGACCCAGCAGCGCACCGGCGACGCCACCGGCGATCATGCCAACGGCATTGCTGTCCCCCGGTTTTTCGGCCACCGTGATGGCGCTGACATAACCGCAGCCGGGACAGATGGCCGAGTTGAACTGGGTTGAATAAACGCCGCTGGATGGTTCGTTCAGGGGCTGCGGCGTATCGGCCTGCGGGCCAGACGACCAACTGGTTTGTGCCAGTACGCCAACACTCAGACCAGCCAGCAGCAGACCACTGGCAAACCGCCGGGCCGGGAAAAAATCAGCAAACAATGAGCTCATGTGCATCCTTTGTCAAAGGGGTCAAAAGGGAGTCGGCGGGCCGACAGCCGCAAGCATACTGCGATCTGCAGCACCTGTCAGCATACGGTGGCTTGGTCAGGCTGGCCTGTTAAGGTCGGCTTAATTTGGTGCACTTACAGTTCCCCCCATGCCATGCACCACTGTTTGCGCGGTCCATGACACGGGCTGGCAGCAGGGTGTGCAGTCGATGCAGCCGGTACAGCGCGTCAAGCCGGCGGCCCGGACCATTCGACTTTTGCCGGCTGCCTTGTGCATAAGATCAAAAGACATTTCACTTCAAGGAATTTCATGCGACTATTACTGGCCGAAGACGACTTGATGCTTGGCGACGGCTTGCGCGCCGGCCTGCGCCAGCAGGGTTTTCAGGTCGATTGGGTGCGCGACGGCATCGCCGCCGAGCTTGAAATTGCCAGTGGCGACTACCAGGCAGCGGTGCTCGACCTCGGACTGCCGCGAAAAGATGGCCTGGAGGTGCTGCAGGCGTTGCGCGGCCGGGGCATTGCAACACCGGTGCTGGTGCTGACGGCGCGCGACACCGTGCCAGACCGGATCAAGGGCCTGGACATGGGTGCCGACGACTATGTGCTCAAGCCGGTTGATCTGTTTGAACTCGGCGCGCGGCTGCGCTCGCTGGTGCGCCGCTCGCATGGCCAGGTGCAGAATCTGCTGAGTTGCGGCAGCGTGCAAATGAACCTGGCGGCCCGCCTGGTGCTGCAAGACGATCAGCCGGTCGCCCTGTCCACCCGCGAATTTGACCTGCTGCACGCGCTGCTGCTCAACCGCAATCGCGTCTTGTCGCGCGAGCAACTCGAGCAGCAGCTCTACAGTTGGGGCTACGAGGTTGAAAGCAACGCCGTCGAGGTTCATATTCACCATCTGCGCAAAAAACTCGGGGCTGATCTGATCCGGACGGTGCGCGGTGTCGGCTACACCTTGCTGCGGCCCAAAGGCCTCGCCTGAGAGCCGTCCACCATGAAACGACTGCCACGCCTGCAATCGCTGCAAGCCCGTCTGCTGGCCCTGCTGTTGCTGATGGTGACGCTGGTCTGGCTGGCCGCAGCGGTGCTGACCTGGGTCGATGCCACGCATGAACTTGACGAATTGCTCGATGGCCACCTGGCGCAATCAGCGGCGTTGCTAGTGGCACAACAAACCAGCTTGGGCGAGCCGGGCATGCCAGATATCGGCGATAGCCGGCACCACGATGACGACGGCGATGATGCGGATGCCTCGGCGCTGCACAAATATGCACCGCGCGTGGCTTTTCAGGTGTTTCATGCCGGTCAGCTCACGCTGCGCTCGGCCAATGTGGGCATGACCCCGATGTCGCCCAAGCTGCGCGGTTTTGAGACGGTGCAACTACCTGACCAGTCACAGTGGCGCGTGTTTGCCGCGCAGGGCAAAGAAGGCGATGTGCAGGTGTTTGTCGGCGAGCGCACCGAATCGCGACACGACATTTTGCGGGCGCTGTTGCAAGGGGTTTTAACCCCCTTGTTGTACGCCTTGCCGTTGCTCGCCATCGTCGGCTGGCTGGCGGTGCGTCATGGCTTAGGCCCGTTGCGCGAGCTCAGCCAAGTGCTGGCCAGGCGCCAGCCGCAGGCGCTTGATGCCATGGTGCTGGGCGATGTGCCGTCTGAAATTGAGCCGGTGGTGCAGTCGCTTAACGCCCTGTTCAAGCGCATTGGCGACGTGCTCGATGCCGAGCGGCGTTTTACCGCCGATGCCGCACATGAACTGCGCACCCCGATTGCGGCGATCCGCATGCAGGCGCAGGTGGCGCTGGGGGCTGGCAGTGACAGCGCGCAGCGCGACCGTGCACTGCGCCAGACCCTGGAAGGTTGCGACCGCGCCGCTCATCTGGTCGCCCAGTTGCTGACCCTGTCGCGGCTGGAGGCCAGCAACAGCAACGCCCCGATGACGCTGGTCAATCTGTCGGCGCTGGCCCGGCAGGTCGCAGCCGACCTGGCACTGGCTGCGCTGGAACAGGATCAAACGCTGGAACTGGAGGCGCCGGCAGCCTGCCTGATCACCGCCGATGAGGTGCTGGCGGGTGTGCTGCTGCGCAACCTGACCGACAACGCCCTGCGCTACAGCCCGCCGGGAGCACGGGTTTGCCTGTCGGTCACACCCGTTGGCGCGCACATCGTGCTGCAAGTCGATGACAGCGGCCCCGGTTTGATGGATGCCGAGATGGCGCGCCTGGGCGAGCGCTTTTACCGGGCCATGGGCACCGGGCAAACCGGCAGCGGGCTGGGCTGGTCGATCGTGCGGCGCATTGCTGCGGCGTACCAGGCGCAGGTGGATGTGCGCCGCTCGGCGTTGCTGGGCGGCTTGTGTGTCACGGTGCGCTGGCGGGCACATCAGGCCAGCGCTGCCACGCCCGCAGCCGAGCCACCGACAGCCAAAACCGCCACCAACTAATCAAGCGTAACAACTGCTTACAAATTTGTACACACGCTTACATCAGAACTACCGAAACTACTGATTTACCAATCCAAGAAAGGTTCAACATGAGACAATTTTTTCGCGCGGCCGTCGGCACCGTCGTCTGCACCTTGGGGCTGAGTTTGGCCGCGCAGGCGCAAACCGCGCCACCGGCCGGGCGTCTGCTGGCTTCCAACTGTTTTCAGTGCCATGGCACCAACGGCAAAGGCCCCGGCTTTGACAAGCTGGCTGGCAAGTCGTCCTCGGAAATTTATAAAGATCTGAAAGAGTTTGCGACCGGCAAGGAAGGCGACGGCATCATGGCCAAACACGCCATGGGCTTCACCGATGCGCAACTGCTGTCACTTTCAAGCTGGCTGTCAACCCAGCGCTAATCCCCCATTCATCAGGAGTTCCATCATGGATAGAAGATATTTCTTGTCAGTCGGCGGCGTTTTGCTCGCAACCGCTTCACCACTGGCATTGGCGGACGAAAAAAAATCGAACGGGGTCAGGCCAACCCCAACCCCAACGCCTGCTCCCACGCCGTCACCGGGCACTGGCAAACCGCGCGTGATCGTGATTGGCGGCGGCATGGCGGGCGCCACCGTGGCCAAGTACCTGCGCCTGTGGGGCAACGGCATTGCCGTCACGCTGATTGAGCGCGAATCAAGCTATGTCTCCAACATCATGAGTTCGCTGGTGCTGTCGGGCCAGCGCACCATGTCGAGTCTGACCTACAACTACAGCAAGCTGACTTCGGCTTATGGCGTGACAGTGATCAAAAGCGATATCCAAGAAATCGATACGACAGGCTTGAGAGTCAAGCTCGCCGACGGCAGCTACCTGAGCGCCGACCGCATTGTGGTGGCCCCTGGCATTGACTTTGAAGATGTCCCGGGCCTGGGCACCTCGACTCGCATGCCACACGCCTGGAAAGCCGGTCCGCAAACCACCTTGCTGGCCAGCCAGCTCGCTGCCCTGCAACCCAACCAAAACGTGATCTTGACGATTCCCTTGTCACCTTACCGTTGCCCTCCCGGCCCCTACGAGCGTGCCTGCCTGATTGGCGACTGGCTTAAAGCGAAAAAACCGGGATCAAAGCTGACCGTGCTGGATGCGAATGCAGTTATCCAGGCTGAAGCAGATAATTTCACCAAGGCTTTCGCGATGCATGGCATCACTTACGTTCCTTATGCAGAGATTGTCAGTGTCGACCCTGCCAGCAGTGTGATGAAAGTCACCATCAGGGACACCACACCCGGTGGCGCAGAGACGATCACGGACCATTACGCCAGTGTGGTGAACCTGATCCCGCGCCAAAAAGCTGGCAAACTGATCGCTGACGCAGGGTTGAACAATTCGGCGGACGGTCGCTTTGCCAACGTCAATCCTTTGAGTTACGAGAGCACCGCCAAGCCAAAAATTCACGTCATTGGCGACGCGGCTGCCACCGGCCAGCCCAAGGCAGGTCACATTGCCAACCAGGAAGCCAAGGTGTGTGCCGATGCGATCGTTCGGGCTTTTACCGGCCCGGCACCCGGTCTCGCACCCGACCCGGCCCCTGTGACCAACTCGGCCTGCTATTCCACCATCACCATGACGCAAGCGTCCTGGCTGACTGCGGTGTACCAGTACGATTCGATATTGAAGAAAATGGCGGTCGCCCCCGTGCCGGGTATTGCCGCGTCAGTGGGTTGGAGCACTGGAAACTTCAGCCAGATGAACACCTGGTTCAACGCCTTGATGGCCGACAGCTTCGCCTGAGCCAACCGCGCCAAAACGCCGCCAAAAGAGGGCTGGCCAGCCAGGCCAGCCCGGTAAAATACCGGTTTTGACCTTCAGCGCAACGCTGACTTTTAAGGAACAACCGATGAGCCCCCTACCTCCTTCGATGGCTGACCGCGACGGCAAAATCTGGATGGACGGCCAGATGGTGGACTGGCGCGATGCCAAAATCCATGTGCTGACCCACACCCTGCACTACGGCTGCGGTGCCTTTGAAGGGGTGCGCGCCTACAACACGGTGCATGGCCCGGCCATTTTTCGTCTCGAAGAGCACACTGATCGGCTCTTCAACAGCGCCAAAATCCTGCGCATGAAAATTCCCTTCAGCAAAGATGAAGTCATGCAGGCGCAAAAAGCCGTCATCCGCGACAACCAGCTCGACTCCGGCTACCTGCGCCCGTTGACCTGGATTGGCGACAAAAAGCTCGGCGTGTCGCCCCGGGGCAACACCATCCACCTGATGGTCGCCGCCTGGCCGTGGGGTGCCTACTTGGGCGAAGAAGGCATGAAGCGCGGCATCCGCGTCAAGATTTCAAGCTACACCCGGCACCACGTCAACATCACCATGACGCAGGCCAAGGCGGTCAGCAACTACACCAATTCGATTCTGGCCAACCTCGAAGTCACCGATGACGGCTACGACGAAGCCATGCTGCTCGATGCCAACGGTTTTGTCTCCGAAGGTGCCGGTGAAAACGTGTTCATTGTCAAAGACGGCGTGGTTTATACCCCCGACCTGTCAGCCGGTGCGCTCAACGGCATCACCCGCAACACCGTGTTGCACATTTGCAAAGATTTGGGGCTGGAGGTGGTGCAAAAGCGCATCACCCGCGACGAGGTCTATATCTCGGATGAGGCTTTTTTCACCGGCACCGCCGCCGAAGTGACGCCGATTCGCGAACTCGACCGCATCGAACTCGGTGCCGGCAGCCGTGGCCCAATCACCGAAAAAATCCAGAGCGCCTTCTTTGACATTGTCAATGGCCGCAATCCCAAATACAGCCACTGGCTGACCAAGGTCTGAAACCAAGAAAACCTGGCGGAACAGACCCGCATTTGCCAATCCAATTTGCGCTGTCCCCAACTGATCAGAAACACCATGAGCAACACCACTGTCGAACTATTGGCCAAAGACCTCAACCACCAGGGCGGCGTGTTTTGCCCCAACCCGCTGGCGGACATGAAAATCTGGAACAGCCACCCGAAAGTCTTTCTGAATGTCGGCCACAGCGGCCAGGCCAAATGCCCCTATTGCGGCACCGTCTATCAGCTCAAGGCCGGCGAACACTTCGCGGGTCATTAATTGGGGTCAGAGTCGAATTGTTTCCGGCACCAAAACGCTTTGCTCCGCTCACTGGTTATCGCCCCGCAATGGATTGGCGACGCAGTGATGACCGAGCCGCTGCTGCGCCGCCTGAGCGCGCGCGGCGAGCGCCTTACGGTGGGCGCCTTGCCCTGGGTGGCGCCGGTCTATCGGGCCATGCCGCAGGTCGCCGAAGTCATTGAATTTCCTTTTGCCCACGGCGGCCTGCAACTGCGCGCGCGTCGCCGCCTGGCCAAACAGATCAACGGCCAGTTTGACATCGCCTACATCTGCCCCAATTCGCTCAAAAGTGCGCTGCTGCCGTTTCTGGCCGGCATCCCCAAACGGGTCGGTTATCTGGGCGAGGTGCGGGTCGGGTTGCTGACGCACCGCCTGAAAAACCCGCCCAAAGCCCAGCGCCCGCCGATGGTGGCGTTTTATTCGGCGCTCAGCGGCGAGGCGGATTTTGCCGGCGACCGGCCCCGGCTTCTGCTGGACCCGGCGGTCGTGGCTGCCACCTTGCGCCAGTTGGGCTTGACGCGCCAGGGCTATCACGTGCTGGCACCCGGTGCCGAATACGGCCCGGCCAAACGCTGGCCGACCCGCCACTTTGCCGCGCTGGCGCGGCAACTGGCTTTGCCGGTGGTGCTGCTGGGCTCAGCCAAAGAGGCGGATTTGTGTGCCGAGATCGAACAGGGCTGCCGCGAGCAAAGCCGTCCAAATGCTGCGGGCAAGATCATCAATTTAGCAGGAAAAACCTCTCTAGCCCAAGCTCTGTCTGTGATAGCAGCTACAAAAAGCATAGTAACCAACGACTCCGGCCTGATGCATGTGGCGGCCGGTTTTGGCGTGCCGCAGGTGGCTATTTTTGGCTCCAGCAGCCCGCTGCACACGCCACCGCTGAATTCCCAGGCCACCGTGCTGTGGCTCAAGAACGACCCCGGCTACCAGCCGCCGCTTGATTGCGCCCCATGTTTCGAGCGCGTCTGCCCCTTGGGCCACACCCGTTGCCTGGTCGATATTGGTGCTGCCAGAGTGCTTCAATATATATAGCTGCCAGCGCAAGCTGCATAAGGGCTGGAGGTCAATTTGACTCATAAATGCTCAAGGGCTGGGCTGGCACGCCGATAACTTGGCAACGCCAGCCAACATCACAAATCGGCTTGAGTTCAATCAACTTTCCTCGGACAATCCGGATTCAGATCAGACCATTCACAACCTTGGGTCACTACCATGGCTTCCATTTCTTCCATTGCCCTGTCGGGCATGACGGCTGCCCAGGCCAGACTGGGCACTTCGGCAAACAATATCGCCAATCTGAACACCGAAGGTTTTGTGCGCCAGCAGATCAGGCAAACGGCGCAAACCGGCGGCGGGGTGTCGGGCACCGTTGAGCCAGCGGCCAATCCGGGTGCTGCACTAGAGTCCGACGTGGTGTCGCAATTGCAGGCCAAACACGCTTTTCTGGCCAATCTGGCGGTGTTCAAAACCCAAGACCGGATGGCCGGCGCCTTGCTCGACCAAAGCGCCTGACGCAGTTGGTTGTTTGGGCGGTGTCGCTTACGCCGCCTGCACCTGCACCAGACAATCGTAAAAAGTCGGTCCGGCGCCCAGATCGGTCAGCCGCTGGCTGGTGAGCTGGTTCACATTGGTGCCGTTCAAGCCCAGCTTGCGCCACCAGACCCCCAGCCCGTTGACAACGCCGCAGCGGGCGCGTTCAGTGATATTGACATGGCAGAAGTACTCGCCCCGCGCGTTAAACACCCGCACCGTGTCACCCTGGCAAATACCCCGCGCGCCGGCATCCATGGCGTTCATTTCCAGCAGGGGTTTGCCTTCAATGTCCTGCAAGCTTTTGACATTGACAAAGCTGGAATTCAAAAAATTGCGTGCCGGTGGCGAGATCATCGCCAGCGGATAGGTCTCCGAGGTGTTCGCTGCCTCGTGATTGGCGACATGGTCGGGCAGACCATCCAGACCCCGGTCGGCCAGGCGCTGGCTGAAAAACTCGCATTGGCCCGAAGGAGTGGGAAAGTTGCCTTCTGCAAAAGGTGCCTCAGGTGTCGGCAGGGTGGCAAAGCCTTGCGCCAGCAGCATGTTGAAATCGACTGCATCGCCATAGGCCAGGCGACACAACGCCAGGTCGGTGTCGGCAAAACAGGCATCGTCAAAGCCCATGCGGATGGCCAATTCGCGAAATATTTGCGTGTTGGGTTTGGCCTGACCCAGCGGCGCAATGGCCGGGCGGTTCAGCAGCACATCGGTGTGGCCATAGCTCAGGTGAACATCCCAATGTTCGAGCTGGGTGGTGGCGGGCAGGATGTAGTCGGCGTAGTCGGCGGTGTCGGTCTGAAAATGCTCCAGCACCACGGTAAACAGGTCATCACGGGCAAACCCCTGCACCACCCGGGCCGAATCGGGTGCAATCGCCACCGGGTTGCTGTTATAGACAATCAGCGCCTCAATCGCCGGACCGAATTCGGTGCTGGCCGCTCGCAACAGGTCGTGGCCAATTGTGGCCATGTTGATGGTGCGCGGGCTGCGGCCAGCCAGCAGGTCAGGCCGCTCCAGCAACTGGCGCTGCACCGGGAAGTTGCCCGAGCTTGACAGCAACACACCACCGGCGCGCTGCCGCCAGGCCCCCACCAGCGCCGGCAACATGGCAATCAGCCGCACCGCATTGCCGCCGCCATGCACCCGCTGCAGGCCGTAGTTCATGCGGATGGCGACCGGCGCGCCGGTTTTGGCGCTGGCGCCGTAGTCACGCGCCAGCGCGATGATCTGTGCGGAGTCTATGCCGCATACCGCCGCTGCGCGCTCGGGCGGCCATTGCAGCGCACGCTCCTGCAACGCCTGCCAGCCCAGCGTGTAGCGCGCCAGGTAATCGTGGTCAAGCCAGTCGTGGCGGATCAGTTGCTGCATGATCGATAGCGCCAAAGCGCCGTCGGTACCGGGCAGCAGGGCGATATGTTCATGGCATTTGTCGGCGGTCTCGCTCTTGCGCGGGTCAATGCAGATGAGTTTGGCACCATTTCTTTTGGCCTGGTTCGCGTAGCGCCAAAAATGCAGGTTGCTGCCAATCGAGTTGCTGCCCCAGATCAGGATCAGCTTTGATTGGGCAAAAAACTCCACCCGCATGCCGGTTTTGGCCCCCAGCGTGTGCAGCAGCGCTTCGCCACCGGCGGCGGCGCAGATGGTGCGGTTTAGCAAGGAGGCGCCGAGCCGGTGAAAAAAGCGCGCCGACATGCTGTCGCCCTGCACCAGCCCCATGGTGCCGGCGTAGCTGTAGGGCAGGATCGCCTGCGCGGACTCCGGGCTGCGGCAGGCAATGGCCGACAGGCGGGCGGCGATGTCGTCAAGCGCGGCATCCCAGCTTACCGGCGCAAACTGCCC
>CAIQOO010000083.1 GCA_903873485.1 uncultured beta proteobacterium | reverse complement strand
TTTTCCTTGGGCAGCATGCCAACGGCGGCAATGCTCAAAGCCAAGTTCTTGATGGTGTTGAAGCCCAGATAAACCACCGCATGGTTGATTGAAGTGATTTGTCTGGGCAGACTGTAGTAAGCAGAATTGACCACTCTAAGTATCTTGACAGTGACCACGGGGTCTTTGTCGATGACCTGCACCAGATCTATGGCTGTGCAATTGACATCTCGAGTGAGCTCCAGAATTTTTTGAACACTTTTCGGATATGCGGGCATGCCATCAACAGCATGGGTGAGTTTCTGGGAAAGTTCGGGGGACATGACCTGGATTGTTAGTTAATCAAACCATCATGCAGGATAGAAAAGACACTTTTGGGTCACGGGTTTTGAGCATACAGCGGACAGACTTTTGGATTTTTTTATGAGTGCAAAGTCAATGGGCACCCAGGCCAGAGCGCGCGAGAAAATAGACCAATGCTATACTCGATCGGCTTAACGTTACAGTGGCTTTGTTACCGTAAGTTGAGTTCATTCGCAAACCAGTTTCATCAAGGTGTTGTGGTGGGTGGCGCGGCGAATGCGGTAGATTGCCGGGTCGCGCATGTTGATGTTGGGCGACCCCATGTCGATCTTGGCACGCAGCACCATGGCGCCGTCTTCAAACTTGCCATCACGCATGGCGCGAAAACGTGCCAGGTTATCAACCGGAGTGCGGCTGCGGTAGGGGCTGTCCTGGCCGGGCTTGCCAAAGTCACCGCGGCTATCGCGCATTTGTTCGGCCGTCTGTTCATCGACATAGGCGTGGCCGGCTTCAATCAGATATTCTGCGGCGCGGTACATGAAGTCGAAATAATCGCTGGCCTGAAACAAATGGCTTTGTCCGTTGGCATGCCAGTCAAAGCCCAGCCACTGCACCGCATCCAGAATGGTGTTGACATACTCCAGTTCTTCTTTTTCGGGGTTGGTGTCGTCAAAGCGCACATGGCAGACACCACCGTAGTCGCGCGCCAGGCCAAAGTTCAGGCAGATGCTTTTGGCGTGGCCGACATGCAGGTAGCCATTTGGCTCGGGCGGAAAACGGGTGCGTATTTTGGCCGGATCGGGCTGACCTTGCGCCTGGTGGGTGGCATCGCCGGGTGTGCCGGCCCAGCGGCGACCGGCGTAGGTGCCTTTCTCCAGATCGTTCTCGATGATTTGGCGCAAAAAGTTGCTGGGCTTGACGGGGTCGGTGGCAGCCGCAGTACTGGCCGCGTGAGGTTGGGGTAGGTTAGGGTGGCTCATCCGCCTGATTTTAGTTGGCACGACCGAGTTGGCCTGGATGTGCGCTCGCTATCATTCGCCGGTCAACCCAATGTTCAAAGTCAAGGAGTTCCGCCATGCCTGAAATCCCAATCCCCCCTGCCGATCCTGGCGATGCCGCCGGCACCTTGGTGCGCCTGGGTCAGGCTGACTTACTGGCCGCCGCGCAAGACGGGCTGATCACCGCACAGCAGGCGCAACTGTTGTGGGCGCGCTGGCTTGCATCAAGCCGCCTGCCTGCCGCTGCACCTGGCCAGGCCGCCGCGCTGCCTGCGGTGCCGGCTGGACCGCGCTTCAGTTTTACCAACACCCTGTATTACTTTGGCGGCATGATCGCCATTGGGGCCATGTCATTGTTCATGACGCTGGGCTGGCAAGCCTTCGGGGCCTGGGGCCTCGCCGCCATCAGCGCCGGCTATCTGCTGGCATGCCTGAAGGTGGCCGACCATCTGAAGTCTCGCCATTTGCCGGTGCCGGCCGGCATTCTGGCGACATTGGCGGTGGTGCTGGTGCCGCTGCTGGTGTGGTGTGTGCAGCAGGCTCTGGGTTGGTGGCCGCCGGGCGGATCAGGCAGTTATTCGGCCTACCACACGCACATCAACTGGCGCTGGATCACGCTGGAGTTTGCCACGCTGGCCGCCGGGGTGGTGATGTTGTGGCGCTACCGTCTGCCCTTCATGGTGATGCCGATTGCCGTGACGCTGTGGTACATGAGCATGGATGTGGCGCATGGTCTGTGGCACGACGTGGGGTTTTGGGACTGGCAGTTCATTCGCGATGTGTCGCTGGTGTTTGGCATTGCCACCGTGTTCATCGCCTTGTGGGTTGATGTGCGCAGCCGCCGCGCCCCTGAGCCAGCGTGGCGGCAGGACTACGCTTTTTGGTTGTATCTGTTTGGCACGCTGATGTTTTGGAGCGCCCTGAGCCTGCGTGACTCCAATTCAGAGCTGGGCAAAGCGTTGTATTGCCTGATCAACCTGGCACTGGTGTTTGCCGGGGCGGCCATTGGACGACGTGTGTTCACCGTGTTTGGTGGTCTGGGCGTGGCGATTTATCTGGGCTATTTGTCGCACAAGGTGTTTGGCGACAGCCTGCTTTTTCCGTTTGTGCTGACGCTGCTGGGCCTGGGGGTGGTCGGCCTGGGCATCTGGTGGCAACGCCACGAGGCGCATATCAACCAGCGCCTGATCGCCTGCCTGCCAACTGGTTTGCGCCCGACGACGTTCTAGGTCAGCAGCGCCTCGGCAAATGCGTTGATGGCATTGACATCGGGCGGCAAAATGGTGTAGGGCAGCTTTTCGCGGTCCAGTATCTGGCGCAGGCCAATATCGACTTCGCGCGCCTGTTCCTCGTCCTGAAAGCGGCCGCTGCGCACATATTTTTTGTCGCCGCGCTCAACCAGAATGTTGATGTTGTCGTTTTGCCGATACCACTCCAGAATCTGCTCGCGGGTCTTGGCCACGTCGCAGATGTTGTCAGAGTAGTTTTCGTTGTAGAAAAGCACTTGCGGCAACGAGCATTCGGTAATCAGAAAATGCACCTGCCCGTCGATCAGGTTGAGCATCTCATACTGGCGCTGGGCAATGAAATACTGGTTTTTCAGTACCTCCATATTTTGCTGCCAGACCAGCGACTTGGCGTAGTCTGGGATGGTCTCGACGGTTTTGCCATGCAGGCTCAGGCACAACACGATGGCCGCTGAAAACAGCGACTTGTCGCTGCCCGGCCCGCCAATGATGTTGATGACCTTGGTGGGGTACAGACGCATCTTGGTTTCGGGCAAGTGGTTGATGACGTTGGCGTAGCGAATGCTCATGGTGTGTTACCAGTTGTTGGGGCGACTCAGATGCAATGGTGTGCCAAAAGCGGCCATTTTGCAAGCCCTTCAACCCGTCGGCCAGGCTCTTTTTCTGTTTTGCCAAGGTCTGCCATCTGCTCGTTACAATAAGAATTATTCTCAATTGGAAAATTTTATGTGGCTTGACAAATCGCAACCTGCAGTGGATCGCCAGATGATCGGGCTGCACCAACTGGCCTGCCATGTTCCGGCCGAGGTCGTGGGCATGAATCTGGCGCAAGATGAAGAAGAGCGCAGTGTCGCGTTGCGTTTGCTTGAAATCGGTTTTCTGCCAGGTGAATCAGTCCGGGTCATCGCGCATGGTTTTCCCGGTCATGACCCGCTGGCGGTGCGGGTCGGGCACACCACGTTTGCGCTGCGCAGTCACGAAGCGGCGCTGGTGCAGGTGCGACCGACATGACGTACACCCATGCTCCGTTGCGGGTTGCTCTGCTGGGCAACCCCAATTGCGGCAAGACCGCATTGTTCAATTTGATGACCGGCAGTCGGCAAAAGGTTGCCAACTACGCCGGTGTCACGGTGGAGCGCAAGGAGGGGCAGTTGCACACCGCTTCGGGCCGATCTGTCACCGTGCTGGACTTGCCCGGTGCCTACAGCCTCAACGCCATGAGTGCCGATGAGCAGGTGACCTGCGAGGTGGTCACCGGCCACCGCAGCCATGAGGCGTTGCCGGACCTGCTGATTTGCGTGGTGGATGCCACCAATTTGCGGCTCAACCTGCGGCTGGTGCTGGAAGCGCGCGCGCTCAACTTGCCGATGGTGCTGGCGCTGAACATGAGCGATTCAGCCCGCCACGAGGGCATCATGGTTGACCGGCAGATGCTGGCGCGTGAACTCCAGATGCCGGTGCTTGAAACAGTCGGCGTTCGGCACGACGGTGCGCATGAATTGCTGGCTTATTTGGACCAGGTGCAGCCAACTGGTGCCGTATTGGTGCTTGCTGCCGGTTCGCGCACCACCTGGCATGTCTCGTCGGTAGAGCAGGTGATGGCCACCCAGCAGGAGGTCCGGCGCATTGTCAAGCTGGCGGTGCAGGAGCCGCCCGATACGCTGCACGCCGACGATGCGATTGATGCGGTGGCGCTGCATCCCCTGTGGGGCATGCTGCTGCTGGCGCTGACCCTGTTTTTGATGTTTCAGGCGGTGTTTAGCTGGGCCACCTGGCCGATGGATGGCATCAAGGCCGGGGTTGGGTGGCTGGCGGGCTGGGTTGGGCAGCATTTGGCGCCGGGGCCGTTGCACAGTCTGCTGGTTGATGGCGTGCTGGCCGGGGCCGGCGGCGTGCTGGTGTTTTTGCCGCAGATCCTGATTTTGTTTTTCTTTATTTTGGTGCTGGAAGACTCCGGCTATTTGCCGCGCGCCGCATTCTTGCTGGACCGGTTGATGGGCACGGTCGGCTTGTCGGGCCGCTCGTTCATTCCCTTGCTGTCGAGTTTTGCCTGTGCCGTGCCCGGCATCATGGCCACCCGCACCATCACCCACTGGCGCGACCGGCTGATCACCATCATGATTGCGCCTTTGATGACCTGCTCGGCCCGCCTGCCGGTGTATGCGCTGCTGATTGGCGCGTTCATCCCGGGGCGCACCGTGCTGGGGGTCTTTAACCTGCAGGGGCTGGTGATGTTTGCCCTGTATGTTGGCGGCATTGTGTCGGCCATGGTGGTAGCCGGTGTTGCCTTGTTGTGGCGCAGCCGCACGCGACCGACCCCGCTGGTGATGGAGTTGCCGTCTTACCGCTGGCCGAGCCTGCGCAACCTGGCCCATGGTTTGTATGAACGCGCTGCCATTTTTATCAAGCGGGTCGGTGGCATCATCCTGTCGCTGTCGGTGTTGTTATGGTTTCTGGCCTCCTACCCGGCGGCACCCATTGGCGCCAGCGGGGCGGCCATCGAACACAGTTTTGCCGGTCAGCTTGGGCGCGGACTGGAGCCGCTGGTGGCACCGATTGGTTTCAACTGGCAAATTGCCATTGCCCTGGTGCCGGGCATGGCGGCGCGCGAGGTGGCGGTGGGGGCGCTGGGCACGGTTTATGCCCTGTCGTCTGGCGGTGAAGACGTGGCGGCGCAACTGGCGCCGATCATTGCCACAAGCTGGTCTATGGCCACCGCGCTGTCGCTGCTGGTGTGGTTTGTCTTTGCGCCGCAATGCATCTCGACGCTGGTGGCGGTGCGCCGTGAAACCAATTCATGGCGTTACCCGCTGCTTTTGACCGGTTATCTATTTGCCTTGGCTTACCTGGCAAGCCTGGTGACCTACCGATTGGCCTTGTTGTGGACGGGAGTCTGACATGACGCAGAACTGGATAGTGGGCTTGCTGGTGGCGCTGGCAGTTGGCTACAGCGTGTGGTATGTGCTGCCGCAAGCGGCCCGAAAACGGCTGGGCCTGATGCATCGCTGGCTGGGGCGGGCACCGGCGTGTGGCTCCTGCAGCACCTGCGGCAAATGCAGCGGCCCTGCATCCGGCGGGTCCAGGCATCGGCAGTGACCCGCTCGCACCCATGCCGACAGTTCGCGAAGTACTCTATTTTTGATAGCTGTCAGCGCTTATGCCATAAGGGCTAGAGGCATTTTTTTCATATATTTCGTGGCCCGGCGAGAGGCTGATCTTGATCTTCAAGCCCGGCGGCATGGCAGCCAGACTGGCCAGGCGGTTGATGGCCCGCGCGCTGTCTTCAATCGACATCTGTCGGTGCTCCTTTGACACGGTGGCCCGGTTGTCGCGCCGCCGCTGGCTAAAATTCCGGGCATGACCCACCAGCACGATGATGCCTCGTACCGCTTGCTGTTTTCGGCCCCCGAACTGGTGCGTGATCTGCTGCTGGGTTTTGTGCCCGACGAGTGGCTGCATGGGCTCGATTACGCCACCCTTGAAAAAGTACCCGGCAGCTACATCAGCGACGACTTGCGCAGCCGTGCCGATGATGTGATCTGGCGCATCCAGGTCGATGGCCAATGGTAATGCTCAGGCTTACGACAGGGGGAAAACATTTCACGGCGATGACCAAAGCAATCTGGATGCAATCGCGGTGGTGCTGAAATTCGGTTGACGTTATTTCCGGAAGTTCCGGAGGTTCCGTGGGTTTCGGCTTACATCCTCCGCCAGCAGATTTTCCGGATCAGGCGGCCTTTGCCCGACTGTAGCTGAGTTGCCAACTGACTTCTACAGACGACCCGGTCCCGGGTGCTGGTTTATTTGGCATGTTCTGACTTTGATCAACAACCCTGGCAGACGTTCGAGACTGGACAATCAGCACTATGAACAAAACGCGACACTGGAGCCTGGGTGCCAAGCTGATGCTGGTAGGCGTTCCTTTTTTGTTGCTGGTGCTGCTGGCTACAGCCGCCACACTGTGGGTGTCATGGCAACTTGACGGGGGTGCAGCAGCCGTCAACGAAGCCGGACGCATGCGTATGCAGTCGTACCGCATGTCGCTGTCGATAGGCACCCAGGAAACCGACCAGTTGCCCCAGCAAGTCAAAGAGTTCAATCAAAGCCTGGCCACACTGAAAGTCGGCGACCCGGAGCGTCCGCTGTTTGTGCCATGGGACAAAGACACCCGTGCCCGTTTTGCCGTGATCGAATCGGACTGGGTGCATTACCAGGCCCGCTGGATCACGAAGAAGTCCACAGATTTTCAGAGCCTGCGCGACAGCACCATCGCATTCGCCGCCCACATTGATGCATTTGTAGGTGGCATCGAAGCACACATTGCCCGCTGGACTGCCCTACTGCACCTGTTGCAACTAAGTATGCTGGCGTTGGTTGTCGTTGCTGCGGTCATTTTGCTTTACACCGGCTATTTGTTTGTACTTGAGCCAGTCGGGCAACTCAAGCAGGCCATCGAGAAAATTCAGACAGGCGACTTTGAAACCCGTGTGCTGCGTACCAGCAGCGACGAATTTGGCACGCTGGCCGACGGCTTCAACGGCATGGCTGAACACCTACAGTCAATGTATAAACATCTTGAAGCCAAGGTGGCCGAGAAAACCGCTGAATTGCAAGAGAAAACCGAGCGTCTGGCCAGCCTGTACGAAGTCACCGCGCTGGTCGCCAATGCCACCTCGCTGGAAACCCTGGCGCAGCAGTTTGCCCAGAGCGTGGCGCGCGTCGCGCGGGCCGATGGTGTCGCTTTGCGTTGGTCCAGCCAGGGTAACCTACGCCACCTGATGCTTGCGGCGCACGGTCTGCCGCTGACGATGGTGGACGCAGAGCAATGCATTTACACCGGCGGTTGCTATTGTGGCAACAACAACGCAACCAGTGGCCTCAAGGTGATTCCCATCCATGCCATGACGACTGCTCCCGAGGGTCTGCCGCGACATTGCGCCAAAGCCGGCTTCGAGACACTGATCGCTATCCCGGTGCGGCTGCATGAGCGCATGATGGGAGAAGTTGACCTGTTTTTTCATGCCCGCATCAACCCCTCGGAGGCCGAAATTTCGCTGCTCGAAGTGCTCAGCACACACCTGGCCAGTGGCATGGAAAACCTGCGCCTGCACGCGCTTGAAAAAGAAGCCGCCGTATCGCAGGAGCGCCACCTTCTGGCGCGCGAACTGCACGACTCAATTGCCCAGTCACTGGCGTTTCTGAAAATTCAGGTGCTGCTGATGCGCGATGCCCTCAAATCCGGCAGTGCCCCCGAAGTGGCCAAAACTCTCGAAGAAATTGACCTTGGGGTGCGCGAAAGCTACAGCGATGTGCGCGAACTGCTGCTGCACTTTCGCACCCGCACCAACGCGGAAGACATTGAGTCGGCGCTTGCCACCACGCTTCAAAAGTTCGAGCATCAAAGCGGCATTCAGTCCCGCCTTGACATACAGGGCGAGGGAATGCCACTGTTGCCCGACCTGCAAATTCAGGTGCGGCACATCGTGCAGGAAGCATTGTCGAATGTGCGTAAACACGCGCGCGCTTCGCAAGTCTGGCTGGATGTGCAACAGCAACCCTCCTGGAGGTTTGAGGTGCGTGATGACGGCATAGGTTTTGATCCTGACCGGCACCCGCTTGACGAAACCCATGTCGGCTTGCGCATCATGGCCGAGCGCGCGCAGCGCATTGCGGCCAAGCTGGAGGTGATCTCAACTCCGGCTCACGG
The DNA here is from genome assembly GCA_903873485.1 of uncultured beta proteobacterium. Classification (GTDB taxonomy): domain Bacteria; phylum Pseudomonadota; class Gammaproteobacteria; order Burkholderiales; family Burkholderiaceae_C; genus Rhodoferax. The sequence goes on along the minus strand of CAIQOO010000083.1, from coordinate 135,192 downwards.
CAGCTCGGTCATATTGACCCTGCCGCTGCCAGCCCACCCGATGTCATCATCAGGCATCCCGCCAGTGCTGACCGTCTCCCCTTCCCAAGTCTGAACCTGTCCCATGCATGTACTTATCCCGCCCATCCGCATCCTGGTGGTTGACGACCACACTCTGTTTCGCCGCGGCCTCATCGCTCTGCTGGGGCGCGACCCGCTGTTGTCAGTGGCAGGCGATGCCGCTGATGCCGGCCAGGCGATTCGCAAGGCGCAAGAGTTGCAACCCGACCTGATCCTGCTTGACATCCACTTGCCCGGTGTCAATGGTGTGGATGCCCTGCCGGGCTTGCGTCAGGCAGCACCGGGCGCATGTATTCTGATGCTGACGGTAAGCGAGGATGAAGATGACCTGGCCCGGGCGCTGCAAGGAGGCGCCAGCGGCTACCTGCTCAAAACCATGGAAGGTGATGACTTGACAGCAGCCATCCTGCGTGCCATGCAGGGCGACAGCGTCATTGCGCCCGAGATGATGAGCAAACTGGTGGCGGCCTACCGGAGTGCCACCAAAGACGATGCCCGAAACAGCATCCAGACAGCCAATGCACCGGCGTCATGCCCGGCGATTCAAGGCGCGCAGTCCTTGGTGGCCAGCTTGTCGCCACGCGAGCTTGAAATTCTGCGCGGCATCGCCCGAGGGGAGAGCAACAAGAAAATCGCGCGCGACCACGGCATTGCAGAAACCACCGTCAAAATCCATGTGCAGCACATCTTGCGCAAACTCGATGTCAGCTCACGCGTTCACGCGGCCGTCATTGCCACCGAGCAGGGTTTGCTCTAAAAAATTGGCAAAATTGGCTTCTATCCCTTGTCAGACAAGGGCTTTCAGCTATCAAATTTATATTCAAGGCTGGCATTGAAAGCTGACATAGTTCTTTGGAACTATGCCTTGTTACACCGCAGTAGTTCCAATAACCCGCCCCACACGTCCTTTAGAGGGATACCGCACAGACGCCACAAAATCTAGAGTCATGGCATCCTAAAAAGGAGTTTGCTATGACCAAGAAAGGGCAAGCGCTGTCGGTGCTGATTGTCAGTACCTTCGCGTTTACGGTGTGTTTCATGGTGTGGATGATGTTTGCCGTGATTGGCATCCCCATCAAGAAGACACTAGACCTCAATTCAACCCAGTTCGGCCTGCTGATGGCCACCCCGGTGCTGACCGGTTCGCTGATTCGGGTGCCGTTGGGCATCTGGACTGACAAATATGGTGGCCGCATCGTCATGACGCTGCTGATGGCTTCCACAGTACCGGCGATCTGGATGATGTCTTACGCCACCCAGTTCTGGCAATACCTGTTAATTGGTCTGTTTGTCGGCATGGCCGGCGGCGCATTTTCGGTCGGCACCCCTTATGTGGCACGCTGGTTTCCCAAACAGCAGCAGGGTTTTGCCATGGGCATTTATGGTGCAGGCAACTCGGGTGCGGCCGTCAACAAGTTTCTTGCCCCCGCGCTGGTGGTTGGTTTTGGCTGGACCATGGTGCCACAGGTGTATGCGGTCATCATGCTGGGCACGGTGATTCTGTTCTGGTTTTTCAGCCACAGCGACCCCGGCCACCTGGTGCCCAGCCACGTCACCTTCCGCGATCAGCTCAAGTCTTTGAAAGACCCCAAGGTCATCAAATACTGCCAGTATTACAGCATTGTGTTTGGCGGCTACGTGGCGCTGTCTTTGTGGATGGTGCAGTACTACGTGGGCGAGTTTGGCCTGGACATCCGCACCGCCGCGCTGCTGGCAGCGTGCTTTTCGCTGCCGGGTGGCGTGTTGCGGGCGGTTGGCGGTTGGTTGTCTGACAAATATGGTGCGCATGCCATGACTTGGTGGGTGCTGTGGGTGAGCTGGATTTGCCTGTTTTTGCTGAGCTACCCGCAGACTGATTTCACCATCACCACCGTGACCGGTCCAAAAACCTTCCACATCGGCCTGAATGTCTATCTGTTCACCATTTTGATGTTCGCGCTGGGCATCGCCTGGGCCTTTGGCAAGGCCAGCGTGTTCAAGTACATCAGTGATGACTACCCGCACAACATCGGCACCATCAGCGGCATCGTCGGCCTGGCTGGCGGCATGGGTGGCTTTTTGCTGCCGATCATGTTTGGTGCGCTGATGGACCTGACCGGCATCCGCTCCAGCGCTTTCATGCTGATGTATGGCGTGGTCTGGGTATCTCTGATCTGGATGTACTGGACCGAAGTGCGGGCCAAGGAATACCTGGCGCACTCAAGCCCGCCCGAGCTGCAAACCCAATTTTCTTCCAACTGAAAGACTGTATGAACCAAACCACAACGTCGAGAGCTGATATTGCCGACTGGCGACCGGAAGACACCCAGTTCTGGGAATCAAAAGGCAAAAGCATTGCCTACCGCAACCTGTGGATTTCCATCCCCAACCTGCTGTGCGGCTTTGCCGTGTGGGCCATGTGGGGCATCATCACCGTGCAGATGCTCAACCTGGGTTTTCCGTTCAAGCCGGCCGACATGTTCACCCTGACCGCCATTGCCGGGCTAATGGGTGCCACCATGCGGATTCCCGCTTCATTCTTCATCCGCCTGGCAGGTGGGCGTAACACCATCTTTCTGACCTCGGCCATGCTGATCATTCCGGCGCTCTGGACCGGCATTGCGCTGCAGGACAAAAATACGCCGCTGTGGGTGTTTCAGGCTTGCGCGTTTTTGAGCGGCATTGGTGGCGGAAATTTTGCCTGTTCGATGTCCAACATTTCTGGCTTTTACCCGAAGCGCTTGCAAGGCACCGGACTGGGGCTCAATGCGGGGTTAGGCAATTTCGGTGTCACCACCATGCAGATTCTGATTCCGCTGGTGATGACGGTTGGTCTGTTTGGTGCAGTGGGCGGCGGCTCGATGGTGCTGACCAAGGACAGCGGCTGGATCATGGGCAAAATTGTCGCCGGCACACCCACCTTTATCCAGAACGCAGGGTTTGTCTGGGTAGCGATTTTGCTGCCGCTGGTGGTAGCGGCCTGGTTTGGTATGAACAACCTGCTGCCCTTGTCGCCAAATTATGGTGGCACGGTCGCCGCGTTTGCCAAGATCATTTATTTGTGGGGTATTTCCTGCGTGATTGGTGCCATTGGCCTGTACCTATACCTGCCCGCACCCACCGGCCTGGGGCTGCTCAATATGTGGGTGGCCTTGCCGCTGACCATTGTGGCTACGCTAATGGCCATGAAACTGGCAGCTTTTGGCGAGATGAAGGGCAACATCGCCAAACAGTTTGAGATTTTCAAGAACAAACATACCTGGTCATTGACGCTGCTCTACATCGTGACTTTCGGCTCGTTCATTGGCTTTTCGATGGCGCTTCCCTTGTCGATCACGGTGATCTTTGGGGTCAGCCATGTTGCGGACACCGCCGGCATCATGCAGCACACGCTGAAGAATCCGAATGCGCCCTCGGCCCTGACCTACGCCTGGATTGGCCCCTTTGTCGGTGCGCTGATTCGACCGGTGGGCGGCTGGATTTCTGACAAGCTCGGCGGCTCGATCGTCACCCAGGTGATCTCGGCGATCATGGTAGGTGCCTCTGCCGGGGTTGGCTACGTGATGATGCAGGCTTATGGCTCGGCCACGCCCGAGCAGTATTTCTCGACCTTTATGTGGCTGTTTGTGCTGCTGTTTGCTGCCAGCGGCATTGGCAACGGCTCGACATTTCGCACCATTGGCGTGATTTTTGATCGCCAGCAGGCCGGCCCGGTGCTGGGATGGACTTCTGCGGTGGCCGCTTACGGTGCTTTTATTGCGCCGGTGGTAATTGGTGCGCAGATCAAGGCGGGCACGCCGCAGACCGCAATGTATGGCTTTGCCATCTTTTACGCGCTGTGCCTGGTGCTGAACTGGTGGTTCTACCTGCGTGCGGGCTCAGAAATCAAAAACCCCTGATGCTATTTGTTTAATAGCTATCAGCGCAAGCAAATAAAGGGCTACAGCCTGTTTTTATATAAATTTTGTAACCGAGGTAAACCATGAGTCATTTTCTGGATCGATTGACCTACTTCTCGCAACCGCAGGAGCCGTTCGCGGGCGACCACGGCATCACCACCGGCGAAGACCGCACCTGGGAGGATGCCTACCGCAACCGCTGGGCGCATGACAAGATTGTGCGCAGCACCCACGGGGTAAATTGCACGGGTTCGTGCTCCTGGAAGATTTACGTCAAGGGCGGCATCGTCACCTGGGAAACCCAGCAAACCGACTACCCGCGCACCCGCTGGGACATGCCCAACCACGAGCCGCGCGGCTGCGCCCGTGGTGCGTCGTATAGCTGGTATCTGTACAGCGCCAACCGCGTCAAATACCCGCTGGTGCGTGGCCGCCTGCTGAAACTTTGGCGCGAGGCCCGGCATTCGATGGACCCGGTGACAGCCTGGACCTCGATTGCGCAGGATGACGCCAAGCGCCGCGACTACCAAAGCGTGCGCGGCCTGGGCGGCTTTGTGCGCTCCAGTTGGGACGAGGTCAACGAGATGATCGCCGCCGCCAATGTTTTTACCATCAAGAAATATGGCCCTGATCGGGTGATTGGCTTTTCGCCGATTCCGGCGATGTCGATGGTGTCGTATGCCGCAGGCAGCCGCTACCTGAGCCTGATTGGCGGGGTTTGCATGAGTTTTTACGACTGGTATTGCGACCTGCCCCCGGCAAGCCCGCAAATCTGGGGCGAGCAGACCGACGTGCCCGAATCGGCCGACTGGTACAACAGCAGTTTCATCATTGCCTGGGGCTCCAACGTGCCGCAAACCCGCACACCCGATGCCCACTTTTTTACCGAGGTGCGCTACAAGGGCACCAAGACGGTGGCGGTCACGCCCGATTATTCCGAAGTTGCCAAGCTGTCCGACATCTGGATGAAGCCCAAGCAGGGCACCGATGCCGCTGTCGCCATGGCGATGGGCCATGTCATCCTGAAAGAGTTTTACTTTCCCGATGGCGGCAAGCCGCGTAGCGCCTACTTTGACGACTACGTGCGCCGCTATACCGATATGCCGATGCTGGTGATGCTCAAAGCACACAAGCTGCCCGGCGGCGAGGTCATCATGGTGCCGGACCGCTATGTCCGCGCCTCCGACTTCAATGGCAAATTGGGTGCTGCCAACAACCCCGAGTGGAAAACTGTCGCCTTGAACGAAGACGGCAAGGTGGTGTTGCCCAATGGCGCGATTGGCTTTCGCTGGGGCGCGGATGGCCGGGCGGATCAGGGCCAATGGAACCTGCAAGCCAAGGAAGCCCGCCACGGCACAGATGTCAAGCTCAAGCTGAGCGTGATGGACGGTCAAAACCCCAGCACCCAGACAGCCAAGGTCGGTTTCCCGTATTTCGGCGGCATCGTGAGCGAGCATTTCCCCAACAACGCCAGCGGCGCCGGCGCCAGCAATGTGCTGGTGCGCACCGTGCCGGTGCAAACCATTTCGCTCGGCAAGGAAGGCGAGAAACGCGAAGCGCTGGTCGCCACCGTGTTTGACCTGCAGGTCGCCAACTATGGCGTGGCACGCGGCCTGCCGGGTGAACTGGCAGCCAAAAACTTTAACGACGACACCCCCTACACCCCGGCCTGGCAAGAGCGCATTACCGGCACCCCGCGCCAGCAGCTCATCACCGTGGCGCGCCAGTTTGCCGACAACGCCGACAAAACGCATGGCAAGTCAATGGTCATCATTGGCGCAGCCATGAACCACTGGTACCACGCCGACATGAACTACCGGGGCGTCATCAACATGCTGATGCTGTGCGGCTGTATTGGTCAGTCGGGTGGCGGCTGGGCGCACTATGTCGGCCAGGAAAAGCTGCGCCCGCAAACCGGCTGGACCGCGCTGGCATTTGCGCTGGACTGGATTCGCCCGCCCCGGCAGATGAACAGCACCAGCTTCTTTTACGCCCACACCGACCAGTGGCGCTATGAAAAGCTGGGGGTTGATGAGGTGCTGTCGCCGCTGGCCGACAAGTCCAAATTTGGCGGCAGCATGATCGACTACAACGTGCGCGCCGAGCGCATGGGCTGGCTGCCTTCGGCCCCGCAACTCAAGACCAACCCGATGCAGGTGGTCAAGGATGCCGTGGCAAAAGGCATGGATCCGAAAGACTACACCGTCAAGGGGTTGAAAGACGGCAGCTTGAAGATGAGCTGCGAAGACCCGGACCACCCGAATAACTGGCCGCGCAACATGTTTGTCTGGCGCTCCAACATTCTGGGTTCCAGCGGCAAGGGGCATGAATACTTTTTGAAGCACCTGCTGGGCACCAGCAATGGCGTGCAGGGCAAGGACCTCGGCAAAGACGAAGCGAAACCTGAAGAAGTGGTGTGGCACGACAAGGCCCCCGAGGGCAAGCTGGACCTGCTGGTAACCCTCGATTTCCGCATGAGCACCACCTGTCTGTATTCCGACATCGTGCTGCCGACTGCCACCTGGTACGAGAAAAACGACCTCAATACCAGCGACATGCACCCGTTTATCCACCCGCTCTCCACTGCCGTCGATCCAGCCTGGCAATCGCGCAGCGACTGGGATATTTACAAAGGCTTTGCCAAGAAGTTCAGCGAAGTCTGTGTCGGTCACCTGGGTGTCGAGCGTGAAATGGTGCTGTCGCCACTGATGCATGACAGTCCCGCAGAACTGGCGCAGCCCTTTGGCGTGCAGGACTGGAAACGCGGCGAGATTGAGCTGATTCCCGGCAAGACTGCGCCCAATATGGCGGTAGTCGAGCGCGATTACCCGAATGTCTATAAGCGCTTCATTGCGCTTGGGCCGCTGATGAACAAGGCCGGCAATGGCGGCAAGGGCATCAACTGGGATACCAAAATTGAAGTCACCCAACTCGGCCAGCTCAATGGTTTGACCACTGATGCGGGCGCGACCTGCGGCATGCCCAAGATCGAAACCGACATTGATGCCTGCGAAGTGGTGCTGCAACTCGCGCCCGAGACCAATGGCCATGTGGCAGTCAAAGCCTGGAAAGCCCTGGGCAAGCAAACCGGCCTCGATCACACCCACCTGGCTTTGTACCGCGAAGACGAAAAAATCCGATTCAGGGACATTCAGGCACAGCCGCGCAAGATCATCAGTTCGCCGACCTGGAGCGGCATCGAGTCTGAAACCGTGTCCTACAACGCCGGTTACACCAATGTCCACGAGATGATCCCGTGGCGCACCCTGACCGGTCGCCAGCAGTTCTATATGGATCACCCGTGGATGACGGCGTTTGGCGAGGGCTTTACCAGCTACCGCCCGCCGGTCGATCTGAAAACCACCGCCGGCATTCACAACATCAAGCCCAACGGCCACAAGGAAATTGCGCTGAACTTCATCACGCCGCACCAGAAGTGGGGCATTCACTCGACCTACAGCGACAACCTGATGATGCTCACGCTCAACCGGGGCGGCAGCGTGGTGTGGCTCAGCGAAACCGATGCCAAGAGCGCCGGGATTGAAGACAACGACTGGATCGAGGTGTTCAACATCAATGGTGCGATTGCGGCGCGTGCGGTGGTCAGCCAGCGGGTTAACCCCGGCATGACGCTGATGTACCACTCGCAAGAGAAGATCATCAACACCCCCGGCTCGGAAATCACCGGCATGCGCGGCGGCATCCACAACTCGGTGACGCGCATTGTGCTTAAACCCACCCACATGATTGGCGGCTACGCCCAGTTCAGCTACGGCTTCAACTACTACGGCACCATCGGCACCAACCGCGACGAGTTTGTCGTGGTGCGCAAGATGGCCAAGGTGGATTGGCTTGATGACGAGGACGCATCGGCCGAATCTGTTACCGCCCACGCCTAAGGAGAACCCTCATGAAAATTCGCGCACAAATCGGCATGGTGCTGAATCTGGACAAGTGCATTGGCTGCCACACTTGCTCGGTCACCTGCAAAAACGTCTGGACCAGCCGCCCCGGCGTGGAATACGCCTGGTTCAACAATGTCGAAACCAAGCCCGGTATCGGCTACCCCAAGGAATGGGAAAACCAGGACAAGTGGAACGGCGGCTGGCAGCGCCTGCCCAGTGGCAAGATCGAACCGCGCCAAGGCTCCAAATGGAAGCTGCTGATGCGCATCTTTGCCAACCCGAACCTGCCCGAGATTGACGACTACTACGAGCCGTTTACCTTTGACTACGCGCACCTGCAGTCCGCGCCTGAGTCTAGGGCCGCACCGACAGCCCGTCCGCGCAGCCTGATTACCGGCCAGCGCATGGAAAAAATCGTCTGGGGACCAAACTGGGAGGAAATACTGGGCGGCGAGTTCTCCAAGCGCAGCAAGGACAAGAACTTTGACGACATCCAGAAGGATATCTACGGCCAGTTTGAAAACACCTTCATGATGTACCTGCCGCGCCTGTGCGAGCACTGCCTGAACCCGGCCTGTGTCGCATCCTGCCCGTCGGGTTCGATCTACAAGCGCGAGGAAGACGGCATAGTGCTGATTGACCAGGACAAATGCCGGGGCTGGCGCATGTGCATCAGCGGCTGCCCGTACAAGAAAATTTACTACAACTGGAAAAGCGGCAAGGCCGAAAAGTGCATCTTCTGCTACCCGCGCATCGAATCGGGCCAGCCCACCGTGTGCTCGGAAACCTGCGTCGGTCGTATCCGCTACCTCGGCGTGCTGCTGTATGACGCAGACCGGATTCAGCAAGCCGCCAGCGTGGCGCATGACCGTGACCTGTACCAGGCCCAGCTCGACATATTTTTGAATCCGAATGACCCGAAAGTGATCGAACAGGCGCGCCTTGACGGCATTCCCGACACATGGATGCAAGCCGCGCGCAAGAGTCCGGTCTATAAGATGGCGGTGGAATGGAAAGTCGCCTTGCCCCTGCACCCCGAGTACCGCACGCTGCCGATGGTCTGGTATGTGCCGCCGCTGTCTCCCATCAGTGCAGCCGCCAACGCTGGCAACATCGGCATCAATGGCGAAATCCCCGATGTCAAGCAACTGCGCATTCCGGTCAAGTACCTGGCCAATTTGCTCACTGCGGGTGACACTTATCCCGTAGAGCGAGCCTTGGAGCGGATGCTGGCGATGCGTGCCTACCAGCGCGGCAAGCATGTCGATGGCAAGCCCAATCTGGCGGCCTTGCAGCAGGTACAGATGAGCACGGCAGAAGTCGAAGAGATGTACCAGGTGATGGCGATTGCCAATTACGAGGACCGCTTTGTCATCCCCAGCACGCACCGCGAATATGCCGAAAACACCTTTGACGTGCGTGGTGGCTGCGGCTTTTCGTTTGGCAATGGCTGCTCGGACGGGGCCAGTGAGGCCAGCCTGTTTGGCGGCTCCAAACGTCGCACCATCCCGATCAAGGCGGAGGTTTAAGCCATGGACTCTTTGACCTCCCGCATCTCCCCGATATCGGGCATGTCACGCAGCCTGCGCGTGCTGGCCCGGCTGCTGTCTTACCCGGATGCGCAACTGCGCGGCGACCTGCACGACATGCGCGCCGCCATGCAGTCCGAGACGGCGATTGGCGCAGCACGGCAAGCCGAACTGGCATCCCTCATGGACAGCCTGGCGCATGGCCAGCCCCTTGAGCTTGAGGCCAACTATGTTGAAGTGTTTGACCGAGGCCGCTCAACCTCCTTGCACCTGTTCGAGCATGTGCATGGTGACTCGCGCGAGCGCGGCCCGGCCATGATCGACCTGGCGCAAACCTATGAAAAGGCCGGACTTTTTCTGAGTCAGGATGAAATGCCGGATTATTTGCCGGTGGTGCTGGAATTTGTCTCGACCCAGCCGCCGCGCGAGGCCCGCGCCTTTTTGGGCGAAATGGCGCACATCTTCAATGCCATTTTTGCCGCCTTGCAGCAGCGCAACAGCGCTTACGCCAGCGTGCTGGGTGCCATGCTGGAACTCAGCGGCGAAAAAGCCCACCCGGTCAAGGTCGTGCCAGACGAGCCGCTCGATGCCACCTGGGAAGAGCCGGTGGTGTTTGACGGCTGCTCGGTCAAGGGGCAAACCCGGCCCGGTCAGGCACAAACCATTCACTTTGTCAAAACCGATGCGGCAGCCAACCGTCAACACGCTGCCACCACCGCAGGAGTCGCACCATGAACACACTTGACCACTTTTTGTTTGGCGTGTACCCGTACATCGCCATGGCTGTCTTTTTGCTGGGCAGCCTGATCCGCTTTGACCGCGACCAGTACACCTGGAAAAGCGACTCTTCGCAACTGCTCAAGGCCGGCCAGTTGCGCTGGGGCAGCAACCTGTTTCACATCGGCGTGCTGTTTTTGTTCTTTGGCCACACGGTCGGCATGCTGACCCCGCACTTTGTCTATGAGCACTTCATCAGCGCCGGCAACAAGCAACTGATGGCCATGATCAGCGGCGGGCTAGCGGGCCTGGCGGGCTTTATCGGTGTCACGCTGCTGCTGCACCGGCGCCTGACCGAGCCGCGCATCCGCATCAACTCCAGGCCCGGCGACATTCTGCTGCTGGTGCTACTGTGGCTGCAACTGGCGCTGGGCCTGGCCACCGTGCCGCTGTCGGGCCAGCACCTGGACGGCAGCATGATGCTCAAGCTGGCCGGCTGGGCGCAGGCCATCGTCACCTTTCAGCCTGGCGCGGTGGAACTGCTGACGCAGGCGGGCTTTATCTTCAAGGCGCACATGTTTCTGGGCATGAGCATCTTCCTGATCTTCCCGTTTACCCGGCTGGTGCATGTGTGGAGTGGTTTTGCCTCGGTCGCCTACCTGGTGCGCCCCTACCAGGTGGTGCGGGCGCGCCGTCTGAACGTGCCCGCCGGTCAAACCCTGCCGCCCAGCCCGGATGCGCGGGTTTGACTGGCATGGCCCCATCACCACTCCGAATAATGAAAGAAGTTTGTAAGAAGTTTGTCATGCACACCTCAACCCTTGAAAATCCCCGCATCGCCAGCATCAATGGCATCGCGCTGTACGCCTGCGACGAGGCTTTGAGCCCGGACGAACTGCGCCAGCGCGCCTGCTCCGAACTGCTGCGTCAGGCAGCGATTGCCGCCGGGCTGCTGGACGATGCCGACGAGTCCACGCCAGATGGCATTTTGAGCGAAGCCGCTAGCAGCGCGATTGAGGCCCTGCTGCAAGCCCGATTGCAGATTCCGGAGCCGTCCGATCAAGCCTGCCAGCGCCACTACGCCGCGCACCAGGTCAGCTACGCCAGCGGCGAGCGCATCAACGTGCGGCATATCCTGTTTGCGGTGACGCAGGGGGTCGATGTGAACCTGCTGCGCCAGCGTGCCGAATTCACCTTGCTCAACGTGCGCTGCCATGATGGCAAAAGCATCGTCGATGCGTTTGACCGGGATGCTAGAACCCTGTCCAACTGCCCCAGCGGTGCTGACGGAGGCCAGTTGGGCTGGCTGTCAGCGTCTGACTGCGCACCTGAATTTGCCAGGGAACTGTTTGACAACAAAGGAGTCGGCGTGCTGCCGCGCCTGGTACACAGCCGCTTTGGCCTGCATGTGGTCGAAGTACTGGCGCGCCAGCCCGGCAAAGAGCAGCCGTTTGAGTCAGTACGCGGCGCGGTGACCATGGCCCTCAAGCAAAAGACCTACATCACCGCGCTCAGGCAATACCTGACCCTGCTGGCGGCCCAGGCTGCGGTGCAAGGCGTTGACCTCGAAGCCGCCGACACGCCATTGGTGCAATAGAGTAAGTGTGGCCGGCCCGCACCACACAACATGCCGCCAGGGTGGAACCGCCCGGTGGCGCATGGTGCGCTGCCGGTCTGGTTTCAACCCGAGACGCACGATTGGCGCATCAACTGGAATCGCATCGGACGAAAGACCCGATGCGAATGGGTGAACATTCGCGTCTCCCGATCAGGGCCAGCAATCTCAGACACAGCACATGGGTCTGAAACGAGCTATCTGGTGCTTTGCCAGTGACGGTTCTCCAACGCTCAACACCAAGTCGATAATAATAAGATCAACGCCCGCAGGCTGTCATGCCAGACTTGATGCGCCATTCATGCCTTCAGAATGTATGGATGGCGCATCAAGTCCGCAATAAGAACCTTCTTTCATCATTCTGGGTGGCCTTGGGTCCATCCAAGCGAGGCCAAAAAGTCGAGGTTCCGGCACAGGGTTCACACAGGAGACTTGGGTAATGCGCAACACAAGAAACATGCCAACACTCGTCCCAGGACGAAAACATCAGAAATGTCTCGAATTGGGTTTCGTTCTCATCGCAGGTATGCCCACCGCATGGGCCGCTGATTTCATCTATACCGTTCAGCCCGGCGATCACCCCTGGAACCTGGCGCAGCGTTATCTCAAACGCCCGGCCTTCAGCAGCCGGCTGCTTCATTTGAACCAGATTGCAGACGATCACCGCCTGATGCCCGGCACGCGTCTGCGCATCCCGCAGGAGTGGATCAAGCTGCAGTCGGCGCAAGTACACCTGCTGGCAGTCTATGGCGAAACCTCCCTGGGCCAGGGTAGCGGCCCGCCGCGCGCCGCTGTGCCAGGTGAGTTGCTGCAGGCCAACGCGGTGTTGCGCACCGGTGCCAGCGGCAGCGCAACGCTTGGGTTTGCCGATGACTCCCGGGTGTTGTTGGGTCACGACTCTGAGCTGCGTATGACTCAGGCCCGGTCTGGCGCTCTGGGCGGGGCCAGCGTGGTCGAACTGGTGTTGTTGCAAGGCAGCCTGGAAAACCAGATCACTCCGGTGGGCAACACGGGTGGCCGCTTTGAAATTCAGACACCGGCTGCCGTGGCAGCGGTCCGGGGCACTAATTTTCGGGTGCGGACCCAGCGCCAACAATTGCACACCGAGGTCTTGAATGGCACTGTTGCTGTCTCCAATGCGCGCGGCAAGGCCAATGCCGGGGCCGGTCAGGGCCTGGTGACCGAAAACAACCAGCCACCAGGCCAGGTCATGGCCTTGTTGCCAGCACCCAGCCTTGATGGCATACCAGAGCGGGTGCAGCGCTTGCCCATCGATTTGCCTTTGCCCGGCTTGGCGGGCGCTGTAGCCTACCGCACGCAATTGGCACCCGACGCCAGTTTCAGCGTGGTGGTATCAGATGAAACCAGCAGCGCACCGCGCCTGCGTGCGCGTGACTTGCCCGACGGCAATTACATCCTGCGGGTGCGTGCCGCCGATGCGCAAGGGCTGGAGGGGCATTTTTCGCAACGCGCCTTGACCGTGCAGGCCCGGCCGGAGCCGCCGCTGCTGATCGCGCCCACTGCATCAGCGGTGACTGAATTGGCGCGACCGATGTTTCGCTGGACCCAGGCACAGCCGCACTGGCGCTATCGACTTCAGATAACCGACATCGCCAGTGGCACCAGCCAAGACGAACAGGTGGTGGACAGCGATGTCAGCCCACTGTCCCAGCGGGAGTTGCCAGCCGGGCAATACAGTTGGCGCGTGGCGGCAATTGATCCGGTCAAGGGCCAGGGCCCGTGGGGTGACGGGCAGATGTTTCGGCGGGTGTTGCCGGGTCCGGGCGTGACGCCGACCGAAGCAGTTGATGGCGAACTCAACCTGCACTGGAGTGCCCAGCCACAATCCGCCCATTACCACCTGCAAGTCGGGCCTGACGAAGCCTTTGCGACACCGCAAGTCGATGCACAGACCGATCTTCCACAGTACCACTTGTCGGGTCTGGCCGCTGGTGCGTACCAAGTCAGGGTCCGGGCCGTCGGCACCGACGGCTATGTCGGGCCGTGGGGCAGTACCCAGCGATTTGTCGTACCGCAGGCACAGCAGCCCTGGTGGTCTTTGGTGCTGGTACTGGCAGTCATAGGCTTGCTCTGATGCCGACTCGGCACACACTGCTCGCCGTCCTGCGAGGCGATGGGCGGTGGACACACCATCTGCCCCGACTGGTGCTGCGCTGGGCGTGGTGGCTAACGGGTGTTGCCACCTTGCTGCTGCTGTCCTGGCTGAACCCGGCCTGGCTTGGTCGGCTTGATCTTTTAGCCTACGACCTGCTGCTGCCCAAGCCACCGGTGTGGCTGGAATCGCCGTTGATCATCGCCATCGACGATGCCAGCTTGCAAGAGCTGGGACGTTGGCCGTGGCCACGCGCACGCCATGCCGACATGCTGGAGCGCCTTGACAAGGCGGGTGCATCAGCCATCGGCATGGCGGTGCTGTTTGGCGAACCCGATGCCAGCGACCCGGCAGGCGATGCCGCCCTGGCAGCGGCGGTCACACGCAACAGACGGGTGGTGTTGCCAGTGGCACCCGGGCCGCTGAATTCCGGTCAGATGGCATCTGTGCCAGCCGCTCCAGGCTGGTTACTCGGCAAGGCACAGACCCCGCTTGGGCATGTTGATGTTGAAATCGATACAGATGGGCAAGCCCGCCGGCTATACCTGCAAGCCGGTTATGCCCGGGCCGATGTGCCTGCGCTGGCGCTGGCTGTGCTTCAAATCGCCAACCCGAACTGGCGCACCACCGACATGCCCGGTGTGCGCGCCAACCCGCCCAAGGCCAGCCCCGTCAAACAGTGGATGCGTGACTACGAAGTCTTGTTGCCCCGCCTGCAGGGTCTGCCAACCCTGTCTTTTGCCAGCGTGCTGCGCCAGCCAGATCAACTCGCGCTGGTTCGTGATCGGGCAGTCTTTATTGGTGTCACCGCCACCGGCTTGGGTGGCGAGCTGGTGACACCGCTGGGCGGTGCGCGCGCAACAGTGCCAGCAGTCGTGTTGCATGGCCACGCCTACGCGGCCCTGGCGCAGCACACCCTGATGCAGCGGGCACCTGCATGGCTGTCCATGCTGGTGTCACTGGTGTTGCTTACCGCGCTGGCGCTGTGGCCGCGCCTGCAATGGCGCCAGTCCTTGTGGCTGCTGAGTCACCTTGGCCTGCCGGTGCTGGTCAGCCTGGTTGTGTTGCACTGGCTCGGGCTGTGGCTGGGTCCAGCGCAAGGCGTGCTGATTCTGGCTAGCGCATTGCTGGTCATGGCAGCCGCCGGTTTGCAGCGCACACGCCAGCAATTGCATCGTTCGCGCCAGCACCTGGCGGCCACCTTGCAGGCGATTGGCGATGCCGTGATCACCCTGGATGCCCGCTCAGGCACCATTCGCTACGCCAATCCGACGGCGCTAGCGCAAGCTGACAGAGGCCAACTGATCGGCTTGTCACTGCGTCAGGCGTATCCCTTGTCGATCGACAGCCAGGACCGGATCGAGCTGGCAGTGGCTGAATCCATGCAGCAATTGCGTCGCGTTAATCTCCCGACCAACTTGACGCTGCAGCCCCGGCAGCATTCGGACACCCGCTTTTTGAGCGGTTCGGCCAGTCCGCTGATCGGACCGCAGGGTCAGCTTGACGGCACCGTGCTGGTGTTGTCTGATCAAACTGCGGCGGTCACAGCGGCGCGTCAGCTTGACTATGCGGCCACCCATGACGAGCTGACCGGTCTTCCCAACCGGGCCATGCTGCACCAGCGGCTGGGTTTGGCGCTGACGCGGTCGCAACGCCACGGCAGCAACACCGCGATTTTGTTTCTGGACTTGAACCGGTTCAAGGTCATCAATGACAGTTTGGGTCATCGTGCTGGCGACGAGGTGTTGAAGGTGGTGGCACAGCGCCTGCGCCAGATTTGTCGCGAAACCGACTTGGTGGCACGTTGGGGTGGTGATGAATTTGTGTTGGTTCTCGAAGACATGACTGATCAGGAAGGTGCTGCCCGGGCCGCCGCCAAAGTGATCGAAGAGTTGACCCAGGAGGTTGAACTCAGCAGTGCTTTTGGAAACGTGCGTCTGCCCAGTACCGGTAGCGTGGGCGTGGTGGTATCGCCGCAAGACGGCGTTGACATGGATGATCTGCTGGCCAAGGCCGACATGGCGATGTACCGGGCCAAGGCGCAGCCCAAGGCCTGCTTTCAATTTTGGTCGGAAGACCTCAACACCAGCCTGCGCGCGTCTTTGGCACTGGAACTTGATTTGCGCAAGGGCCTGCACGAGGACCAGTTGGTGCTGTATTACCAGCCGCAATATTCGTTGGCAGGTCGCGGGCTGGTCGGCATGGAGGCGCTGATGCGTTGGCAACGCACGCCCGAGTGTTTGCTGATGCCGGGGCAGTTCATCCCGGTGGCCGAGAGTTCTGGCTTGATCGTCGAAATGGGTGCCTGGGCAGTGCTGCAGGCGGCACGCCAGTTGGCAGCCTGGCTGGCGGTGGGGCTAAAGCCCGCGCCGATTGCGGTGAACGTGTCGGCGCGTCAATGCCTGAACCGGGACATTGTCGATGTCGTTCGGCTGGCCCTGCAAGAAACCCGCATTCCGCCAGCTTTGCTTCGGCTCGAAATCACCGAATCCATCGCCATGTCCAATGTGGACCAGGTGATCGATTTGTTGCAAGCGATTCGCGCGCTGGGTGTCGGCTTGGCATTGGACGACTTTGGCACCGGCTTTTCTTCGTTAAGCTACATCAAACGGTTTCCGATTGATGAAATCAAAATTGACCGCTCCTTTGTGATCGACATTGCCAGCAACCGGGAAGACCTGGCGATTGTTCGCGCCACCATTGCCCTAGCGCATGGTCTGAACATGAAAGTCGTGGCAGAAGGCATTGAAACCGAAGCACAGGGCCAAATGCTGATGTCCGAGCGATGTGATGTTGGACAAGGCTATCTGTATGGGTTTCCGCAGCCAATTGACCAGGTCACGCGGCTGGTTCAGTGAATGTCATTTTGCGCAATGTGCCCCATGAACTGACAACGACTGTCGTAAACGCCTCAGACTGTTGAAGCCGCAATGGTCGGCTAAAGTCAATACCGTTCAATGGAGCATGGCGATCCCCTGTTCGAATGGCTTGGTTGGTTGAGAAAATCCGCGATGTACAGGTCTTTTTTCGGTATCTCCTTTGCATTTCAAGGAGAACACAAATCAAATCGGTGAGGCCCGAGCTTTCTGAGTGATTAAATCAGCCAAGGACGGTAGTTTGAATGCGCCAGACACTCTGTCTAAAACGTAATCATAAAAACTCACACCCAGTTTTTTGGCCGTCTATAAATCAGATTGACCCACCGTTAACTTAATGGGTTTGCCCGCGTACTCCCGCGTGGCTGGCGTTACAAATTCATCAATCGCTTCTTGGGAGTACCCGGCGGCTTGCCTGGTCCGTAACATGCGCCGAACGGAGAGGAAATGAGGGATGACTTACAGGCGCAGTTATGTTCGCTGCGCATCACGAGAAAACTAAGTGAACTGCGCTGGACCGTTTCCCATACCTCCGGTTCATGCTCGGATATCTCACTCATACCGGCAGACAGAAATCCCAATACGTCGTCAGCCTGGCGCAGATAATTAATGGACTTGTCCATATGCCAGACAAATTCCGCTATTTTCTCCGCTTTATGTATTGCGTCTTTGCATTCCTTCAATTCAAATGCGCCCCTAGAGAAAGCCGCTTGGGCCTGCTCAAGTGGCGTGATGATTTCTTGAATAAATCGTCACCGACTTTCTTGCCGGCATTCTTGATATCGCCAGGACTACCGGCGATGATTCCCCCACCCTGTTGCCCTTGTCGGCGTTCTGACGTTTTGCCAATCAGCTTTTTGGCAACAAGATCGCTGATACTACTGGCACCAGATAACGCCGTCTTTACGGTACTGTGAATAGCACTACCCGGAACATCAGTTGCCTCATTCACAGCGCCCCTGACAAGACTGTGGTGATTCGCCAGGAAATTTTCAAGAATCTCGAATCTCATCACCGTCGCTTGAAGAAAATTATTCGCATGTTGGTTGTTTGCCAGGGCATTTATGCCATTCCCCGTCGCCGTTTTGATGGGTTTCAATACACCCGGCGCAATACCGTCCAATGCGCCCGCCACCACACTTGTGGCAAAACTCAGGCCCGCTGACACGGCGCCGGCTACTTTCTCACCAGCCGTAGAGCGGGTAAATGAATTACCAACGGAGTGTCCGCTGCGCTTTATTAGTCCTGGCGAGTTGTAGTATTTCGCTGCATCCACGATTAGCGCGTCAAAGCGCTTCAAGGCACTTTGCGGTCCGTCCACGGCAGACAACTGATGCCGAAGATTAGTGCCGAAATACTCTCGCAGGCGTAAAAGATACTGGAGGTCATCTGCCAACTCGCGACTTGCCTCGATGTATCCGTTAAGTCCGTCATTTTTATGCACGACTTGCTCGAGCGCCAGTTTTTTCCAGAGATCTTCACAATTGCCCGAGCCTTTTGCCTGTGTGATGAATTGAGCGAGTGCTTCGCGGTGACCCCGCATGAGGTCTCCCCATTGTGAACAGAGACCCAATTGCGTGTTCAGCATGGTCGCCAGGTCAAGCGCGGGCACCAAATACAACTCGGTTTTGTAGATCTCATGCAGCCATTTCATCTCCTTCTTGACGACGGTCACCATTTCGGAGCAGTTCGTGAAGTCTCCATAATTCGTCTGCTTGATCGCCATGACCAAATCGCTTCCGGCAGCGCGAGATTTGCGGAAATGATCAACCGCCCGACGTATCGAATCGCATGCATCGACTATCGACTGCCGTCTGAGGTGCGGCGCGCCGAGCTGCATGGCAGCTTCGGGATGCTTCGTTAACCAGGCACGTATTCGCTTCTGGCGAAACTGGTTGGCCAACAATGCGGTGGCGCCATCAGCGATCTTGTCGGATACCCACGTACCCGCAGCGAGTCCCGCCAATGCGACTGGCGTAAGCGTCCCCAACGATGCGCCAGTTATGACCGCTGCCAAGGCCACACTGGCAGCTTTACCGGGCGCACTGATCACTGCCTTGGCGGCCAGTATTTTTTTCTCATTATTCAGCGTTTGCTCGACCGAGTACTCCCACGTGTCATCAATCTTGTGCCCAACCCAATGACCGAGTTTCTTGAAAGTGCCATGTTTTTCGATGTCGGAATAGGCAAAATGAAGCAGCCTGGTCGCTATTTCACTGGAGGGGAGCAGCTTGGTCGTGAGTTCGGATGAGCGTTGTGCTCCAAGTAGAGCGACCGGTCTGCCTAGCGTGAATGGCATATCGTTAACCCATCTTTAACGTAAGTTTGTGTAAGAAAAATATTTCTAGCTATTTTGTCAACTTTTAGCGTGTTTTAAACAAAACTTATTGTTAATTAACTACTTTTATTAGCAATTGTAAATTTTTGACAGCTTGTTGTGTCATAATTTTTTTGTTGTGCCATAAATTATTTGTAAATCTCGATTATTATGTTTTCGTTTTTGTTAGACGAATCCACACAAAAAAACCACCAACGGCGGGAATTTCCACTCAAAACCAGAATGGACTAGGATTTATCAATTGTTGGGATCGATATATGTCAAGGAACTGCCAAAAAACCCGTGATTTGATGGGATGAAAACGCGAAAATTGGCCTAAAAAAAACTAGTTCAATCTAAACCGTTGATCTATATAACTGTTTTTTGTGGTCCGTTAAAGATGGGTTAAATCCATGAAATTAAAATGGTTATTTTATGTGTAGCGGCTCGCGTTTGAAAACACTCGGGCTCGCAATCAGCGGCTTTTTCGCTGAGTGCGGGTAGCGGACGGTGCTGGTGGGCAGTCAAAAGTCGGTACCAGGGTCAAAATCGGGTTGGCATTACCACTCACCTTTGCTCTCAGCAAAGCTCTGTATATCAAGTTTTACACCCAAATAAATCCTTAATTGATAGCTACCTGCGCTTATTGCATAAGGGCTGGAGGCATAAATCGCTTAAAAGTGTGGCACCTCTGTTGCGTCGGTACGCGCGGCAGCCGGTAGTGACGGCTGCATGCAATGATGAAGACTGAAGATTTTTGAATCATCGTTCAAAGTGGAAACCCTTGGTACAAATTTATTCTGGTAATCAGTTAAGAATCACTTACAATTTTTTTTTCCAGTCAAGGGACATCGCTTCGGCGATGTGCCGATTGTCCTTAAGCTCTTGGTGGCCAAGGTCGCCTGGAAAATGCGTTGCTTTTGCTTTGTCAATCCTTTTTATGTGAGGAAGCTTATGTCGGAAAGTCTGCAAAAATGGGTAGGGCGCAATCGCCCGCCTCGTGTCCAAATCACCTATGACGTCGAAATCGGCGATGCGGTCGAAAAGAAGGAGTTGCCTTTGTTGGTGGGCTTGCTGGCCGACCTTTCGGGTCAGCCAGCGCAACCGCAGGCCAAACTCAAGGATCGTCGTTTTGTCGAAATTGATCGCGACAACTTTGACGAAGTCATGGGCAAGATTGCACCCCGACTTGACCTTTCGGTACCTGACACACTCAAGGGTGAAGGCAACCTGAAGATCGAGTTGAATTTCAGCAGCTTTGCCGATTTTCATCCTGAAGCCATTGTCAAACAGGTGCCCAGGCTGGCCAAGCTGCTTGAGGCGCGTGCGCAACTGCGCGACCTGCTGGCCAAGCTTGATGGCAATGATGAGCTTGACGGCCTGCTTGAAAACGTTGTCAAGAACACCGAAGACCTCAAGGCCGTTCAAAGCCAGGCGCAGTCGGCACAAGCCGAGGCCGCACCTGAAGCTGCACCCGCCGTCGCCGAAGAAACTCCGGCAGCGTAATCAACCCTTTGGAGCGCCCCCGGCGCGCCTCATTTTTTGAATGGTGAAAAGAATGGCAACTAGTTCCCAAGCCGCCCAATCCGGCGGCGCAGCAGGCACCACAACCAGTGAATTGGGCTTGCTTGACAAAATCGTCCTTGAAGGCCACATGGTCAATGAGCCTTCGCAGAGTCCCTACGCGAGAAAGCTGATCGGCCAACTGGCTTCGCAGATTCTCGACGAAGGCATGAAGACCAGCCCCGACAAAGGTGTCGTGACGCTGATCAACGAGCGGGTCGCCGAAATCGACACGATTTTGACCAATCAGCTCAATGCGATCTTGCACTCCGAAAAATTCCAGGCACTTGAAGGCTCCTGGCGCGGCCTGCATGACTTTGTCTTTGGCACCGAGACTGGCCCGCAGTTGAAGCTGCGCCTGCTCAACGTGAGCAAAAAAGACCTGCTCAAAGACTTGGAGACCGCCGTCGATCACGATACCAGCGTGCTCTTCAAGAAGGTTTACGAGGAAGAATATGGCACCTTTGGCGGCTACCCCTATTCGCTGCTGATTGGCGACTATTCTTTTGGCCGCCATCCGCAGGACATCGCCTTGCTGGAGCGCATCTCGCGGGTTGCCGCTGCCGCCCACGCACCTTTTATCGCGGCTGCCACACCGGCGCTGTTTGACTTCAAGTCGTTTACTGAATTGGGTGTTCCGCGTGACCTTTCAAAGATCTTTGAAAGCGCCGAGTTGACCACTTGGCGCAGTTTCCGTGAATCGGAAGATTCGCGCTATGTGTCGCTGGTGCTGCCGCGCTATGCCGCGCGTCTGCCCTACGGTGCCAAAACCATTCCGGTGGAGGGCTTTGATTACGAAGAAGATGTGGACGGCTCTGACCATTCCAAATACCTCTGGGCCAACTCTGCCTATCAAATGGGCCTGCGTATCACCGACGCTTTTGCCAAGTACAACTGGACCACGGCGATTCGTGGCGTGGAAGGTGGTGGCAAGGTCGAGGGCATGGTAGCCCACACCTACAAGACCGCAGAGGGCGACATCACGATGAAGATTCCCACCGAGGTCACCATCACCGACCGGCGCGAGAAGGAACTCAACGACTTGGGCTTTATTGCCTTGGTCAATTCCAAAGGCTCTAATTCAGCCACCTTCTTTGGTGGCCAGACCGTCAACAAGCCCAAGGTTTATGACAAGGACAATGCCAATGCGAATGCCCTGATTTCGGCTCGCCTGCCGTATCTTCTGGCTGCGTCCCGCTTTGCCCATTACCTTAAGGTCATTGTGCGTGACAAGATTGGCAGTTTCCAGACCAAGGATGAGTTGCAGCAGTATCTTAATCGCTGGCTGGCGGGGTATGTGTTGCTCAGCGTCGATGCGCCGCAGGAACTCAAGGCCAGAAGCCCCTTGAGCGCTGGTCGGGTTGATGTCACCGAAGTCGCTGGCAAGCCTGGGGCATTCCGGGCCATTGCGTTCCTCAAACCGCACTTTCAACTTGAAGAAATGACGGCTTCGGTGCGGCTGGTGGCCGATCTGCCTGCTCCTGTGGCCTGATGCGCAGTGTTAAGCTTTTTTAATTTAATTGAATAGATCAAAGGAAATCACATCATGACCATCATCGTAGATTTTGGAGCTTCCATCACGGGCGCGTGCCAGTTGGAAGGCTACATAGACAAGCTCCAGGTCGATTCATTCCAGTGGGGTGCCGGCATCGGGATATCTGCGGCTGGTGCAGCCAACACCACCCGGACGGTATCGACACCGTCGATATCCGAAGTTACTTTATCGCGTAGTTCAGACAAGGCGACGCCACAGCTTTTGAAGATGCTTACAAAACCGGTCGCATCACCCATTGGCAAAGTCATTATTTCATTCACGCGTAACGACGCAGTGGGCCAAAATACCAAATATATGGAATTTACGCTCGTGGATGTTTTTATTTCGAGCTTGAGCATATCGTCTGGAGGCGACACACCTTCTGAATCCCTGTCCTTGAATTTTTCCAAGATCACCGTCGATTATTTCGTTCAAGGCCTTAAGGGTACTGCGGATGGCAAGGAATCGTTCATTTACGATGCTGCCAAGAACGTGACAACGTAACGGGTTGGCATGTCGATCACTGCGTTTTGTGTGAAACGCCGGAGCGCGGCGCATGTCTGAGCTGATAAGGGGCTTGGCAGTTCCGCTATTTGACCGACTTTCGCAAGATGATGCAGTCAGTGGTGCGCGTTATCTGGAAACCGAGCAGGCGATCAGGGACTCTATTGCAAGAGAACTTCATCGCTTGTTCAATACCCGCTCTTCGCTGCATTTGCAAAATTTTGCAGATGGCAACGGCTCGGTGCTGGAATACGGCATTCCCGATTTTTCCAGTGTCAGCATTCAAAACAACACCGAAATGGACGTATTGCGTCGTGCCTTGACGCTGGCCGTCGAGCGTTTTGAGCCACGCTTGGGCAAGGTTTCAGTGAAGTTTGATGGCCGCAGTGCCTCAACATTCAATTCGGTCAGCGTCAATATTGCCTCGGAGGCGCGCATAGGCACTGAATTAAGGCGCATGGATTTTGAAATTGCTCTTGACTCATCCGCCGACAGGTCGGTGAAAATTACCTGATCATTCGCCCCATGCAGCACAGCGATCTACTGCAGTATTACCAGCGTGAACTGATTTATCTGCGCGGTCAAGGTGTCGATTTTGCACGCCGCTACCCCAAGGTCGCTTCAAGGCTGACACTGCATGGCTCGGAGTCGCTGGACCCGCATACCGAACGGCTGATTGAATCGGTTGCTTTTTTATCGGCACGCGTGCATCGGGCGCTGGACCAGGAATTTCCAGATGTTGCGTATTCGCTGCTGGACAACCTGTGCCCGTCGCTGGTGCAACCGATTCCGTCGATGTCGGTTTCCCAATTCAAGCTGGACCCGACACAGGGCAAGGTGACCGCCGGTTTCCGGGTTCCCCGCCATACCATGCTGTATGCCACAACCGTGCAGGGACAACAGTGCCGCTTTCGCACTGCCTGGGACACCATGCTGTGGCCGGTGCAGGTGGTCCAGGCCAGTATTGACTCGGAGTCGGTGTTGCGACTCACCCTGGAATGTGACCCCGATATTGACTTCTCTGAGTTGGAAATCGACCACCTGCGCATTCATTTACAAGGTGACTGGATGACCACCATGCCGCTATACGACGCGCTGGTGGCGAGCGTGTCGTCGCTCGGCGTGCATTGTGCCGGCAGCAGTGGTGTGCAGCCACTCGCGCGCGACGCATGGCGCGAGGTCGGCTACGAAGAAGGCCAGGAGATTCTTCCGCTGCCGTCCAACGCGCAGCCGGCTTACGGACTGTTGCAGGAATATTTTGCATTTCCGCGCAAGTTTCATTTTTTTGACCTGCACCAGTTGCGCGGGAGACTCGGCAAAGGGCGGCACTGTGATCTGGTTTTTCAGCTCAACCGGCCGGCGCGTGCGTTGCGCCATGTCACTGCCGACAACTTCCAGCTTGGTTGTACCCCCATCGTCAATCTGTTTGCGCGTGTCAGTGAACCGATTCAGATCGACCATCAGCATTACGAGTACTTGTTGGTTCCCGACCGGCAACGCGAGATATTTACCGAGGCGCATTCGATCGTGTCGGTCGTCGCCTCAGATCCCGATGCCGACAAATCCATTGATGTGCCTAACTTTGCTGCATTGGGGCATCTTCGCAACAGCACCAATACGGTGTTTTGGTCATCCAGGCGCGAGCAGAGCCTGCGCCCCAATATCCCCGGAACCGATTTGTTCCTGTCGTTTGTTGATGGCAACAAGGGCTTTAGCCAGCCCTCCCAGTCGGTCGTGTATGCGCATCTGCTGTGCACCAATCGGCGTCTTGCCGAACAGGTGCCGATTGGTTCACGCCTGGTAGCCGAGGGGCCAGCACAGCCGACCAGGGTGCGCTGCCTGTATGAGCCTACCGCCCAGCGCGACCCGCCGCTTGGCAGTGCAACACTTTGGCGGCTGGTGTCGCTATTGACACTAAACCATCAGTCGCTGGTGGATGGTTCAATTGGACGCGACCAGTTGCGTGAGATGTTGATGTTGTTCGCCTCCGAGAGTCGGCGCGATCATGCCCAAATCCGTGGCATTACCGGGCTGTCGGCCCATGGCACGACGGCGCATGTGGGTACGCAGGCCTGGCGCGGCTTTTGTCGCGGCACACAGGTGACCCTGGAGTTTGATGAAGAGTCGTTTGCCGGGGGGTCGTCACTGCTGATGTCGGCGGTGCTGGCGCGATTTTTTGCCCTGTACACGTCGGTCAATTCATTCGTTCGGCTGGCTGCACGGCAAGGCGATGAAACGAGGAAACAATGGGAACCGATGACTGGCCGCCAAGTCGTCGTTTGATCGCCCGCCTGATGGCCAGACCGCAGGGTTTTAACCTGTTTCAGGCCATCAGTCTGCTGGAACGGTCGGCCCCTGGCTGCGTGGCCGTGGGCCTTTCCCACGGGCCTGGAGAGCTTGAGGCGGTTCGGCTGAGTGCCTTTGTATCCCTTGCTTTTCAGCCCAGTGATGTGCAGTCGGTGACGGAGCGCGCCGAGTCCGGCGAGCCTTTTCTGCTTTCCACCACCGTGTTATCGCTGGCAGGAGCGACTGGCCCATTGCCGCTGCCGTTTACCGAACTGCTGCTTGAGCGTCGTGCACGCAAAGACAGGGCAACGGCCGACTTTCTTGATATTTTTAACCATCGTTTTTTGTCTTTCCTTTATCGCAGCAAAAAAAAGCACAACACAGCGCTCAATGCGGATGCGCCGGCGCAGTCAATGTTGGCAGCAACGCTTGATGCTGTCAGTGCGCTGGGGCTTCGCGCAGGCAGGCAGGCTGCCGAGAGACCCGCAGTGTGGCTGCGTCACGCGGGCCTGCTTGGCGGGGCACCGCGCTCGATGACAGGACTGTTGGTGCTGTTGCGCGACCGCATGAATCTCCAGGTTCACGGGTCGCAATTTGTCGGTGGCTGGTGCAAGCTCGAACCGGATGCGTTCACGCGTTTGGTGTCTGGCCGGGGGGTCGGTGGCGCACGGCTTGCCAGAGCGGCTGTTCTTGGCAAGCGGGTCTGGGATCAGGGAAGCGGAATCGCACTGGTTTTTTCTGAACTGAAGCTGCATCGCCTGCTCGGCCTTCTGCCCGGAGGGTACGAACACAAGCTTGCCTGTTACTTGATTCGGCGCTACCTGCCACTTGATATTGACATAAAGATGGAATTGAAGCTGGCGCCGACCGAGCGAAAACCTTGCCTGTTGAGCGCTGCCAATCCGCTGCACCTGGGCTGGACTTCGTGGTTGACAAGCGCGTCCTTTCGGGGCGAATTGCCGACTGTGCAACTCAAGCTGACCCAAGTTTCTGCCACTCCCCATTGAATTAAATTCGGCACCTATGGAAATAGACATTCGAACCCTGCTTGGCCGACTCAATCCAGAGTGCAAGAAAGCGATGGAGCGGGCGGCCGAACTCTGTGTGCAGCAAACCCACTTCACCGTGGATATCGAGCATTTGTTGCTGCGACTGGTGGAAAGTGAAGCACCCGATATCTGGCTGATTTTTGCCCGGTTTTCAATCCGGCCCGATACCATTTTGACCCAGTTGCAAAAGGCGCTCGACAAATTCAAGCGTGGCAACGGTCGAACGCCTGCTTTATCACCTGACTTCGCGCCACTGTTCCAGGAAGCATGGCTAATGAGTTCCATGTTGCTGGGACAGCAGTACATCCGGTCCGGCACGCTCATTTTGGCTTTGCTGGAGGTTGATCTGTTGCGTGGCCGACTGGTTGATTCGGTGCCCACGCTGCTCCAGATAGCCAGAGGAACCCTGCGTGACGAGATCGCGGCACTGCTGCAGTCGTCGCCTGAAGGCGCGGCCGGTGCTGCCCTGTCGACTCCACTCGCGACCCCTGCCGCCATCGAGGCCCGGTCCATAAACACACCAGGTACGGCAGCAGTGCCCGATGCGGTTGGTTCCAACATACAAATGCCGGTGATGGGCCGGAATAATTCGAGCACACCATCACTGGACCAATTTACGGCTGATTTGACCCAGTTGGCGCGTGATGGCAAGATTGATCCGATTCGAGGCCGGGATGCCGAGATTCGGCAGATCATTGATGTGCTGCTGCGCCGACGTCAAAACAACCCCATTCTCACTGGCGAAGCTGGCGTTGGAAAGACCGCTGTGGTGGAAGGCTTTGCACAAAGGGTGGTGCAAGGCGACGTGCCGCCGGCACTGCGCCAGGTTTCGGTGCGTTCACTTGATCTCGCCCTGTTGCAAGCTGGCGCGGGGGTCAAGGGCGAATTTGAAAATCGGCTGAAGTCGGTGATCGCCGAAGTCAAGTCCTCGCCGACCCCGATCATTCTTTTTATCGATGAAGCGCACCAACTGATTGGTGCAGGTGGTGCCGAAGGGCAGGGCGATGCCGCCAATTTGCTCAAACCGGCACTGGCACGCGGTGAACTGCGCACGATCGCCGCCACCACCTGGGCGGAATACAAGAAATATGTTGAACGCGATCCTGCGCTGGCTCGACGCTTCCAGGTCGTCAAAGTTGACGAACCGACCCAGGAGGCGGCGATTGACATGCTGCGCGGCATGGTTGAGACGCTTGAGAAACATCACGGCGTTGAAATTGTTGATGAAGCCGTGCGTGAAGCGGTCAAGCTGTCGCACCGTTACATCACCGGTCGCCAGCTTCCTGACAAGGCCATCAGTGTGCTCGATACCGCCTGCGCCCGAGTCGCCATAGGGCAAAACAGTTTGCCTGCCGAGCTTGAATCGGTCGCCCGTGACATCGCATCGAATGAAAACGAGATGCGGGTGCTAAGGCATGAAACGGCGACCGGGCATGATCATCAGCAAGCGATGGCTGCACTGAATGCCACGCTTGCCACGCTGCGACAAAAACAAAAACGACTGAGCGACAAGATTACCGAAGAAAAGCTCTCTGTTGCCGAAATTGTGGCGCTGCGCAAGAGAATTGGCGCGAGCCTTCAACATGGTGCTGCCGTCCTTGATGAAAATCAAGATGCCGAATGGATGAAGACCACGCTGCGCAGGCTTGAAAAGGGACTGGAAGCATTGCAGAACGATGAGCCGATGATTCCGGTTTGTGTCGATGCCGGTGTTGTTGCCGAGGTTATCTCGGGTTGGACCGGTGTGCCAGTCGGGAAGATGCTGACCGACGAGTTGCATACGGTGCTCAATCTCAAGGAAAAGCTGGCTGAACGTGTCGTTGGTCAGGATCAGGCACTCGATGCCATTGCCAGGCGTGTCCGTACCTTTAGGGCCGATCTCGACGACCCCGGCAAGCCCGTCGGCGTGTTCCTGCTGGTTGGTCCCAGCGGCGTGGGCAAGACTGAAACTGCTTTTGCGTTGGCCGACTTGCTGTTTGGTGGGGAACGCAACGTGATCACCGTCAACATGTCGGAGTTTCAGGAAGCCCACACTGTTTCAAGCCTTAAAGGCGCGCCACCTGGGTATGTGGGCTACGGTCGTGGTGGGGTGCTCACCGAAGCCGTTCGACGTCGGCCCTACAGCGTGGTGCTGCTGGACGAAATGGAAAAGGCACACCCGGATGTGCTGGAAATGTTTTTTCAGGTCTTTGACAAAGGCACGATGGAAGATGGCGAAGGCGTTCTGATTGACTTCAAGAACACCCTGATTCTGCTGACATCCAACGCGGCACAGGATGTGATCACGCAGGCCTCCCAAGGAGGGAATCGCCCCGACCCGGAAGAACTCGTTGACAAACTTCGGCCGGAATTGCTGCGGCGGTTCAGTCCTGCGTTTCTCGGGCGTCTGGCATTGGTGCCTTATTACCACTTGGGCGACGAGCAGATTCGCGCCATCGTTGGTCTCAAGCTGGGCAAGCTGGCCCAACGCTTTGAAAGCAATCACAAGGCCAGCTTTACCTGGTCACCGCTGGTGGAGGATGTCATCACGGCCCGCTGCACCGAGGTCGATAGTGGTGCCCGCAACATTGATCACATTCTGGCCCACTCGGTGTTGCCAGAACTTTCGCAGCAGGTGCTGGAGCGCATCTCCATGACATCCCCGTTCAACGCGGTTCACATGGATGTGGCTGATACGGGTGAATTTGTGTTTCGGTTCAAGTCCTTGACATTGGCGAAAAACCCATGAGAGAAGGCTATACCCAAGGCGATGCCTTTCTTGGCGTGACCACTGCGCTCGGGCCGGAAAAGCTGCTGCTCGATAGCTTCTGGGGCACCGAGTCACTGTCTGAACTTTTCCACTTCACGCTGACAATGCGCTCGGAGGATGGCAGCCTTCAGGGGTCGACCGTCGTTGGCACGTCGGCGACGGTCAAGTTGCAGCAGGTTGCCGGGCCGTCGCGCTTTTTCAACGGCATCATCTCAAAATTCACTTATCTGGGAAGCGCCGTTGACTTTGCCCTTTACTCGGCGGAACTGGTGCCCAGAATGTGGCTGCTGACGCTGGGGCGAGATCGGGTGATCTACCAAAACCAGACTGTTCCAGACATCATCAAGGCGGTGCTTGGCGAATTTGGAGTGGCCTTCCAGGCTGCCGATATCACCGGCGCATATACCGCCCGTGAATACTGCGTGCGTTATGACGAGACAGCCTTCGACTTCATTTCCAGACTGATGGAGGACGAGGGCATTTTCTATTGGTTCACCTTCAGTGACGGAGCACACACGCTGATGCTGGCTGACAGCAAAGCGGCTTACACCGCTTGCCCGAATATGGCAAGCCTGGTGATTCGCAGCGAGGGTGACAATTTCCGACGCGTCGATTCGGTCACGCAGTTCGAACTTGAGAGGCGATTGGTTGCGCTGTCTCATGCTGTCGATGACTTCAATTACATGACTCCCAGCACCGATTTGTTCGCAAAATCTGACGGGGTGAGTGGGCGCGGATTGGACTACGAGTACCCGGGACGGCACCTGACAACCAGCAGCGGGCAAAAGAAGGCACAAGTCCGGGTTCAGGAGCATCAGGTCGAGCATTTGATTGGCAAGGGCAATAGTCACTGCCACCATTTGCTGGCCGGCACCACTTTTACCCTGGCCGAGCATGTGCGGGCCGATGTCAATGTGTCATATCTGGTGCGACGAGTACAGCACCGGGTTGACCGTGGCGCCTATGTCAACAATTTTGAAGTCTTGTTGGCCACTGAGCAGTTTCGCGCACCAAGAATAACGCCACATCCTGTCGTGTTTGGTGATCACACCGCCAAGGTTGTTGGGTCAAGTGGGGAAGAAATCTGGACCGACCAGCATGGGCGAGTCAAAATTCAGTTCCCCTGGGACAGGAAAGGAAAATCCGATGAATCAAGCTCGTGCTGGATTCGGGTGTCACAGGCGTGGGCCGGGCAGGGTTGGGGTGCTTTGTATATTCCCCGGATAGGGCAGGAGGTCATTGTCAGCTATCTCGATGGTGACCCCGATAGGCCCTATGTGTCGGGCCGCGTCTATAACGCCGAGCAAACCACACCGATCAAATTGCCATCCCTGTCATCGCAGAGCACCATTCTTTCGCGTTCCACCAAGAAAGGTTCTGCCGGCAACGAGATGCGCTTTGAAGACAAAAAAGACTCGGAAGAGCTTTACCTGCATGCACAAAAAGACATGCGTACCGAGATCGAAAACGATCTGACCACGACGGTAATTGCCGGCTCGGAACTGCATACGGTCAAAAAAGGCGACCGCACCGTCAAGGTGGACACTGGCAAAGAAGTTCACTCGGTCAAGGGTACCCGTGCATTGGAGGTTACCGGGGACGAAACCCATACGAACAAGGCCAATTTCACACACGAAGTGACGGGCAACTACGAACTCAAGGTCACCGGGAACCTTGTCATTGACGTAACCGGATCCATCAAGATCAAATCGGCCATGTCAGTCGATGTCGAGGCGGGCACCAACCTGACCAACAAGGCCGCAGTCAATCTCAAAAATGAAGCAGGTGTTGGCCTCACCAACAAGGGTGGCGCCACCCTGACCAACGAGAGTGTGATGGTCAGCAACAAGGCTTCGGCGATGCAGACCGTTGACGGTGGTGGTTTGCTCGAAGCCAAGGCTGGCTTGGTCAAGATAAACTGATTGCCATGCTTGCTCTAACCGTCCCACCCGTCACTGCATTGCTTCCGCCAGTCGTCAACTCTGCTGTAGCAGCACCAGGGCTTGCCCAAATGGCGATGCAAGAGGTTGTCGACGATGGAGGAAACTTGCTTTGTCGCACCAGCTATGTCAACGGCTTGCGTGATGGTTCCATGGCAATCTATGGTGCTGCCAATGCGCCGGCCATGGAGGCGACCTACCAGGCCGGCAAGCTTCAGGGCGCGCTGCGCTTGTATGACGCGAAAGGCGGTGTACTTCAGGTAAGAGAACACGTCAACGATTTGCCGCATGGCATCACCCGAACGAATTATCCGAGTGGAAAACCCCTGCTGGAGCAGCAGTTTGTGCAAGGCGTTGCGCAGGGTGAATCTGTCGCCTATGCTGAATCCGGCGAACCCATAGCAAGAATGCAGTATGTGGCGGGTCAACTCGAAGGTGAATCAATTTACCTGACCGAAGGTAGGGTGGTACGCCGCGCCCGCTACCGGGCAGGATTATTGGATGGTGAAGTAGTGGACTATGGAGCCAATGGCGCTCCAACACAAACGGCACAGTATCGCGCCAATCTGCTCAACGGCGTGCTCAGGCGCTTTTGGCCGAATGGCCAGGTTCTCGAAGAAATTGAGTACCGCAAAGGCAAGCCAGTGGGTGTCGCCCGTCGATTTGATCAAAACGGAATGGAATTGGTGGTTTCTCAACAACAGCCGGGCTTCATGAAAAGTCTGGAAAAACTCGTTCGTGGGGGGTAGTTATGGGTTTCCATGTCTGTAACGGTGCCATGCTTATGTGCAGTTTTGGTGCGGCACCGACCAGTCTGGTTGTGCTTCCTTTAAATCGCGTATTGACCAGCAGCATGCCGGCTGCCAACATCATGGACCATGTGCCGATGCTCAATATTCCGACATTTGCGATGTGCCTCAGCCCATCAAATCCGGTTGTTGCAGCCGCTACCGCAGCGGCACTCGGCGTTCTTACCCCCATGCCATGCGTACCGGTCACGCCTGCTCCGTGGATAATCGGCGCTCCAACGGTTTTGTTGGGCAATATGCCCAGCCTGCAAAACACTTCCAAGCTCATGTGCGCCTGGGGTGGCGTAATCCAGATCGTTGTGCCGGGTCAATTTACCGAAATGATTCCCTGATAGTACTATGGCGCAATATGTATTTACCATGACTTCCCGGATGATTGCCATTGCAGTCTCTTGCCTCTTGTTGCTTTTCATCCTGCTTTTTCTAATGGGTGTCGAAATTGGCAAACAGATGGGTCAGCAGCCATCTGCGTCTGTTGCACCTCAAGTCTCTTCACGAACTGCTGTTCCAGCCCTTGCGACAGGTTCAGCCCCATCGCCTGTCCCCTGAAGATTACCGTTCAATACCATGTCAATCCACTATTTACATTCTTACTTTCGGCAGTGCCGCAGCCAGTTGGGGAATATCCTGACGATCTTGTGGCAGTGCATCGTTGTACTTTTCCTGACGGTTCCGGCATTTTCGTTTGGACAAAGTGTCAAGGCAGTCGGGCAGGCAGGTGGCAAAGATGCACCCGGAGTTGCGGCGCAGCCAGTTGCAGTTGCCCCATCGGTTCTTGTGCGCATGCCAGATGGTCGGCTGCTGGCACCCGACATCGCGCGGATTGTCAACCGAGGTGAACTCGTTGTTGCGATGCTGAAGGTTGATACACCGCCATTCTTTTTTGACAACAAAGGTGAATGGCAAGGTTTGGAAGTCGATTTGGCAAATGCCATCGCCAAGGAACTCAAAGTCAAGCTGCGCATATTGCGCGATGCGCCAACATTCAACGCGGTTGTTGATCAACTTGCCAGGGGCGAAGCCGATTTGGCCATCAGCAAGTTGTCGCGAACCCTGGCCCGTGCCCAGACCATCGCATTCAGCAATCCCTACCTGACACTGAACCATGCACTGATTCTTAACCGGGTTATGTTGGCACAGCTCTCCAAAGGCCGCCCATTGCCGGAAGTAATCCGCAATTTCACCGGCAGCATCGGCGTAATCGCCAAATCTTCTTTTGCAGACTATGCAAGACAAAATTTTCCGAAAGCAAAGATTCATGAATTCCCGTCTTGGAGTGATGCTTTGACCGCCCTGAACAAAGGCGATGTTGTTGGCGCTTATCGGGATGAATTTGAGGTTAAGCGGCTGCTCCTCGCTGATCCGACCATATCGCTGGTAATGCGGACTGTGACGCTCAAGGACATGGAGGATACGCTGGGTATTGGCGTTGCAATTTCGGACACTACCCTGTTGGCGTTTGTCAACCAGTTTCTCGTTCAACGCACCGAAAAACTGGACATCAACAAAGTGTTGAAAGCGCTTGATCGCAAATGACCACAGGGTCTTTACCAATGAACACCAAAAAAATTTACGCATTTGTCCTGAATCCATGGGTGGTCATCGGCAGTCTGGCTGCCGGTGTCGCATTTGGAATCATTCAACCTGAAAGTGCCGCCAAGCTTGACTTGGTTGGTGATGTGTATATTGACCTGCTAAAGATGATCACGCTGCCATTTATGGTTTCGGCCGTGATCTTCAGCCTGCAACGCCTGTTGCGCGAAGGCGGCACTGGAAAGCTGCTTGGCCAGGTAGCCCTGGTTTTCCTGACATTTTCAGTGTTTGTGGCCCTCGTTGGTGCGGTATTGCTGATGATCATGCGGCCCGGTGAAAATTTGTCCACGACCACCATGCAGACACTTGGGAAGATGGTTGGCAATGACCTCAATGCCAGTGACACCATCATGAACCTCGTGGGTGTTGACGATGCGAAAAAATCAGTCGGTTTTGCTGAGATCGTCATGAGCCTGGTTCCCACCAATATTTTCTCTGCCTTGGCAAATGGCGAAACACTCAAGGCCCTGGTATTTGCCCTTTTGTTCGGACTGGCGGTCGGGCATGTGCCATGGCGCATCGCCGATGGGCTTACACAGGCACTGGAGACGGTCTATCAAGCTTGCCAGAAGCTGATGTATTGGCTCAGCTTTCCGTTGCCTTTGGTGTTGTTTTGCATGAGCGCTGCACAATTGGGCGAGACCGGCATTGAACCATTGAAAGCCATGACACAATTTGTATTGGCCTTCTTTGTGGTGTCAGTTTTACTTTTGGCCCTGGCCGCCATCGTCATCTGGAAGCGATCCAATAGCTCCCTCGGCCAGACGCTTGATGCGCTGCGAGGCCCCTTTGCCCTGGCCCTGGCCACCCGCAGCAGCGCCATTTGCATGCCCATCATGATTGAGAGCCTGGCTGACCGACTGGGCTTTGCCAGATCCCGGGTGGAACTTCTGGTGCCACTGAGCATATCTCTTTTGCGCATCGGCCCAGTTGTATATTATGTTTGCGCGACATTGTTTATCGCCCAGCTTTACGGTCGGTCGCTGTCATTGATAGAGCTTGGCGTTGTTTTGACTGCCTCGGTGCTCGCCGGTTTTGCTTCCGCCGGGATGACCGGGCTTGTAACAGTGTCGTTGATCGGAATGACGTGCACCTATATCGGCCTGCCTTTTGAGGCTGCCTTTATTTTGTTTCTTGCGGTCGATCCAATATGCGACATGCTGCGTACCCTGATACTGGTGATTGGCAACACCGCAGCAGTTGCGGTGATTTGTCCTCGACCACTTAAGATTTAGGAGTGATCATGTCGCGCATCGGTGTTTTGGGCGGTATGGGTCCGTCGGCCACGGTTGACTTCATGGACAAGGTGATCCGGTTGACGCCAGCCTCCAGAGATCAGGACCATCTTCCAATGATTGTTTTGAATTCGCCACAGATTCCTGATCGATCAAGTGCCATTCTGGGTAACGGTCCTGATCCCTTGCCGATTCTTCTGGCAGGCATCGATTTACTCAACAAAATTGGTGTCGGTGTGGTTGCAATTCCTTGCAACTCTTCACATCATTGGTATTCTCAAATGGCAGAACGTAGCCATGCGCCCATTATTCATATTGCCGATGCCTGTGTATTAGCCGTGCCGACCAGCCCTGGCACCCAGGTTGCGATCTTTGCCACCCGCGGCGCGTTAAAGTCCGGGTTTTACCAGCAAGCGTTGCGTCAGCGGGGAATCGATTTCCTCATTCCTGATTCAGACACCGGCCAAGATGAAATTGACGCCTGCATCCGCGCCGTCAAGGCAGGCCAAATCGAGGAGGGTTCGCGTCAACTTGACATGGCTATGGTGATGAGCGCCAAAGCGGGCGCCAATGCGATCATTATGGGTTGCACCGAAATTCCGATTGCCAGTCGTGGCATGGATCCAACCAGGCTGACACTGATAGACAGCGCCTTGGAACTTGCCCGTGCCACAGTAGCTTTCGCGCTGGAAAAAAGGTGGAACCAGTCGCCATGAACTTTCTCGCCATGATGTCGCGTAGCCTGCTGGCTTTGCTGCTATGCCTTCTGGTGGGCGGCATGGCGGGTGTTTACCTGCCGGATATTGGGAACTGGGCCTATGTTGTCGGTCAGGTGTATCTCGCGCTCGTCAGCATGGCCGCACTCCCGCTATTGCTGGTAGCCACTTTTTTTGGCTTGCGACAGGTCATCGGCTTGCCTTTCCCAGTCCGGCGTATTTTGATGATTATTGGGGTGGCCTTTCTCATGGTCGCTCTTTCTGCAGGCATCGGACTGGCACTGGGCCTTTGGGCTTCACCGGGGTCGCATCTGGATGCCTCGGTGCGTGCCAAGTTGGGCGCGCTTGTGTTGCAGGTCGGTGGAGACGGCAGCAATACCGAAATGTTCCTTGTCAATGGAGTCGATTCGCTCAAATTGGTGGAGCGGGATTGGTCGGATTTGTTTCCGGACAATTTTTTCCGAGTTCTGGTGGAAGGCCGCTCATTGGGAATACTGTCTTGCGCGCTGTTGTTCGGGCTCGCTTTTGCTGCGCTGACGCGTGGGCAGAGCCTGGTTGTCAACCAACTGTTTGAGGGTATTTATCGCACGCTTGAAATCATCATTGCACGCGCCAACATGCTGCTCCCTGTCGTCGCTTTCGGGGTGGCGGCCCACATTTTTTCGACCATGAACCTTGAAATAGTCGGCGCAATGGGTACTTTTTTGCTGTACTTTGTGGCTTTGGCGATGCTGCTGTCTGCCGGTTCGGTCGCCATCGTTCATCGACGAACCAGCCACGGCCTGGCTGAGGTCTTGCACCACCTCAAGGCACCGATGCTGGTTAGCCTGGTATCTTCGAGCACGACGGCGACCATTCCCCACATGATCGAAGCCATGAGTGCCAGACTCGGTTTCAGTCGGGGAATTGTGGAGTTTGTTGTTCCAACCGCCTCGGTTTATCTGCGTGCCGGCTCTGCCCTGTACTATGTACTTCTAACCACGTTTGTGGCCAATCTCTACAACCTTCACCTGACTGTCGCTGACATGGGTTTGATTTTTATTGGTTCAACACTTGCTTCGTTTGCCTCGGCGGGCCAGGACAGTCTGACCAATGTCGGCTTTGTCGGCATTGTTCTGGGCTGGCTGCAATTACCCATGGAAGCTGCGTTGGCACTGTTTCTTGCAATCGACCTGATCTGCCAAGGCCCACGCAACCTGGTCACCTTGCTCGCTACCTGTGCATTGATTGCCATTGTCTCGACCGGTCTTCCTTCAGAGCGATCAATTGGGCAAGAGGACAGCGTGCAGGTCCTTCCGGCAAGTCCGCTGCAATTCGTGGTGTCACGCGGCCACTTGTTTATACTGACATGCGGCAGTTTGCTGCTTGCTGGGCTGATCGTTTTGATGGGGATCATCGTGGGTATGCGGCAAACGCAGTCCTATGCTGCGGCATCCAAAACACTTTCACCAGTTCTAACGTCCCCGGAGTCTGGCAATGAATAGAAAAACTTTTTTGCGAGGGATCGCCGCAGGTTTGTTGCTACCGCAACTGGCTGGCTGTTCATTACCCAAATTCCTGAGCTTCAAAGGCACACGTCTGAATTGGAAAAGTGTCACGTTGTCTGCCGCAGATGGAGCCAATCAAAATAGTCCGGTTCTGGTTGATGTGGTGTTGGTGCTCGAAGATTCGATGATGGATCGTCTGGTCGAGTTGCCTGCTGCCAAGTGGTTTGCTGTGAACGCCGATTTGCTGAAGACCTTTCCCTTGAGCATGTCCTACCGAACCTGGGAACTGGTTCCAGGTCAGACCATGGTTGTTCCAGGAGATGCCTTTGGCTCGCCTCGGGTGGTCGGTGTACTGGTGTATGCAGACTACACGTTGCCGGGAAACCATCGACTGCGCGTGGAAACCCTCAAAGGGGATCTGACCCTGCGTTTTGACACCCAAACCTTCACTGCTTCCGCTGTTGAATAAGGTCAGGACATCCATTGAAAACTGGCCTTTGTTTCAACACTTGCACGCACAATGCCCCCATACAGCACAGGAGTCTGACATGTCTAAGGCTGGCCCGATAGTTGATCGCATCCAGTGGCATGAAGGCATGCTGCTGGCACCCCAACACTTCCAGCAGCTTTCAGCTCGCGTGGACTCGCTGGTGGCCTGGCAGACGCTGGCCGCTTCACCCTTTAGCTGGGGAGTCCGCAGGCTGGTATTCGATAGCGGACTGTTGGCCACCGGGCTGCTGCGTGTTCTGGAACTTGAGGCCATCTTGCCCGACGGCACCGCTGTTCGCTATTTTGCCAATATCGCCGAGCACGGGACGCTTGAGTTGTCTCTCAAGCCTTATGCGGAGCAGCTCGCCAACGAACCACTCGCCATTTACCTGACCCTCCCGATAAGCGGCGTTGCGCGTCAGGGTGCCGCTGCGGTACGGTTCCAGTCAGTTGCGATGGCGCCCGTCGAGGATGAAGTTTCGGATGCAGTGCCAGTTGACATTCCGCGGCTTGTGCCCCAGTTGGCCCTCAGCGCAGGCAGCGTGCCGGCTGGCAGTCATGTGTTCCTGTGTCTCGGTGCCGTACTCAAGGACAACGAGATCACCAAGATGAGCGAGTTGCTGCCGCCACTTCTTGAAATATCCCGGGATAACCCGCTGTGGACAAACGTCTCCAACCTGCTCGGTCAAATCCGAGGCAAGGCCGCCTTTGTCGCCAAACAAACGGCTGTACCGTCATCCAAGATTGATGATCGCCTCGCCCATCTCGAACTTAAAGATCGGCTGCGCAGTCTTCTGTCAGATTTGCCCTATACCGAGGCGGTATTGCGCACCCCACACCTGCACCCGCTGCCACTGTATTGGGCCCTTTGCTCTTTGCTGGCTTCACTGAGCCTGCTCAGGCCCGGGGGACTACCTCCCGTGCCAATGGACTACAACCATGCAGATCCCTGGTCTGTCTTCAAGCCGGTTCTGTTTTCACTGACCGGCGCGTTGGCAGAGGTCAGTCAGGACTATCGCGAATACAAGTTCGACTTTAGCCAAGGTGCATTCGAGATCAGACTCAAGCCCGATTGGCTGACCGGCTCGCGACTGATCGTTGGACTGCGCGGTCAGTCGGACAAAGATCTGATGGCCTGGATGGACAGTGCGATCGTCGGTTCGCTATCGGCCTATGCTTCACTGCGCGAGCGGCGGGTTCTTGGTGCAATTCGTTCACCGCTTGAATTTGCCGATGAACTGGGTGTACGCCCTGGCACCGGCTACCTGCTTTATGCGATTCAGACCAGCAACGCACTGACCGTGCCGGATGAACCATTGGTGATCGCCAACGCCAACGAAGGCGCCACGGCACAACGTCCTCAAGAAATCGTGCTATTCATCAAAAATTGATCCCTGAAAGGCCCCGCCCCATGGCACGCTCCCAACCGGACAATGCAGTCGATGACCATCTAACCCAGCAATTTCGGATGTTCTATGACGAAACTGTGAAGGCACGCAACCGGACGATGGAGACTCGTGAAACCGATCCCCAAGCCGTCGCACAAGCTGTGAACAAGCACCTAGAGAACCTGCTTGAACTGCAAACACTGGAGTCGCGGCGCGAGAGTTCACGCTTTGAACTGGAAAACGTCGCCGATGCACGATATCTCAAGGCGGCACTGGCAGACGAAATATTGCTCCATACCCCATGGCTGGGGCGCGAACACTGGACCGCACATTTGCTGGAGTCAACCCTGTTTCGGAGCAACATCGCCGGCGACCGGATTTTTTCCCGAATTGAAGAGATACTCACTGATCGGGAGCCTTCGCGACGCAATATCGCGCGTCTGTATTTGTTTGCACTGGCGCTGGGGTTTCAAGGCAAGTTCCGCGGCAGCGAGGATGTCGAGCGCCTTCGTGGCTACCGGGAAGAACTGTTCCAGTTTGTTTATCAGCGCCCGGCCGATTTTTCGGGTCGTGACCGGGTGGTATCAGAGCGTGCTTACGCCAGCACGCTATCGCACATTGCTCCGCGCAAGCTACCCACGCTTAGCCGATGGTCGGTGCTTTTCCTGTTGAGCATCGCCAGTCTTCTTGCCATTTCGGAATTGCTGTGGCTGTGGCAAACATGGCCTGTCAGGCAGATGTTGCAACCGGTGTGGTTTGTTCCTTCCAGATGAGGCTGAGATGATCCTGATTCCCTGCCAACCAGAGACACAGCCATGCTAACGGATCAATACTTTCTGATCTCCATCGCAGTTTTGGCAATCGTCGTATTGCTGATCCTTGGCATGGTGATTTATTTTGCGGCGCGTCGTTCCAGCGTCAAGACTGGCAGCGATCCCAAGATTGCCAAATTGCGGTTCGATTCGTTGCGAAGCTCATTTCGGCAAGCCGTAGAGTTGATCGAGAGCAACATCGCATCGCGCGCCAATCGGTATGGCATTCCATGGATCATGGTGCTCAACGAAGGTGACAGTCATCGGGCTCTTCCGATCGAGCAGTCCGGAGTTGCCAGTGCGCTCAGTACCGAATCCGCTTCGGCAGCGGCAACGCAAGGCATTTCATGGCACTTCTTTGACCGTGGCATTGTTATTGATATTCAGGGTGCTTATTTGGGGTCGCCCGACGATGACGATGCAGCCGAGAAGCCGTGGGACGAATTTTTGGGTTTGTGCCGAACATACCGTCCGCAACGACCCTTCGATTCTGTTGTCGTGACGATTCCTGCGTCCCTGCTGCTGCAGGACAGTGCCGATACCCTGCTGGAGATATCCAAGCGTGCCAAACTCGCTCACCGAAGACTGTGGTTGGCGCAAAACCGGTTCGCCATGCGCTTTGCGGTGTATGTGCTGGTCACCGGTGCCGAGCACCTGGAAGGCTTTAGCTCGTTTGCGCGCGCGCTGCCCGAGCCGCTGCGGGCAAGCATGCTGGGCTGGTCGTCACCTTACGATCTATCTGCAACTTACCAGTCAGACTGGATTGATGCGGCTCTGAGTACCATGGTAGGCTCGGTTTCCGACGTGTCTGCAGAACTGTTCGCCATTGGCACGGCACAGCAGGACAACGGAGAGTTATTGCTGCTGCCAGCGCGTATCGGGAGCATGCGGGCCAAACTGCAGATATATGCTGACGAACTGATGCGGCCCAGTGCCTATCACGAGCCGTTCTTCTTTCGGGGCATTTACCTCACCGGCGACAGTGGCGAGGCGGCGCAGGTACTGGTTGCCAATGAGGTTGAACAGGAAACAAATGCCAATGCAGATTCAGAATCAGGCGGTGACCTGATTGCCCAACTTGTCAGGCAACCGGCATTCCTGCGAGACTTGTTTGAAAAGAAGATATTCCTTGAATATGGTCTGACCCGTCCTTCGCGCTCACAAACCCTGACGCGACCGGTTCTGCACCGGGCACTGCGCTGGACAGCCATCCTGTTTCTTGGCGGTTGGTGCGTTGGACTGGCAGTCAGTACCTATCAGTTGTACCAGCACAATTCAGCCCTGACATCTGCCCTGGCGAAACTTCAGAGTGATACCAAATACCGTAATCAGGCGATTCAGCGGGGTGAGTCGATTCCGGATGCCTGGTACCGGAATCAGGCCTTGTCGTTGTTGAGCATGAGCGAGCGCCTGCGCACCGACCGAACACATTCCTTTTTCATGCCGGGTTCATGGCGTTTCTTTGACGACTTTGACGCACGGGTTCTCGAACGCATCGAGCGCGAGTTCGGTGATGTTGCTGTCGCCACATTGCGGCGCGAATTGCTTTCCCGAATTGCCAAACTTAGCGGGGTTGAGCAAGACGACAGCACCGGTCTTTTCATTATTGGTGCAAGCTGCAAACTGCCTCCAAGTTTTAACGCGATATCTGATGGACCACGCAGAAACGGGCTTCAGGTTGATGAACTGCCGGAGTTTGCCGCAGTACAGCGTTATTTGGCAGAAGTAGAGCAGCTCGATCAGGTACTGCAGGCGCTGGATCGGCTGCGCAACCCCGCCACCAGTTCTGCAGACGACCTGCGTACCACAGTGCGTTACGCGCTAGGTGCCGAACTGCCCGCTGATGTCAGCCGGAGTCTGTACTTTTTCCGACGTTCCGCTGCCGTCGATGGCAGTGCGCTGTCACTTCCCATTGGGCGCGTGCAAGAGGTACTGCGTTGCGCCTTGAGCAAGGCCATGGGGCAATTGGACACCCGGCTTTTTGTCAACAATGAGTTGCTCGCCACTGAACAGGTGTTGGCGCAGCAGTGGCCGTCGCTGACAACGGCCAGTGCCGATCGAAGCCAATTTGCTCAAGTGATTAGCGGATACCGGGGCATCATCGCTGCCATCAAGGAACAAGAAGACTTGATTGCATCTGGCAAAGGGGGCTGGATGCGGCAACCGTCGTTATCGCTTGGGCAGGGGTATGACCGCACTTTGCTGCGTATCACCCAGAACAGGTTGTTGGGACAGGGGGAGGCCGACAGTGTTCGTGCCCGCGCAGAAGACGGTTTTCAGAAGTTTCGCAGCGAATTTAACCTGCACTTTGGCAAACCTCAGCCCGGCCTGCTTTGGAACGACAAGGAAGGCAGATTTTTTCTGGCGCCAGAACGGGTGGCACTTCGGAATGCCCTTGCATCGCTGTTGAGTCAGCCGTTCATGGGGGCAGCGCGTGATCGCGACATTCCGGCCTTGCCGCTACGCTCTGTTGTGGTCTGGGATCTGCCGCGACTCGACTTGGCGCTGTCAATGGGCGACATACGCAAACGCTACTTTGCCGAAGGACTTGGGGCTTTCCCCACGTCTGTGCGTCCCTCCATCGAGGTCGCGCTCAATGCCCATTTTTCGCATTTGGTGGTGGACCTTGCGGCAGAAGCGGCGGCCATCTACCCGGTCGGCTCCCTTGAAAGTTCGAGCGCCACCGATGTTCAGGCGACGACTTTTGAGGCAGCGCAACAACGCCTCTCAAAGTTGCAGACCTTGCTGACTGAACTTGGCGCCAGCGCCAGTGCCGAAGAATTGCGCAGTCTTGCTTCGCGTGATGCGTTGGAACGGGTGAACCTGGTGGATAACCTTTTTACCCAGTCTGAGCTTTATGCGATGCGTGGACGCGACTTCAAGGGCTGGCAAGGAGAACGCGGACCGATGCTGAATGCTTTTGGTGTCACCGATATGGCTTCGCTTGCTGCCTATCTTGGACAGCAGTTCACCCGGGCCGAATTTCTCGGAAAGCAGGCACAAACCTTCATGACCATACTGGATCGTTCCGGCGCGACCTCGACACTCGGTCAACGCTGGCAGGCCATCAACCGCGATATCGAGCGTTACCGGCTCAAGAACCCCAACAGCAGCATATTGTTGCTGGAGCAATTCATGCTCACGGGTGCCGAAATCACCATGGACAACTGTATCGACAAACTGATCGGCAAGGCCCCGGCGAGCCGACCAGGCGACTACTTTGCCGAACGTCATTCCCAAAGCTACAACGCCTTGCTGGCACGGTGCTTCGACCTGCATTTCCGTCATCAGCAAGAAGAGTGGACACAATTTGCCACCCGCTTCAACCAGGTTCTTGCAGGCCGCCATCCATTTGACCTGGTTGCCGGGCGGGATCTTCAGATCGCCGATCCCGAAGATGTGGCGGCTATCCTCAAGGCGTTTGAACCGGTGGCCCGTACCCTCAAGGACAGTCGTCTTGACAGCGCGCCGCGCGCCCAGATACCTGGCAAAGGGGCACGTCGTTTCGTTGGCGAGTTTGAGCGTGTGCGCGATTTCCTGGCTCCCCTCTACCCTGCCGAAGAGGGCGCTGTTGCGGGTTACGACATCGGCATCGAGTTCCGCAGCAACACGCCAGCCGAGATTGAAGGCGGCAAGATCATCGACTGGTCGCTTGAAGTCGGTGATCAAAGTCTCAAGCTCCGTGATCCGCCTCACACGCTGCGCTGGCAATATGGCATGCCGATTTCGCTGATGCTGCGAATCGCCAAAGACTCGCCGCTTGTAGCCAAGATGGATCCTTCGCAACCGCGGATGTTGACCGATGGTCGGACCATTGCCTACCGATTCAACAACCCCTGGGCACTTTTCACTTTCATTGCGCGTCACCGCGATCAGGACACCGCGCAACGTTCAGGCTTCAACGCCCGATCCCAATTGCTCAAGATTGAGTTTCCAGTTCAGGCCGCTCAGGTCAGCGATGCAGCGCAGGTTCCACCCGGCGGACGTGCCCGTGTTTTTCTGCGCGTATCGCTGAGTCCTGCTGGCAAAAAGACGCCCGCTATCTGGCCTTTGGTCTTTCCGGTGCGCGCACCTGAATGGAATCTTCCCTGAAAGCATCAATTCACATGGCAAAAATAACCGGCTTCGTGGTGGACTTGGTACCTCTTTTGACACCGCTGACGCAAGATGAACCTTGCGGGCCATCATTGCGCTACACCGACACCTTTGCGCAAATCAAGGAGGCCCGCTCGGAAGACGATGCCTCGTTGCCGATGGGCGAATGGGTCAGGCCGCTCAAGAAGGCGGACTGGCGCGCAGTTGAGAGCCTGTGTGTCGATGCACTTGTGTGTCGAAGCAAAGATCTGCAAATCGCCGGATGGCTGACCGAGGCCTGGATCCATCTGCATGGCATGGATGGCTTCATCGCCGGTACAAGGCTCTTGACTGGATTGTGCCAATCATATTGGCAAGCGCTGCACCCGTTGTTTGAACCCGATGAGGCGGATCTGCGCGCAGCGCCCTTTGTTTGGGCCAACGATGCGCTGTCACACACGCTGCTGTTGCATTTGCCGCTGCTGCCGTGGCCAGACATGGTGCCGCCGTTCATCAATCTGGATCAGTGGCAGCGGGCTGTTTCCCATGAATTCAGTCCAAAAATTGCCAAGAAAAAAACCACTGACGAGCCGCCGATAACCCGGCAGGCCATTCTGGATGCCGCACAATCTCACCTGAAATCACTTGCTGAGCTAGACGACAGCGTCAATCGTGCCATTGATGAATGGGCGATGCTTACGGCCCTGCTGGATGACAAATTGGCTGCTGAAGCGCCCAGCCAGTCCAAAGTGGCCGAGACACTGTTAAAAATCCGTCAGGCAATTAGAAGCCTTCTCAATGACCGCGATCCGCGTGATGCCATCGTGCCGCAACAAGAACCACCAATCACCGAAACCAGCCCGCCCGTATCAGAACCAGTGACCGATTCGATGAAAGACGACCTAACCCCGCCGCCCGCCCCGATGAAAGATGCACCTGTTCTTTCGGGTCCGATCTCAAGCCGTGCCGAGGCCTATCAGTTGCTGGAACTGGTCGCCGCTTACCTCGCCCGCAC
This sequence comes from uncultured beta proteobacterium, assembly GCA_903873485.1. Lineage (GTDB taxonomy): Bacteria > Pseudomonadota > Gammaproteobacteria > Burkholderiales > Burkholderiaceae_C > Rhodoferax. Next base: position 90,939 of record CAIQOO010000083.1, on the reverse strand, counting down.
CGAGCCGCATAGCCCCACGCCCTATCTGGTCAAGCGTGCCGTCACTTGGGGCAGACTGCCGTTGCCGGCATTGATGCAGGAGGTGATGCGCGAAGAAGGCGATCTCAGTCGCTACTTCTCGATGCTGGGGATACCGGCAACGCCCCGAAGCTAACCGGTCTCGGGTCTCAGGGTCGGCTGATTTCAAAAGCCGGTTCCCCGGATTGCCTGTTCAGCCTCTGCACCAGGCTTATGTGGCCGGCCACCGGCTTCATCCCGGGTTTTTTGTGGTTTTTGACTTGAACTGGCAATGGCTGGCGACTGCACATTGCCAACAGTGCGGCGTGCGTGCCTGACACACATAACGCCCGTGCAGGATCAGCCAATGGTGGGCATCGGCCAGGTAGCGTGCCGGGATGCGCAAGAGCAAGGCTTGTTCCACCGCCAGCGGTGTTTTGCCAGGCGCCAGACCGGTGCGGTTGCCAAGGCGAAAAATATGCGTATCTACCGCCATGGCGGGTTCGCCAAAGGCCACATTCAGAATCACGCTGGCGGTCTTGCGACCGACGCCCGGCAGTGCTTGCAGCGCGGCGCGGGTGCGCGGCACCAGGCCGGCGTGCAAATCGATCAGCATCTGGCAGGTTTGCAGCAGGTGGCGCGCCTTGGCGTGGTACAGGCCAATGGTCTTGATGTGCGACTCCAGGCCATCGAGTCCAAGTGCGAGCATTTTTTGTGGCGTGTTGGCCACGGCGAACAACCGCCGGGTGGCCTTGTTGACACTCACATCGGTGGCCTGCGCCGACAGCAGCACTGCCACCAGCAGTTCAAACACGCTGGCGAATTCGAGCTCGGTTTGCGGCTCTGGGCAGGCGGCGGCCAGCGCCGCAAAAAAAGCCTCGATGTCAGCCGGTTTCATCGGGCTAACTGACATTGATAACCGATTCGGCAGGCGGAAAAGTGGCTTTCAGCCAGCGCACATCCAGGCCCAGTGCCTTGATCACGTCATGCGGCAGATCATCGACGGTCTCGGCATTGGCAGCCGGCGTGTCCGCCAGCAAACCGGCCAGGTTGAGCACCGCCCCCAGTCTGGAAAAGGCCTGCTCCACCAGCGGGTCGTAAGCGCGTTCCAGTGCCTGCACAATCTGCATCGGAAAGTTCCAGCGGCGTGCCAGTTCGGCGCTGATCTGGCCTTCAGAAAAGCCGACCAGGCGCCGTTCGCGTTCCCAGCGGCCACCGGGCAGGTGCGGCAGCGCCTCGATCTCTGCCAGCGCCTGTGCGGGTTGGCCTGGCCAATCAGCAACTCGCCCAGGCGCTGCATCATGCCGGTCAGCCAGGCCAGTTGCACATCCATGTCCAGCGCTGTAGCCAGCCATTGGGCATAGGTTGCGCAGGCCATGCTGCTGTGCCAGAAGGTTTGCTGGTTCAGGCCAGGCAGAGCCGGGAAGATGTTGCACAGACTGGCCCCGAGCGACAGGCTGCGCACTTTGGCCAGGCCGACCATCTGGATCGCCTCGTCAATTGAAGCCACGCCGCGCGGCAAGCCAAACTGTGCGCTGTTGGCTAAGCGCAGCAGCTTGGCGAGCAGCGCCGGGTCTTGCGCCATGATGTCGCTGATGTCCTGAATGCTGCTGTTCTCGTTGTTCAGGGTCTTGATCAGCGCCTGCGTCACTTGCGAGATGGACGGCAGTTTGACCGTGGCGAAAAAAGCGTCAAGACCGTGCATTGTTGTTTTCCTGTGGGCTGGGGGCGGGATCAATCGGTGACAATTTACCCGATTTCCCGGTCGCCTGGATTGAAATTTTCGACTGCAGGCGGCTGGGCCCGGTTTTTTTTACTGCCTTTGAACTGTGAGCCGCACACCATGCAATTTGCCGACCGCCTCCAAAACGTCGAAACCTCCGCCATTCGCGAACTCTTCAAGCTGCTGGGCAAGCCCGGCATCATCAGTTTTGCCGGTGGCTTTCCCGACCCGGCACTGTTTGATGCACAAGGTATTGCCAGCGCCTCGCAGGCCGTGCTGGCCAGCAACCCCGGCCCGGTGCTGCAATACGGCGCCACCGAGGGCTACCCGCCACTGCGCGAGGCGATCAGCCGCTTCATGGCGGGCAAGGGCAGCAGCGTAGCCCCAGACGGGCTGATCGTCACCACCGGCAGCCAGCAAGCACTTGACCTGATCGGCAAAACCATAATCTCGCCGGGGGACCGGGTGATTGTGGAAGCCCCCACCTTTCTGGCCACCATCCAGTGTTTTCGTCTCTACGGCGCACACATCATTGGTGCGCCAATCGATGCCGATGGCGTCGATGTGGACCAGCTCGAAGCCCTGGTGGCACAGCACAAGCCCAAACTGGTCTATCTGATTCCCACCTTTGGCAACCCCAGCGGCGCCACCTTGAGTCTGGCGCGGCGCCAGCGCATTCTTGAAATGGCGGCGCGCACGCAAACCCTGGTGGTCGAGGACGATCCCTACAGCGAACTGTATTTTGACCAGGCCCCACCGCCAAGCCTGCTGGCCTTGAGCAGTGGCGTGCCCGGCAGCCGTGACTGGCTGGCGCATTGCGGCAGTTTCAGCAAAATACTCAGCCCTGGCCTGCGCGTGGGCTGGATGATCGCCCCGCCCGAACTGCTGGCCAAAGCCGGCATGTGCAAACAGTTCAGCGATGCCCACACCAGCAACCTGACGCAAGCCATTTGCGCCCATTACCTGACGCTCAACCGCCTCGACGACACCCTGGCGGTGGTGCGATCAAGCTACGCCGAGCGCGCCCGGGTGATGGCGCAATGCCTGAAAAAAGAGCTGGGCGCGGCGATTGACTTCAATGCGCCACAGGGCGGCATGTTTTTCTGGGCGCGCCTGACCGGTGCCGATGTACACAGCGCCAATGCCGCCGAGTTTGCCAAACGGGCCATTGCGCAGGGCGTGGCCTTTGTGCCGGGCGCGCCGTTTTTTGCCCACGACCCCGATCTGTCAAGTTTTCGCCTGAGCTTTGCCACGGCCGATGTGGCAAAAATTGAAGAGGGCGTTGGGCGGCTGGGCCAGGCGCTGGAGCCAGGCCGAACCCTTCCATAAATAAATGATCAAATTGACATTTAGCCCTTATGAGTAAAGCGCTGATAGCTATAAACTAAATAGCATTTCGGAATTTCAAGGTAACTGTTGCGGATGCTGTGGCGAGTTGCTGAGCCGCCTGGCTCAGGCCTGGTGGTGCCGACGGCGGCGGCTGCGCCAGCGCCACACGGTGCGACAACGCCATGCCAGGCAGATCACCCAGTAGGTCAGCAGTCCGGCCAGACCTGCCATGATGAACAGGCCTGTCAGCAGCGGTTTGCCCAGCGCGCTGAGGCGCTGCATGGTGGTTTTGTCCTGGTCGGCGCTGTCTGCCGCCTCGACCGGCGGCTGGTCCTCGCTGGTCAGCCAGCTTCCGAGCTTGAAGGCGGCCCAATACAGCGGCGCCAACGTCAGCGGGTTCGATATCAGCGTGCTGGCCGCCGCCGCCGGCAGATTGGCACGCAGCACAATCGCCGCTGCGGCGGTGACCGGAATTTGCGCCAACGGAAGCAGCAGCCCGAAAAAAACTCCCAGCGCCACCCCCATGGCAACACCCCGGCGCGACCATTGCCACAGCTTGGGGTGGCCAAGCCAGGGTGCCAGCCAGCGCAACCAGCGGCTGTTCTGAAGCGCTGCCCGGGTCGGGATCAGTGCGCGAAGGGTGGTGATGATCGTCACGGTTTCGGGTCTCAAGGGATGAATTTGGCGCTGCGCGCATTCGCCAGCTTGCAGCAAGTCTGCATCATTTTGGTGAAACAGGATGCCGGGTAAGTAAAGAATCAATGCTATCTGGTGCAGCAATGTTATTGGGTGATTCTTTCTTCTATTTCCTCACCTGCCCCGACAGACAGGAACCAGATACCATTAGTAGGCAGCTCTTTGATCGACAAAGCGCTGACAGCCCCAACCAAAGTAGTGTTCGGTGCTTTGAGTTTTTCAGTTACCAGCTTGTCAGCCGACGATCCAACCCGCGAGTTCAAACCACATGGCCCCTCACCTGATTGCGCAAGAAGTTGCAGACTATTTAAGTGGATTGCGCCAGGCCAACAGCGAAGAGGCCAAGAAGCTACGCTTTCAAAACCTGCTGACCCGTTTGTTTCAGGACAGCCAGGCAGCCAAAGATGTCGTCAACAAGCTGGCGCAGGGCGGCGAAAAAACCATTTTTCAGATTCCACGCCCCGGTATGCCCAAAACCGGCTACGCCGACATTGCCTATAGCAACGTCATCATCGAGTGGGAGAAAGACTTGGCCAAGACCGGTCGCCATGCCGAAGACCAGTTGGCCGAATATCTGGCGGGCAGTTGGCACATGGGCGAGCGCTATGACTACGTGCTGATTGCCACGGATGGCCGCATCTGGCGCACCTATGCGCCTGATCTGGAGGTGCTGCTGGGCCAGCTAGCACCCAACCGCACGGCTTTGCGTAAGGTGGAGGATGTTGAGGTTAAAGCGGACTGCGCTGAACATTTTTTCTATTTTCTGGATCGGGTACTTTTCCGGTCCACCAGACAGCGCGCCACGCTGGATGCCATTCAGCTTGATTTTGGCGACACCTCGCGCGCCTTCATCAACACGGTGCGGGCCATGCAGCAGGTCATGCCCGCGCCCGACGCGGTGTCGCCGGTGCAGGTGGCTTTTGAGCAATGGCAGCGTTTTCTGGAACTGGCTTACGGCAAGTTTGATGACCGGCGCGGTGTCTATTTGATTCACACCTACTTGAGCGTTTTTTCCAAACTGCTGGCCTATGCGGTGTTGCGCCCAAGCGACAGCCCCAGTGATGACGCACTGCGCAGCATCCTGACCGGTGATGCCTTCAATGCGCTCAACGTGGCGAACTTTGTTGACGACGACTTTTTCTGCTGGGTGTCTGACATGGCGGTGTTTGTGCGCCTGTCCCCGGCGCTGCGCGAGCTTTACAACCAGATCAGTGAGTACGACTTTACCGACGTGGAAGAAGACATCTTGAAAGGTGTCTATCAGGAACTGATCGACATCGACACCCGCCATTCGTTGGGCGAATACTACACGCCGGATTGGTTGTGTGAGCGAGTTGTAGCGAGCCTTGATCTGGAGCGCAGCGCCCACACGCTGGACCCGGCATGCGGCTCGGGATCTTTTCTGCGAGCGCTGGTGGCACGCTTTCGCGCCAATTGGCCTGACATGCCAGTGCAGCAGATTGCCAACCAGGTCACTGGCATTGACGTGCATCCTCTGTCGGTGCAAATTGCCAAAACCACATTGTTGCTGGCGCTGGGCGAGGCTGTGGCGTGTGCCAGCAAGCCGGTGGTGCTGAATGTCTATCTGGCCAACACCCTGTTTTTGTCGCAGGACGAAGGTGAAAAAACGCTGTTTACCGCCGGGCACCGCTTTCTGGTGCAGGTGGACACCCATAAACTGCCAATGGACATGGAGCCATTTATTGGCCAGCCTGATCGCTTTACCAAAGCCATTGCGCTGGCACAGCACCTGGTGGAAGCCGATTTGGACACCGAGCTGCCCTTTGCCGCCTTTGAGACCACGCTGAAAAACCGGCTGCCCACGGTGGCGCTGGCGCGTGAAAACATCAGCCAGTTGCACGAAATTTACCGTGCCCTGCGCCAGACCAAACTGGATGGGCGCGACAGCATTTGGCAGTTTGTGCTGCAAAACATTTATCAGCCGGTGTTCATGTACCGGGCTTTTGATGCCATTGTGGCCAATCCGCCTTGGCTGACCTATGCCGACATCAGCAGCGGCGACTACCAGCAGATGGTGCAGGACATTGCCCGCGTTTATGGCTTGATGCCTTCAAGCAAAGCCAACAACCCGCACATTGACCTGGCGGCGGTGTTTTTGGCGCACTGTGGCAAATACCTGGCCAAAGACGGTGCCCAATTGGCATTTGTGCTGCCGCGCGCCTTTTTGACCGCCGACCAGCATGCCAATGTGCGCAGCGGCGAGGCCAGCGGCTTTAAATTGACCGAGGTGTGGGACCTGGATGGCATTAGCCCCTTGTTCAACGTGCCGGCCTGTGTGCTGATGGCGGTCGCCTCGCGGTCCGAGGGCGACGACGCGCGGCGTGGCCGCAGTCTGCCCAAGAACGGCATCGTGGGTGCCACCTTTGTGGGCAAACTGCCCCGCCCGCACATGCACTGGCAAGACGCGCAAGTCTTTGTCACCGAGAAAACGGTGCGCTGGTATTTTCAGGAGTTGGGCAATGCAAAGAGCAAAAAGAAGCGCTCGGCGCTGGTGCAACATAAGTTACAGGGTGCCAGCGGTGGCAACGCCTATGCGCCGCGTTTCAGGCAGGGGGCCACCCTGGTGCCGCGTGCGTTTTATTTTGTCGAGCCGCAGGGCAAGACGGTTGGCACGCAGACCGATGTGCGTGATCACTTGCTGAACCTGCGCACGCATCCGCTGGCGCTCGAAGGTGCCAAAAAACCGTGGGACGGCATTTCGCTGGTCGGGCAAATGCAGGGCCAGTACCTGTTTCGCACGGCACTGGCGCGCAATGTGTTGCCGTTTGCCTTGGTTAACCCGCCACTGGTGGCGCTGCCGCTCATTTCAGAAGACCTGGTGGATACCCATGGCACGCCAATGCCGGGTAAAAAGCGCTGGCGTTTGCTGAGTGCAGCAGAGCTGACGATGCAGGGAGATGTAGAAGCCGCCAAATGGTTTGGTCAAGGTGAAAAACTGTGGATGTCGCGGCGCAGCGACAGCGCCAAAAAGCAGAAATCCAGCATGATCGACTGGCTGGACTGGCAAAAAAAACTGACCACGCAGCCGGTGGATGCAAAGTGGGTGGTGATGTACACCGCATCCGCCAGCGATGCTTGTGCCTGTGTGTGGGATGTGGTTTCCCTCTCGCAGCGCTTTATGGTGGACTACACGCTGTATGTCAGTTTCACCCAAACCGAGCCAGAAGCCCGTTTTGTCGAGGCTTTTTTGAACAGTGCTTATGCCAACAAACGCATCAAGGCGTTTCAAGCCCGTGGTCTGTTTGGCCCACGCCATGTATCAAAAAAAATTTTGGATATTCCCTGGCCAGAGTTTGACGGCACCCGCCCCTCGCACCGTCGTCTGGTCGCGCTTGCCCGTGAGGCCGCGCAAGCCGTGCAAGGTATTTTGGGCCACAGTCAAGACTTGGAGCTTGACCCGAGTACGCTGGGTCGCTTGCGCAGCAGCATTCGCCGCGAGTTGAAACCCCTGATGGACCAAATTGACGCACTGGTCGAATCGATCTCGACCGGTCAGCAGTCAGCAGGACTTGACGGCGCTGCGCACGATTGAACCTGGATTGATCCCGGGATTTATACCAAAAAAGCCTCCAGCCCTTATGGGTCATGCGCTGCCAGCTACAAAAAGATGAGCTATTCATCCGGCACTTCGGCAAACAGTTGGGCAGCGCCGATGCTTAAGCCGACACTGGCCAGCGTCACGGTCTCGCCCTTGGCAAACGGGTGCAACAGCCACAGGCCATCCTCGCGTTTGTCAAACACGTCGGCGCTGCGCTGGTCCAGATCGACCAGCATGTATTCTTCCAGGCTGGGCAATTGCCGGTAGTGGCTGAACTTGCCGCCCCGGTCATAAGCGGCGGTGCTTTTGGACAACACCTCGATGATCAGTTTTGGCTCCGATTTGACCAGCGGGCTGGCCGCATCGCGTGCGCTGCAAGTCACCAGCACGTCGGGGTAAAAGTAGCTGTTGCTGGCCGCCACCAGCAGCCGCATGTCGGCCATGTAGGTGCGGCACGGGCTGCCCGCCAGATGGTGGCGCAGTGCAATGTAGGCATTGCCAGAAACGGTGATGTGCCGGTCTTCCGCACCGGCCATGGCAAACACCTCGCCCTCGATAAATTCATGCCGCTCGGCCTGCCCGGCCTCCCATGCGAGGTAGTCGATGCCGGTAAAAGCAGGTTGGTGTGCAGCTTGGCCCATGGCGATCTCCTGGTGTGTGTGGATGGGTGGCAGATGATCAGTTGGCCCAAGCGGTGGCGCGCCCGCCCGGTTGACTATTGTTGCAGTTTCAGCCGATGGCAAAGGGGTCATTGGCAGCCATCGACATGCACCTGCAGCCACCATTCCAGCAGTGCCAGGTGCCACAGCTTGCTGCCGTTGATGCGGGTGAAATGTTCCGGGGCTTCGGGCGCTGCCAGCAGTTGGTCCACATAGGCGCGCCGGTAAAGGCCGCGTTGCACACAGGCCTCCGACATCAAAATGCCGCGCATCAGCTCCAGAAACGGCCCGCGCACATAGCGCAGCGCCGGCACCGGAAAATAGCCCTTGGGCCGGTCGATCACCGAATCCGGAATCAGGCCGCGTGCCATCGCCTTGAGCGGAAACTTGCCGCCTTCCTTGAGTTTGAGCGCTGGTGGCATGCTGGCGGCCAGTTCCACCAGTTGATGGTCCAGAAACGGCGTGCGCACTTCCAGGCCCCAGGCCATTGGCATGTTGTCCACCCGCTTGACCGGGTCATCAACAATCAGCGTGGTGGCATCAAAGCGCCAGACTTGGTCGAGAAATTCGTCGGCCTGCGGCTTGGCCAGTTCGGCTGTCACCAGCGCGGAGGTGACATCGCCGACCTGAAATTGAGGCATGATCATCTGCACATACTCGGCGTGATCCCGGTCAAAGTAATGCTGGCCAAAGCGCGCAAGCGGCGTGCCGGTTTCGGCATCCATCTTCGGATACCAGAAATAGCCGCCAAACACCTCGTCGGCACCCTGGCCCGACATCACCACCTTGACCTCTTGGGAGACCTTTTCGCCCAGCAAAAAAAACGCAATCACGTCATGGCTGACCATCGGTTCGGTCATTTGTGCTACTGCTTCGGGCAGGCGCGTCAGCACTTCGCTGTTGGGAATGCTGAATTTGTGGTGGCGGGTCTTGAAAAAGTCGGCAATCTGATCGGAATATTCAAATTCGTCGGCTTTTTCGGCACCACCACCGAGGTCTTCAAAACCGATCGAAAAGGTGCGCAGGTCGGGCACATGATCCGCCAGCAAGCCGACCAGCAGGCTTGAATCGAGTCCGCCCGACAGCAGCACGCCGACCGGCACGTCGGCGGCCAGCAGGCGGCGCTCGACACTCTGCTCCAGCGCGGTGCGGGTGGCCGCCAGCCACTGGGCCTCGGACAGTTCATGCGCGGGCCGGGTGGCATCCAGTGTCCAATAGACGTGGCTGGTGCTGCTGCCATCGGGCTGGATCGTCATGCTGCAAGCCGGTGCCAGCTTGCGCACGCCTTGCAAGATGGTGCGCGGTGCCGGCACCACCGTGTGCAGGGTGAAATGGTGGTGCAACGCCACCGGGTCAATCCGGGTATCGATGCCGCCGCTGGCCAGCAAGGCGGGCAGGCTTGAGGCAAAGCGCAGGCGCTCGCCGTTTTGCGCCAGGTACATCGGCTTGATGCCAAACCGGTCACGCGCCAGAAACAAGGTGCCGCTGCACTGGTTCCAGATAGCGAACGCAAACATGCCCTTGAAACGTGTCACGCACTGCTGCCCCCAGGCGTGGTAGGCCTTCAGGATGACTTCGCTGTCGCCTTCGGAAAAAAACGAGTAGCCCAGCGCCAGCAGTTCGACCCGCAGTTCGCGGTAGTTGTAAATGGTGCCGTTGAACACCAGCACCAGCCCCAGTGTGGCATCGACCATTGGCTGGTGCGCCTGCGCCGACAAGTCAATGATGGCCAGCCGCCGGTGGCCAAAGGCCAGCGCTCCGTTTTGGTAACTGCCGACATCGTCGGGGCCGCGGCGCGCCAGTTGCGCCGACATGCGGGCAATCGCTGCCAGGTCGGGTGTTTTGCCGTCAAAACGAAGTTCCCCACACAGGCCGCACATCAGACCGACCCTGCGTCAAGCGCTTGGGCAGGCACCACAATCACCGGTGCAAACCCGCCGCCTGCGGTGCGAAAGTTGGTGGTTTGCCCGGTGTACATGCGGGCTGCGAGCAGTTGCACCTGACCGGCGTAGGTGAAGGCGCGAATATCAAATTTAAGGTCCGTCAGCACGCCATCGACCTGGGTCAAGCGCTCGCTTGGGGGCACCAGCGCCTGCGCCACAAAATCACCGGCCAGAATCTCGCCCCAGACCCGGCGGGTGAGTTTGTCGCCCCGGTAGGCGGCTTTGGCGCCATAACCGGCCACCGGCTTGAAAAACAACTGGCGGCGCTGCGCCCACAGTTCATCGGCGCGTTCATGCGTGACCAGCCGGGTGCTGGGCACGCTGCACGCCAGCAGTTTGCGGTCGGCGGCACTGGCGCCCCAGGCGGCCAGCAGGCTGTCCTGGCTGAAGGCGATCAGGTTGCGTTTGTCGGCCAGCAGCGCATGGGCGCGCGGATGCGGGGTCAGCACCACGGCACCGGCTGCATAAGCCAGGCGCAGTGGCAGGTGGGCAGGCTGCTGAAGGTAGAAGTCGGTCAGGCGGTTATAGACCATGTCCACCGGCTGGTTTTGGTGCAGCAACTGGCCATGCTGCCAGCACAGCTCGGCTGGGTCGGCAATCTGGGCGCTAATGCCATGCTGCGCAAACATCTGGCGAAACAGTTCGAACTCGGGTGCCAGGTATTGTTCATGTGGCGCACTGTCAACAATCAGCAGATTGCGCCAGGGGGCGGCACCCCGCTGCAAGCGCCACTCGGTGGCAAACATGTCGAAAAAGCTTTGTCTGAGCGCATCGTGCCGGGCATTCGAGGTGACCACCCAGTCAAACCCGTCGCAGCAGGCTTGCTGGGCGCGCGCCAAAGCGGCGTTGAGCAACAGGCCACCGGCGTTGGTGTTGATTTCGATCAGTTGCGGGCCTTTGGCACTCAGGTGAAAGTCGTAGCCCATGCAAACACCTTGCGGACCAAAGTCAAAGCTGGCGATGGCATTGGCACGCGACAGCGCCTGCGCCCGGTAGCCCGGCAGGGCCAGCACACGTTCAATGCTGGCTATTGTGGCGGTGATCTGCCGCTGCACTTTCTCCGAGACAAACACCACGCTGCTGGAAAACAGGTTGGGCCGGGTTTGGCTGATGTTGTCCATCAGGCCGGTGAGGCTGGGGTCGCTCTCAAGTTGTTCGCGCAGGCGCTCCCGGTTCAGGGTGAGGCAATAACAGTCGCGATTCAGCGCCTCGGCAGAACTCGGGCGCAGGGCGGACTCGGGAAAATGGGCAGTAGTCATGAAAACACAATTATTTCTGGGGTGGATCACGCTGGTCAGGCATCAGCGCATGCATGCAACCGCTTGCAAGCCTGCGTGCCAACATGGTCAGTGCCTGATTTTGCCTGAAGGTGAAAGCGTCGGCACATCGGTTATAAATAATGATCAAAACAGCCTCTAGCCCTTATGCAGCAAGCGCTGACAGCTATATTATATATAGCATATCAATGGCAGCCCGCCGACTGCCGCAGCGCGCAGTGCCGGGCATGGTCAGGGGACTCAAGTTGCAGCGTGACGTGGCGAATCTCGAAGTGCCGGTGCAATTCATGCTCTGCCTGGTGCAGTACGGCGCTGCTGTCAGCAACTGGATCGGTCAGCACCAGGTGCGCCGTCAGGGCGATATCCGATGTGCCCATGGCCCAGACGTGCAGGTCATGCACATCGCTGGTGCCGGGCAAGGCCAGCAGCAACTGGCGCACCGCTGCCAGGTCGATGTGCGCCGGCACACCGTCAAACAGCAGGTGCAGCGATTGTCGCAACAGGCCCCAGGTGCCCAGCACAATCACCACCGCAACGCCCAGACTCAGCAGCGGGTCAAGCCAGGCCCAGCCTTGCCACACATACAGCGCGCCACCCAGCACCACGGCAAGCGACACCAGCGCATCCGCCGCCATGTGGACAAAGGCGGCGCGGATGTTCAGGTCGGTTTGGCTGGCGCGCATGAACATCAGCGCGGTCACGCCGTTGATGACCATGCCGACCCCGGCCACGGCCATGATGGTCCAGCCTCCGGTAGGCTCGGGCGCCTGCAGCCGGCTTGCCGCCTCCCAGCCGAGCCAGCCCATGGCGACCAGCAAGACCATGGCGTTGACAAAGGCCGCCAGAATCGAGGCCCGCTTGAAGCCGTAGGTGTGCCGGTCATCCGCGTGCAGTCGGCCTGCCAGCGCACCGGCCCAGGCCAGCATCAGCCCGGCAACATCACTGAGGTTGTGCAGCGCATCGGCCAGCAACGCAAGTGAATTGACCTGCCAGCCAAAAAACGCCTCGGTCGCGACAAACGCCGTGTTCAAGGCGATGCCGATGACAAAGGCGCGGTTGAAGCTGACGCTGGCGTGGTGCTGCGCGTGCTGGTGTTCGGTGGTCATCTGGTCAGGTGGCGCATCCGCCGTGGTTGTCAAAAAGTTTGTTGCGGGGCAGACTGATTGTCGCTGGCCGGCGGCCCGCTGCCCGCCCGTCACGGGCACCGCTGCCGGGGTGCGCTGTACTAGAATCCGCGCCACTGCCTGCCATCAAGACGGCCAATTTTCCGGTGCCTGGTTCGGGTCTCATCAAAAAATAAAAATTTTAAAAAACAAGCATTTGGCTATTATTTGCGAGGTGCTTTCGGTTTCGGCGGCGGCAAAATGGGTCTGGTGGTGCTGCATTGGTTTGTTGGATTGGAATTTAACCCTTATGGAAAGCACATTTAAATGAAATACGTCTTCGCAACAATGCTTTTGCCGATCGGCACCCTGTTGAGTGGCTGCGGTGGCGGCGGTGATGGTGGCACGGTCGCCGCCGACACCCAGGCGCCAACGCTGTCTGGCGTGACCGCCAGCGCCCCGACTGGTGGCCAAGTCACCTTGACTGCCAGCGCCAGCGACAACACGCAGGTAACCGGCTACTGCTTCAAGGCCTCGTCAGCCACGCCGGCCGTCACCGATGCCTGCTTTCAGGCCGACGCGACCAAACCGGTGACGCTGGCGGTACCGAATCTTGGCTATTTTGTCTGGGCCAAAGACGCTGCCGGCAATCTCAGTACGCCCTTGTCGGTGCGTGGCCCGTGCAGCACGGCGGGCTATGCCGCTTCTGACCTCAGCACCCGCCCGACGGTCTGCCTGGCCACCAGTCTGGGCCAGTTTGTCATTGCGCTGGAGTCGGCCAAAGCACCGGTCACCACCGCCAATTTCCTGAAGTACACCGCCGACGGCTTTTATACCGGCACGGTGTTTCATCGGGTGATCTCCAGCTTCATGGTGCAAGCTGGCGGTTTCATCAGTTACCCTGATACACCAAAACCCCCGACTTACCCGGCCATCACGCTGGAAACCACGGCGGTCACCGGATTGAGCAATACCAAAGGCACGGTGGCGATGGCGCGTACCAATGTGCTCAACAGCGCCACCAGCCAGTTTTTTATCAACGTTGTGGACAACACTTTTCTCGACACCTCTAGTGGCGGTTATGCGGCTTTTGGGCAAGTGATCTTTGGCCTTGACACCACCATTGAGGCGATTCGCGCCGTGCCGGTGGCGCCAAACAGTGGGGGAGAGGTCAGCCAGCCAGTGACGCTGCCGGTCATTGCGTGGGCCTATCAACTCAAGTGAGTGCAATGGCCCGCTCCCAAGGCCAGCAGGTAGCCGATGCCGATGCACGGTCAGGCATCGCCAGCGCCTTGAAGTGGTCACCCATGCGCGCTTTCTGGCATGTGTCTTTTTGGACGCTGGTGTTGACAACATTGTGGCTGTCGCTTGTGCCGGTTGCTCAGGTGCCCCCGATGTTGAGCTTTTGGGACAAGGCGCAGCATGCATTTGGCTTTGCCGCTCTGGGCTTCTCTGGCCTGATGGCTTATGCTGGCAGTGCCCGGCGTCTGTTGTTGAACCTGGCGCTGCTGGGTATCGGCATTGAGGTTGCCCAGGGGCTATCGGGCTGGCGCGACGGTGACTGGCAAGACTGGATGGCCGACTGCCTGGGGCTGCTGATCGCCCGGCTGCTCTGGCAGCTTGCATGCAGGCGCTACCCCGACATTTGCAGAGTCCAGTCCCGGGCTTAGGCAGTCAACAAGGCCCTGCAGGTGCTGCCATGAAATCATTTTTGCAACGCTTGCTGCCGCAGATCTTTGGTGCGCCAACTGCGCAGACTGTGTCCGCAGCCGCGCCGGTGCCGACAAATTCGCCTTCCCCGGATACCAAGATAGCTGCCGAGTCGCCGGTCACCGGTCCGCGCCGGCCCTTGATTGCCTCGGATGGTTCGATTGCCGGCTTCGAATTTCACATCAGTGATCACATTCTGGGGCGCCTGGGACAGCGCATTGAGCCGCATGGCCGGTCGGCGCATGTCACGGCGCTGCTGACATCGGCGCGTTTGCTGGCAAAAACCGGGCGCACTGGTTTGGCCCGGGTGCCCATCGACTGGCTGGCGCATGCCGCTGCGGTGGAAGGAGCCGCCGGGGTCTGGGTCGGCCTGGAACCGGCCACCGACCTGAATCAACAAAGCCTGTTGCTGCCAACTGTTCTGCAACAGGCACAGCAGTTGCGCGCGGCAGGCGCCAAGGTCGGCTGGGACCCGGCCTGCGCCTGGGACATGGCGCCTGATTTTGCCCTGCTGCAACAAGGCACAGAGCCGATGGTCAAGCTGCTGCAGCAGCAGAAAAGCTGGCCAGCGGGGCTGCAGGATCTGCCCATCGTGGTCACCGATGTAGTCGATGTCGAAGATCTTGAAATGGCCCTGTACCACGGCATCCACTTCGCCTGCGGCACACTGGCGCCGGCAGGCAGTGCCAGCGCCCCGCAACAACTGTTGCCACTGCCGCCCGAAATCCATCGGGTAGGCCACCTGCTGCACCAGCTCGACAACGGCAGCGATACCGCACTCATCGTCAGTGGCATCAAGAGCGATGTTGGCTTGTCTTACGACTTGCTCAAGCGCATCAATAGCGCCAGCTTTGCCCAGATCCAGGCCGGTGCCAGCATTGACCAGGCGGTGCTGCTGCTCGGTCGCAATGCGCTTTACCGCTGGCTGTCCTTGCTGCTGGTGCGGTTTGCCGGCCGTCGCAAGGTTTCATCAGCGTTGCAGGAAATTACCCTGTGGCGCTCGCGATTGCTGGAACTGCTGGCCCAGCAAAACCAGGAGCCGGCGCCAGACCAGTTGTTCACGCTCGGGCTGGCTTCGATGCTCAGCCTGATCCTGAAAATCAGCCCCGATGATGTCGTCACCACGCTGAACCTGCCCGACCCGGCCCGGCAAGCCCTGCTGGAGCAAGCCGGCCCCTGGCAGGCGTATCTGCAAATCGTCTGGCAGGTTGAATCGCATCAGCTTGACGATGCCAATGACATGGTGGCGCGGCTGGGTGGTGCTGCGCACATCACGGCACTGGCCGATGAAGCCTGGGCCTGGGCCTGGGCTGCCGAGCATGAAAACCGCCAGGATGGTCATCGGCCCTGAGTTTGCCCGCTGTGGCAAGCCAGCCACTGTAGCCATGATGAAACAGTCGGTGCGACAAACACTTTGGACTGCCCCGGATTTTGGTTACACTGCGCAACCGTTTTCCCCAAACCTGCCAGGAACTTCTATGAAACCGATCTCTGAATTGTTAAAAAAGCATGACACGCCGGCCTACCACATCGCACCCGATGCCAGTGTCTTTGAAGCACTGCAGTTGTTGGCCGATCTGGGTGTGGGCGCGCTGCTGGTGATGGAGTCTGACCAGCTCCTCGGGGTGGTGTCAGAGCGCGACTACACCCGCAAGGTCGCTTTGCTGGGCAAAAATTCCAAAGAAATCAAGGTCGCCGAGATCATGACCCGCGACCCTTTCACGGTCACCCCCAACACCGGCACGCGTGCCTGCATGTCGCTGATGAGCCACAAAAAATTTCGTCACCTGCCGGTCGTCGAGAATGGCAAAGTGATGGGCATGATCTCGATCCGCGACATCATGGACGACATCATTGCCGACAACGAGCAGACCATTTCGCAGTTGACCAGCTACATCAGCAGTTGAAGCGGCCAACCCAAGCCGCAAGCGCTTGCCAGTCAGACCGTTGCAAGCGCCTCGCTGATTCTTTGCCTTAATTCCTGACCCTGGTATCGGGTCAGGTCGGAGGCGACACTGCCGCGCAACTTTTCCGTCGCCGCGTCACTCAAAAGTGCCCGCAGTTCGCCGAGCATCTGACTTGATGCAATCAAGCTCACCCAGTCACATTGATGATTCACCACCCCCTTGTTCAGGCGCGCCGCCACATCGCGTGCAAAGCCCCTGCAGGCCTTCTCGTCCATGTCGCTCCGTGGTTCAAATTGGGTGCCAATGTGCGCAGCCGGCCCATGCCCCTTGACCGCGCTGCCATGACGCTCGCCGGCCACCGTCTGGCGCATCGTGACATCATCCGGGTTGATGAAATCAGCCAGTTCGATGAATTCGCGAGATCGCGAATCGCGCTCGAACAGACGGGCATGCCGGCTATTGGCTAACAGAATCCAGGTTTTTGACATGGTTTTCTCCAAAGTTGCTGGTTGCAGAAGTCTGGCCTTGTGGCTCGATGGCGATGCGGATGGCCTGATCGACGTCATCGAGAAAGATGAATTCGAGTTGCTGCCGTGCCGACTCGGGCAACTCGCCGAGGTCCTTGCGATTTCTGCCGGGCAGCAGCACCCGCTTGATGCCGCAGGCAACCGCTGCCAGAACTTTTTCTTTGATGCCGCCTACCGGCAGCACCAGGCCACGCAGGCTGATTTCACCCGTCATCGCCATGTCGTTGCAGACCGGGCGGTTCAGAAAAAGCGAGGCCAGCGCAATGAACATGGCAACTCCGGCGCTGGGTCCGTCCTTGGGGATGGCACCGGCTGGCACATGCACATGAATATCGGTTTTTTCAAGCTCCGCAACATGGATGGCAAAAGTCTGGGCACGCGCTTTTACCAGT
The DNA here is from genome assembly GCA_903873485.1 of uncultured beta proteobacterium. Taxonomy (GTDB): domain Bacteria; phylum Pseudomonadota; class Gammaproteobacteria; order Burkholderiales; family Burkholderiaceae_C; genus Rhodoferax. Next base: position 74,117 of record CAIQOO010000083.1, on the reverse strand, counting down.
GTCAGTGCCGCTTGCGCCGACTCTTTCATCACATCACCGAGTTGCCCGGTCAGAATCAGGCGCCCGCTGCCGCTGGTCTTGGAGGCTTCGATGAACAGAATATCCCCGCCCACCGGGGTCCAGGCCAGCCCGGTGGCCACCCCCGGCAGGCCGGTGCGCAGTGCCACTTCATCTTCAAACAGCGGCGGCCCGAGGATGTCAAAAAGCTCTTCGGGGGCGATGCGAACATGGCTGGCCCGGCCCTCGGCAATGCGCATTGTGGCCTGCCGACAAACACCGGCCAGTTGCCGCTCCAGTCCCCTGACCCCGGCCTCGCGGGTGTAATCGCGGATGATGTTGACCACCGTGGCATCGTCGATGTCGAGTTGATCGGCGTTTAGCCCGCATTCTTCGCGTTGCCGTTGCACCAGGTATTTTTTGGCAATCGCCAGCTTTTCTTCGCGCGTGTAGCCGCTCAGTTGCAGCACTTCCATGCGGTCGCGCAACGGCCCGGGCACCGGGTCAAGCACATTGGCGGTGGCGATGAACAAGACCTGTGACAGGTCGTAGGGAACCGCCAGGTAGTTGTCCCTGAAGCTGCCGTTTTGTTCGGGGTCAAGCAACTCCAGCAGCGCCGCCGACGGGTCGCCCTGAAAGCCCCGGCCGAGCTTGTCGATTTCATCGAGCATCATGACGCAGCCGCGCGTGCCGGCTTTTTTCAGTGCCTGAATGATGTTGCCGGGCAGCGCACCCACATAAGTGCGGCGATGCCCGCGCAGTTCTGCCTCATCATGGACACCGCCGAGAGACAGCCGGACAAATTTGCGGTTCATGGCCCGGGCAATCGACTGCCCCAGCGAGGTTTTCCCCACACCCGGCGGGCCGACCAGACACAAGATTGGGCCATGACCGCCGGGTTTGAGCTTGCGCACGGCAAGGAACTCCAGAATTCTCTTTTTCACCTTCTCCAGCCCGAAATGGTCGGCATCAAGCACCTCGCGGGCGTGTGCCACATCAATCACATCCGGGTCGGGCACCTTCCAGGGCAATTCAACCAGCCAGTCAAGGTAGCTGCGGATGGTTGAATATTCGGCCGCCGCGTCGGAGATACGTTCCAGGCGCTTAAGTTCCTTGTTGGCTTGTGCGGCCACTTCTTCAGGCATGCCGGCAGCGGCGATTTGTTTGCGCAACTCTTCGATTTCAGCCGCTTCGCCCCGGTCTTCCCCCAGCTCTTTCTGGATCGCCTTGAGTTGTTCGCGCAGCAAAAACTCGCGCTCGCGCTGGCCTACGCTGGCTTTGGTGCGCTGGTCAATGTCGCGCGATATCTGCATCACCTCAATACGGTGGGCCAATATGCCCAACAGCCGGTCCAGCCTTGCCTTGATGTCGATGTCTTCCAGCAAGGCCTGTTTTTCCAGCGGCTTGATATCGACATAACCTGCCACCAGATCGGCCAGCAAACCCGGCACATCGGTGGCCTGTACCGCATTGAGCATCTCTTGCGGCACATGCGGCAACAGTTGCAGCGCCTCGACGGCACGCCCCTTGAGTTGCAGGGTACGTGCCTCGACCTCTTTGTCGCCCTCATCGACATGCTCTTCGATCCGCTCGACCTTGGCCAGCACAAAGGGAAACCCGTCCAGATAGTCCAGCACGCGAAAGCGTTGCCGGCCCTGGCAAATGATGTAGTGATCACCGTCGGGTGTGATGACGTAGCGAAGAATCGATGCAGTCGAACCCATGGTTGCCAATTCGGACGGTCCCGGCGAATCGGTCATCGGGTCATTTTGCAGCAGGATGCCAATTGGCCGTTCGCTCTTGACGGCCAGCTCGGCTGCCACAATCGAGCTTTTTCTGCCGATCGCAATCGGCACCACCATGCCGGGGAAAAGCACCATGTTGCGCACCGGAATGATGATCAGGGCATCCGGCGGCACCGCCAGCGATTCACCGGTCTGCGCCGCCGGATCTGCCGAGCCGGAAGGATTGCCGGTCAGACCCGATGCCAGATGTCCCAATAGTTGCGAGGCTTTTTTCATGTGAATCTCTCAAATTGATGCTGCAAGCCACTATCACAATTACCCGCCTGGAAAGCTCCCAGCCCCTGCAGGCTACCGGCTTTCAGGGGCCGGGCATTGACTTTTCGCAAGTTCGGCAGCGGCAAACCGTGCCGATGGACAAAAGCATCAAAAAAAAGACTGCCCACATGTTCGGCAGACTTTCATGGCCTGATACCCACCCCAAAAAATGAAACCGTTCGCCCTGAGCCTGTCGAAGGGCTTGTGACCAAGCTGGTGGTTCGACAAGCTCACCACGAACGGGGGTGTTCTCACCACGAACGGGGGGGTTTCACGTTAATCATCCTGCCCTACGCGGTGTAGGGAAACATCGCCTGCCAATGCCGGGCAATGTCAATGCGCCGGCACACCCAGACCTGGTCATGCCGGCCAATATGATCAAGAAACCGCTGCAGCGCCGTGATGCGCCCAGGCCGCCCGAGCAGTCGGCAATGCATGCCGACACTCATCATCTTCGGCACATTCAGGCCGTCCGGGTCGCCCTCGGCATACAGCGCATCAAAGCTGTCTTTCAGGTAGTGATAGAACGGGCCGGCATGCGAATAACCTTGCGGCAAGGCAAACCGCATGTCGTTGCAATCGAGCGTGTAGGGCACGATAAGTTGCGGCGCCACGCTGCCGTCGGTTTTGCGCACTTGCATCCAGAACGGCAAATCGTCGCCGTAATAGTCGCTGTCGTAGGCAAAGCCGCCAAAGTCGGCCACCAGCCGGCGCGTGTTGGGGCTGTCGCGCCCGGTGTACCAGCCCAGCGGGCGCTGGCCCATCAGTTGGGTCAGGATCTCCATGCCGCGCGCCATGTGCTCACGTTCGGTCGCTTCATCCAGATTCTGGTAGTGAATCCAGCGCCAGCCGTGGCAGGCAATTTCATGGCCCGACTGTTGGCAGGCCTGCACCAGTTCGGGGTGACGTTGCAGCGCCATGCCGACGCCAAACACGGTCAGTGGTAGGCCGCGTTGCCCAAATTCGCGCAGGATGCGCCAGACACCGGCGCGTGCGCCGTATTCGTAAATGCCTTCCATGCTGATGTGCCGGTCCGGGAAACTTGCCGGGTTGGCCATTTCGGACAAAAACTGTTCCGAGCCAGCATCGCCATGCAGCACACAGTTTTCGCCGCCTTCTTCGTAGTTCAGGACAAATTGCACCGCAATGCGGGCCTGATGTGGCCATTGGGGGTGCGGTGGCGTCGGGCCGTAGCCGCGCAGATCGCGCGGGTAGGGCAGGGTGCTGTTGTAGTGTTTCATGGGTGCAATCGGGCGCCGGTATCGGGCCAAACATCAGGCCAAACATCAGGCCAAACAAGTCAGGCTGGCATGATAGCTGCGTCGGTTAAACCTCAATACACTTTGATCCACCCGATTTTGAGGAATTCACCATGGGATTGAGTACACATGTGTTGGACACCATGCATGGCCGGCCGGCTGCGGGCATGGCGGTAGCACTTTTTGCGGTGGATGGCGACAACACGGCGCGCTGCGTCAAGCGGTTTGTGCTGAACCAGGATGGTCGCCACCCGGATGGCTTGCTGCTGGATGCGGCCGGTCTGCAAAAAGGCTGCTACCGGCTCGAATTTGAGGTGGCCGACTATTTCAGGGCGCTGGGGGTGGTGCTGCCGGAGCCAAATTTTCTGGGGCGGGTGCGGCTGGACTTTGGCGTCGCGCAACCCGGGCAGCACTACCATGTGCCGCTGCTGGTCAGCCCGTGGAGCTATTCAACCTACCGGGGGTCCTGAGGGTGCATCCGGCGATCAGTTGGGCAAGCGGCAAGTTCTCGGACAAGTTGTCAGTATTGCCCCTCGGTCAGGGTATCGAGCTGAAAGGTGCCGCTTCGGTGCCACAGCCAGGTGTCGGTGTAAGTCACCCGGCCCATGCGGGCGGGCGCGGGGTAGGGCGCGGCGGCATAGACGGTGCGCTCGATCTCGGCGACGACTTCAGGGGCATGGGTGGGCGCGCGCATCCAACTGGTGCTGGTGACGCGACCATACCCGTCAACTTCTACCTGCAACACGCCAATGGCGTACAACAGCGGCGGCATCTTGCCACGGTAGATGCGATTCTGGTTTTTGCTGTAGAGGTGCCGGGCGGCATCGGCGCGGTATTCGCGCGGGGTCTTGGCCTGCGACGACCCAAGCGGGAACTGCTCTGGGGGCATGACCCCGGAGACCGGCGGGGCGGGCAGTGTTGGGCTGACCGGCGGCGCAACCGGTGGCAGGGGCGTCGAGGTGCAGCCCGCCAGCAGGGTTGCGATCAGTGTGGTGCTGGCCCAGGTCCGGTGGATCAGACGAAAGTACGGGGTAACAGGCAGGTTCATGGTTCAGGGTGGGCAATGGGGCGTTTGAGGGCAGGGCGGCAGCGGCAACAGCAAAATTTGGCTTGGGGCCGTACTGTGCCTGAAAAACCGATCTTCACCAAGCCCCCGGGCATCTTTTTTGGGTAATATTTTGTGACACAAATCCGGGAATTTCTATCCCGCCTGGCCAGCGGCCCGGCCGTGCTGGTCACGGTGCAGGCGCACCAAGGCTCGGTGCCACGCTCGGCCGGTGCCTGGATGGCGGTGTTTGCCGACACCACCGTCAGCAGCATTGGTGGCGGGCATCTGGAATGGCAAGCCATGGCGCAAGCCCGGGCCTGGCTTGGCGGTCTGGCCGAGCCAAAATTGCAAAGCTACCAATTGGGTGCGGCACTGGGCCAATGCTGCGGCGGCCAGGTGCAGTTGCGGTTTGAGCCGGTCAGCACAGCGGATGTGCCAGCTCTGCGGCAGCGATTTGCCGATGAGCAAAGCCGTCAGCCGGTGGTGGCGCTGTTTGGTGGCGGCCATGTCGGGGCGGCGCTGGTGCAGGTGCTGGCGCGCCTGCCGTTGCAACTGCGCTGGTTTGACAGCCGTGATGGCATTTTTGCGCCGCAGTTGCCAGACAACGTGTGGTGTGAGCATTCCGACCCGCTGCAGGCCGCAGTGGCCACCTTGCCGGCGCAAGCGCAGGTGCTGATCATGAGTTTTAGCCATGCCGAAGACCTTGAGGTGGTGACGGCCTGCCTGAGCCGACAGCGTTTGCAGGCTGATTTGGGGCTGATCGGGCTGATTGGCAGCAAAACCAAATGGGCGACTTTTCGGCACCGGCTAACAGCTCGCGGATTCAGCGCGGCTGAACTGTCTCATGTAACTTGCCCGATCGGTGTGCCGGGCATCAAAGGCAAAGAGCCTGAAGTGATTGCCGTGGCGGTGGCGGCGCAGGTGTTGCAGGCGCTGGCGGCAACACAAGCCGCGCAACGGCCTATTTCTTGGGTATCACAAGCGGTTTGATGGTGCCGCAGTCGGCACCGAGCCAGCGGCCGGTGCTTTGCATTTCCATTTTTTCGGGCTTGCCACGCACCGTGGAGGTGGTCAGCATTGTCATGCTGTAGCGCTCGGGGCTGGTGAAGGTCACCTGTCCTTCCCCGCTGCTGGGCGGCTTGGTGCAGACAAAAGAGAACTTCATGGTGTTGCCGGTGCGCGGGCTGTTGGTATGGGTGCAGTCGTGCTGGCTGGTGCCTTGACGCGCCGACACTTCATTGCGATCAATCATCTCTTGCGTCAGGCACATCTTGATGGCCATGCCGCCAGCGCTGCCGGTGCCCATTTGCACACCCTGTTTGGCCATCATGTCCTGCATCATCTTGCGCTGTTCGGCTGGCATGTTTTCCATCTGCTTTTGCGCCTGCGCCATGGCGCTGGCCATTTCGCCCGAGCCGCCTTGCATTTGCGTGGCGATCTCCCACAGGCCAGGTTTCATGGTCTGGGCACTGGCAGTGCCAGCGCTCGCTGCCAGCACCACGGCGGCGATTCCGATCAGCAGTTTCATGTTTTGCCCTTTAAATTGCGCATTATGGCAAACGCTGCCCGCTGCCGGAATCGGTGGTTTATCGCCTGGTGCCCATCTGCAGGTACCAGCAATGGATCGGCATTTCAGCCAGACAAGGGCCAGCGTTGCACCTTCGGAAGCATCGATGAAAATTACTACATGCTATATATTAAATAGCTAATAGCGCTTTATCCATAAGGGCTACAGCCTGTTTTGTTATAAATTTCAGGCTAACGGCTGGCGCGCTGGATGGCTTTTACCAGCTTCATGGTGTCTATGCTGACGGTGGTGACGCGCAGCAGCAGATCGATGACCTTTTCCTTGTAGTCGGCAAAGCGGTAGGTGTCGAATTTTTCCCGGATGGTCGGGTCTTTGGGCTTTTTTTCCTTGTACTGATCCAGTACCCAGTCGATGGCACTGCGGTTGCCCAGCTTGTAGTCCCAAGCTTCGGGCGGAATGCCGCGCAAGGTGGTCTCAGAATCGAGCGCGATGCTGCCCGAGCCTATGTCGGCGCGCAGCAGTGCTTTGGGTGGCAGGCCGGCAGCGCGGGCGCGGGTGTCTGGCGCATCGACACGGCTCAGCGGATAAGGTCTGACCTGCTCGTAGCCGATATGCAGCGTCATCAAGAGCACGCCCCAGGTCGCCCACTGCCAGAAGTCGTCCATCGATACGCCATGCAGCGGGATGCGAGGGAACTCGCGCTTGAGGTTTTGCGCGTACTTTTCGAGGTAAACCGGGTCGTGCAGCACCGCGTAACAGTAGTGGAAGATAGCCATTTTGGTGATGATCTTCGCCTTGTCAGTTATTCTCCCCCGCTTTCCAGGAGCAGATGCTGCTGCTTGGTAGTGGGCTGTGAACTGTGCCAGTGCCCAGTCGGTGATGTTGTCGGCCCGCTCTGTCCTGGACGGTCCAACCGTCAATGGGAAGTAATAAGTGCCGCCATTGCCACGTTTCAATAGATTCAAATCAGGTGGCTGCGTATGTGCCAGGGTACACAGCGCATTGTTGGACGAAATGCAATGAATCGCGAGATAGGGAACGTCAGCATCTGCAGGAAAGACATCAGGTGCCGCACCGCGTTCATCCACCAAAATACCGGAGTCATAAAACCACTCGACCAAGAAGGGCCGCCGATACATGGGCCGAATGCGCATTTTGTCAAACAGTTCAAGCTTGCCCTGCAGAACGCGACGTTTCAGGTTGCGTGACCACTTGATCGCGTTGTCCTTTGTATCTGTATTCAACCGGTCTGACATGTACTTGACTTTTTTTTCTAAAACCGCCTTGTCAGCATCAGTGACCCATTCATCCCGGTTGGTCGATATCCCGAGCGAATACAGCTTGAAAATTGCGCACTCGCTCGCCGCCGTCTTGGCCGCCTTGGATTCCTTGTTTGCCAACGGCAGCAGCGTTGCAAAATCGTTATCGGTTTGATTCAGCCAGTTGCCATCGTGGTCTGGCTTGATCTGCTCAAACTGCAGGTTCCGCAGGTGAGCGCTTGCCAGAAAACTCAGTTTTTCCTCGGCAGTTTCCATCTCGGGGCGACGGTAGTAATGCAGCAGAGCGGGCTTTTTGATCACCGCCTTGCGGCTGCGCGGCTTGCCGACTCTCCCCACGGCGGCGGGTGGCGGCGTTCGCTTGACCATGAAGCTGATCGCCACACCGGTCTGGATGCCAAACACGCTGTGCCTGCTGCCGCTGAGCCTTGGATTGGCGCGCACATCGCCACCCAGATCAAGCACATAAATGTCGGCAAACTCAGCCATTACCGTCTTGCGAAAGCCGTCAAAGGTGCGGCTTTCGATAAAGCTGCGGTTGCTGACAAAGGCCAGTATGCCGTTGTCGGCGAGCCGGTCGCTGGCCCAGCGGAAAAAGCGCGCATACATGTCGTAGAGCTTGGTTTTTTGCGCGGTGCTCTCGGCAATGTAGGTTTGCCTGATGCGCGCATCCATCTGCGGGTAGTCGCGGCTCTTGTTGTTGTCGTTTTCATTGGTCTGGTTGGCATAGTAGGGCGGGTTGCCAATGATGACGCTGATGCGGCGGCTGTTTTGCCGCCGGATACGCGCCACATTTTCTTCGCTGACACCGCCAAACAACTCGGCATTGACCCCCTTGGCCGCAGTGTGCAGGCCAACGTTGTCGAGCGTATCGACAAAGCACAGGTTGGCAAAATCCTCATATTGGCCGGTGATCGCGGCAAAGGTCGATTCGATGTTCAGGTTGGCGACGTAATACGGCAGAATCGCGATCTCGTTGGCGTGCAGTTCGTGCCGGTATTTGTGCCGCAGTTTGGTGGGCTGGCCGCGAAAGTGCTCCAGCAGTTCACAAATAAAGGTGCCGGTGCCGGTGGCCGGATCCAGAATGTCCACATCGCGGTCGATCAGGTTTTTTCCGAAGTGCTGTTCGCACAGCCAGTCGGTGGCATCAATCATGAAGCGCACGATTTCATTCGGGGTATAGACCACGCCGAGCCGATCTGCCGCCCGTGCGTTATAAACCTTGTAAAAATTCTGGTAGATAAGTTTCAGAAAAGTCTGCTTTTCGCTGTGACTGCTGATTTGCGCAGCGGTAGCACGAATCGCGGCGTAATAGGTTTCCAGCCCTTTGAGGGTTTGTTTTTTGAGTGCACCGGTGAAAAATGCGCCCTCCAGGGCATATAGCTCGCGCGCCACGTTGTTGTGCTGGTGAAAGTCGCTGTCATCAAACACCTTGGCAAAAATCTCTTCGGTCAGGATGTGCTGGATCAGCATTTCGCGCACATCGGCCTCGGTCAATGCCGGGTTGATGGCCTCTTGCGCGTGCGTCAGAAATTTTTCTTCTGCCTTGCGAAAGCCGACATTGGCAAGATGCGCCGCCTCGATCATCTGGCGCAATGCCAGCAGCACTTCAGGCAAGTCGGTCTTGAATTGCGCCACAGCAGCGCGAAAACCGGCAATCTCGGGCCGCTCAAAGCTGAAAAACAGCTTCAGCAGACGCTCCAGCGCCTGCGTGTCGGTCATGTCGCAGCGCAATACCTCGGCCCTGTTTTGCCACAGCACGGCGGTGCTGTCGTCGCTGAAAATGATGTTGTCTTGCGGATAGCCCTTTTTGAATTTTTTGCTGACCTCGGCATCCAGGTCGTCATCGGCATCCTTGGCTTCCCAGTAACCCAGCGGCAGACGCAATTCGTGCAGCAATGCGCCATCGACATTGATGTTTGTCTTGCTGGCGGTTTTGAGCGGGTATTCGGCCAGAAACACCAGGTCTTGCTGCTTGCCCCAGCTTTTGAGCAAATCCTTGAAAGCCTCGCGCACAATCGTTTCGCGCTGGCTGCCGCTGGTTTTCTTGATCAGATCAAGCTGACGAAGGTAGTCGTTGATAAGGATTTGACTCATGGCAGCCCGGATAGTGTGGGCCGATTCTAGGGGTGCGACCGAGTCGGCTGATCGTGGCTGCAGGGCCAGGCTGTGGGTCAGGACCTGAATAAATCAGCCAATTCAAGCAGCCTCCAAGTGCCAGGCAGTTGGCCCGCAGCAGCTTTGTCACTGCCCATCGCCCGCTTTCGGGCAACAATCGCCCCGGCGCTTTTCTTGATTCGCCGATTCGCATCACCCCAACACCCATCGACCGACACTTCACGCCATGACCGATTCAACAACACCGCGCAAAGTCATTTTCGACACCGATCCGGGCGTCGATGACGCGATGGCGCTTTACTATGCGCTGGCGCATCCGGGCATTGACGTGGTTGGCATCACCACCACCTTTGGCAATGTGTGGGTCGAGCAGGCTACCGCCAATGCTTTGTACCTGTGCATGCTGGCCGGGCGCGACGTGGCGGTGGCACAGGGTGCCAGCAAGCCGCTGGTCAAATTGGCCGAGCCGCCGCCGGACTTCATCCACGGCGCCGACGGACTGGGTAACCTGCCGCACCGGCTGCCGGTCACCGCGCAGGCCGACCCGCGTGGTGCCGCCCGCTTTATCGTGGACACGGCGCGCCAATACCCCGGCGAGATCACCGTGGTGGCGGTGGGTCCGTTGGGCAACTTGGCGGCGGCACTGCAACTTGATGCCAAATTGCCGACGCTGGTGCGTGAAGTCATCCTGATGGGGGGCACGGTGATCGAGTCCGGCAATGTGTCACCGGTGGCCGAAGCCAATATCTGGAACGACCCGCACGCCGCCGATGTGGTGTTCACCGCCGGCTGGCCACTGACCATGGTAGGGCTGGATGTGACGCACCAGGTGATTTTGCCGCTGGCCCTGTTTTGGGAAATTGCCGCACACCACCAGCACCCGGCCACCAGCATGCTCTACCACGCGGTGCAGTTTTACAGCGGTTTTTACAGCCAGCACGACCCGCTGGTGGGTGCCATCAACGGCTGTTATGGCCACGATGTGCTGGCCTTTGTGGTGCTGACCAACCCGGAGCTGTTCCGGTTGCAGGCCGGCCGGGTGCGGGTGGCTGTCGATGGCTTGGCGCAAGGGCAAACCATGATGCAGCGCAAGCCAGTCAGTTACCCGCAACCCGGCTGGCATGACAGCATTCCGCACACCCAGGTCTGCCTGGAGGTGCAGGCTCAGGCTTGCATCCGGGTGATTGAAGACACGCTGATGCGCCGCTGGCTTGCCATGCCGGCAGCGCGTTGAATTCAACTCAAACCGTGTCGGGCACGCTGGGCAGGCCGGCCAGCGCCATGGCGAGTTCGCTTTCGGCGTATTTCTCGTCGGTCAGTTCACCGGCAAAATACTTCTGGTAAGCCACCATGTCAAAGTGCCCATGTCCGCACAGGTTGAACAAAATGGTTTCTGATTTGCCCTCGGCCTTGCAGCGCAGCGCCTCGACGATCGCGCCTTTGACCGCATGGTTGGCCTCAGGTGCCGGCACAATGCCCTCGGCCCGGGCAAACATCACGCCGGCTTCAAAACACTCGACCTGGTTGTAGGCCACCGCTTCAAGCAGGCCAAGCTGCATGCAATGCGACACCATCGGCGCCATGCCGTGGTAGCGCAGGCCGCCAGCATGAAAACCGGGCGGCGTGAACTGGCTGCCCAGCGTGTGCATCTTGGTCAGCGGCGTCAGGTGGCCGGTGTCGCCAAAGTCGTAGGCGTATTTGCCACGCGTCAGTGACGGGCAGGCGGCCGGCTCTACCGCCACCATGCGCGGCTTGGGGCCACCGCGCAGGCCGTGGCCAATGAATGGGAAGGCAATGCCGGCAAAATTGGAGCCGCCACCGGTACAGCCCACCACCACGTCCGGCCAGGTGTCGGCCATTTCCATTTGCTGCATGGCTTCTTGGCCAATGATGGTCTGGTGCAGCAGCACATGGTTGAGCACCGATCCCAGCGCATATTTGGTGTCGTCGCGCTGCACTGCCAGTTCGACCGCTTCAGAAATCGCAATGCCCAGGCTGCCCGGATGATCGGGTCGTTTGGCCAGCACCGAGCGGCCATACACCGTCTCATTGGATGGCGAGGCAACGCAGCGGGCACCATAAGTCTCCATCACGGCGCGGCGGTAGGGCTTTTGGTCATACGACACACGCACCTGGAACACTTCGACTTCCATGCCAAAGATCGAGCCGGCAAACGCCAGCGAGGTGCCCCACTGGCCAGCGCCGGTTTCGGTCACCAGCCGCTTGACACCGGCCTCTTTGTTGAAAAACGCCTGCGGCACGGCGGTGTTGGGCTTGTGGCTGCCAGCCGGGCTGACACCCTCGTATTTGTAAAAAATCTTCGCCGGGGTGCCGAGCATCTTTTCGAGACGGTGGGCGCGGTACAGCGGGGCCGGCCGCCACAGGCGGTAAATATCACGCACCGGCTCGGGGATTTCGATCTCGCGCTCCTGGCTTACCTCTTGCATGATCAGCGCCATCGGAAACAACGGGGCCAGATCATCCGGGCCAATCGGTTGCAGGGTGCCGGGGTGCAGCACAGTCGGCAGCGGCTTCGGAAAATCGGCTTGCAGGTTGTACCAGACGCGGGGCATCTGGTCTTCGTTCAATAAAAATTTGGTTTGCTGGCTCATAAAGAATCCTCGGTAAAAAAAGCAAAAAGCTGGCGCTGGAGTCGGTCTTGGATAGAACTCATACGGTCGTGTCCCGTTCGCCCTGAGCTTGTCGAAGGGCTTGGTGACCCATTGGCAAGGCTTCGACAGGCTCAGCCCGAACGGCAAGGAGATCAGAGCAGTTAGAAAAATGAATGGTTTTGACACCCTGTGCCGTGCCCAGCAAGCACACCTGGGCTTTTTGATAGGCAAAAACACCAACCGTCACCACGCCCGGCCATTGACTGACCCGGGTTTCAAACGCCAGCGGGTCGGCGATCTGCAAACCGGTGACATCCAGAATATGTTGACCGTTGTCGGTCACCAAAGGCGTGCCGTTTTTCAGCCGCACCACTGCTTGTGCGCCGATGGCGGCAAACTGCCCAATGATGCGCGGCGCCGCCATCGGGATCACTTCGAGCGGCAGCGGGAATTTGCCCAGCGTTTGCACCAGCTTGGATTCATCGGCAATGCAGACAAATCGGCGCGACTGGGCGGCGACGATTTTTTCGCGCGTCAGCGCGGCACCTCCGCCTTTGATCATGTAGCCCTGGTGGTCAATTTCGTCGGCACCGTCGATATACACCGACAACTCGGGCACCTGCGCACAGTCAAACACCGCAATGCCGAGTGCCTGCAGACGTTCGGTACTGGCCACCGAGCTTGACACCGCTCCCTTGATCTGGTCTTTGATGCCGGCCAGCGCGTCGATGAACTGGTTGACGGTGGAGCCGGTGCCGACACCAACAATGTCTCCCGGCACCACGTAATGCAGCGCCGCCTGGCCGACCAGGGTTTTGAGCGCGTCTTGCGACAAAGCCGCTTGCGAGGGGTGCGGCGGGTGAGCCATCTGGGGAAAGTGTGCCATCTGGGAAAATCCGGTTGTTTGATTGATCGGTTTATTCACAGGAATTATCCAATGGCACTTGTCCCCTACGCGCTGGCGCGACCGTTTTTATTTGGTCTGGACCCCGAAGTGGCCCATGAACTGACGATTCGCGCACTGGCGCGCAGCCAGGGTTCGCTGCTGCAGTTGGCCTATGCCAGCCAGCGCGTCGATGACCCGATTGAAGTGGCCGGTCTGACATTCCCCAATCGGGTCGGTCTGGCCGCCGGGCTGGACAAAAACGCCCGCTGCATCGACGGCCTGGGTGCCATGGGTTTTGGTTTTGTTGAAGTTGGCACCGTCACCCCGCTGGAGCAGCCCGGCAACCCAAAACCGCGCATGTTTCGCCTGCCAGCGGCGCGCGCCCTGATCAACCGGCTGGGTTTCAACAATGACGGGCTGGAAACCTTCATTGCCCATGTTCAGCAGTCCGGTTTCTACCAGCGCAGGCGCAGCGGCGAAGACCAGGCGACCCCGATGCTGCTGGGCCTGAACATTGGCAAAAATGCCGCCACCCCGATGGCGCACGCCGTTGCTGATTACCTGATCTGTCTCAACGGTGTTTATCCGTATGCCGATTACGTCACCGTCAACATTTCCAGCCCCAATACTCAAAACCTGCGCAGCCTGCAAAACGACGCAGCACTCGATGCCTTGCTTGGGGCGGTGTCAGAACGACGCGAGCAGTTGGCGCAGCAGCATGGCAAACGCATCCCGATTTTTCTGAAAATCGCCCCGGACCTTGATGGCGAGCAGATTGCCATGATCGCCCAGACCCTCAAACGCTATGGCTGTTACCGCGCCGGCCGGGTCAACAACGCCTGGGGTGTCATTGCCACCAACACCACGCTGAGCCGCACTGCGGTGCAGGGCATGGCCCACGCCACCGAGGCCGGTGGCCTGTCGGGTGCGCCGGTGCTGGCACTGAGCAACCAGGTGATCACGCAACTGCGCGCGGCGTTAGGCAAAAATTTTCCGATCATCGGCGCCGGCGGCATCCTGAGCGCCGAAGATGCGGTCAGCAAGATCAGCGCCGGTGCCGACTTGGTGCAGCTTTATACCGGCCTGATTTACCAGGGGCCAGGGCTGGTGAAAAGTGCCGCCTTGATGATCAAAAACACCTTCTAGCCCTTGTCCCTATTGCGCTTGTAGCTATCACCTTGATAGTTACATAAGTTTTGCGACATATTGGCCAATCGCCAGCGCACTGGTCAGGCCTGGCGACTCGATGCCAAACAGGTTGACCAATCCGGGTATGCCGTGGCTGGCCGGCCCCTGAATCAGGAAGTCGGCCAACGCTGCCTGCGGGCCGCTGATTTTGGGGCGGATGCCGGCATAGCCCGGCAGCAGCGCGCCATCGGGCAAACCCGGCCAATACTTGCGCACCTCGGCATAAAACGCATCGCCACGTGCCGGGTCCACGCGCAAGTCGTCAGGCGAATCGACCCACTGCACATCCGGCCCAAATTTGGCCTGGCCACCGAGGTCAAGTGTCAGGTGAACGCCCAGGCCGCCCGGCTCGGGCACCGGGTAAATCAGGTGCGAAAAAGGTGCCCGACCGGCCAGAGTGAAGTAATTGCCCTTGGCGAAAAAAGCCGCTGGAACATGCCGTGCCGCCAAGCCCTTGAACTGGCGGGCCAGCGCCAGCGCCTGCAAACCGGCTGCGTTGACCAAGCCATTGGTGCGCAGCCGGGTGCCGTCAGACGTTACTAATTCAATAGCATGGTGCGCATAGCCCATAAGGGCTACAGGCGTATTAAGCGCCAAAACGCCGCCAGCCTGCACAAAATCGCCATGCAGACTCTGCATCAGTGCATGGCTATCGACAATGCCGGTGCCCGGTGACAGCAGGGCGGCCTGGCAGTTCAACTCGGGTTCCAGTCGCCGCACCGCCTGCTGATCCAGCAGCCGCAGGTCGTTGATGCCGTTGTGCAGCGCCTGTTGTTCAATTTGCCTGAGCTGGCTGACCTGGGCGCTGGTGTTGGCGACGATCAGCTTGCCACAGCGCCGGTGCCCGATGCCACGTTCGGCGCAGTAGTCGTACAGCAGCGCCCGGCCCGGCACGCACAGGCCCGCCTTGAGCGAACCCGGCGGGTAATAGATGCCGGCGTGAATCACCTCGCTATTGCGCGAGCTGGTGCCGGTGCCAATCGCCGCTGCCGCCTCCAGCAGCCATACCTCGCGCCCGGCCAGCGCCAGCGCGCGCGCCACCGCCAGACCGATCACCCCGGCCCCGATCACCACACAATCGACTTGTTCCATGACACTGACCCAACGGAAAGACGGGCCTGCAGGCGATCGATGGTTTCGGGGTGGTGGTACCAGCAGGTTTTCATGACGACAATTCCATGCACGTCTTCAACTGCAGCAAACTTCGGCGCGTCCAGGCCTTGACGGTTCCCAGCGGACGTTGCAGCCGCGATGCCAGTTCAGCATGGGTCAGGCCTTCGCAGCAAGCCAGCAGCACCGCTTGCCGGGGCGCGGCTTCAAGACACTGCAGGCAGTTTTGCAACTGCCGATGCTCTTGCTCAAATTGCAACTGTTCAAAAACACCGGGGTTGTCAGAGGCCAGATCGTGCGACAGTTCTTCACCCTCGACGTTCTGCCATTGCAGCGCAAGCTCTGACGGCCGCTTGCGAACCGCATCAAGCGCGCGGTTGCGCGTTACCACACACAGCCAGCCCGGCCCTTTGCGAACCGGTGCCGACAGGCTAGAGGCTTTGTTCCAGAAACCGGCAAATACCTCCTGAACCACGTCTTCGGCAGCACCGTGGTCATTGAGGATGCGCATCGCCACCGCCATCAAGTGGCCCGCAACACGGCTATGCAGTTCCTTGAAAGCCTGATGATCACCCAGGTCCACTCGCGCCATCAACGCTTCAATCTCCTCGCTTTGCACCATGTTGCGACCTTTTCGGTTGGGGTTGGGCGTGGTCTGCCGCAGTGGCAGAGAGCCGACTTGCCCTCAACTTGAATGTGTCAGATGATGGCCCACAAAGTTTAACGGTTGGGCCTTTGCATGGTGCCTGGTGCGCCGCTGATCTGGCAAAACGGCCAGATCAGGGTGTTCAGTGTCAGTATTTGTAGGCCGGTGTCACGCCAGTCGCCGGGGCGGCGGCGCTGCCCTTGACCACATGCCAGGTGCCGCCGCTGCCATCACCGGTGCGGTCGCCCGGCTTGGCATCCCCGGCAAAGTAATACAGCGGCAACTTGTTCCAGGTCCATTGCTGTGCGCCGTCGCCGGGCAGTCGTCCCACCTCGGGCAACTTGCCAGACCCGGTGCCCGCCGTGTAGGCCGGCCAAGCCTGCAGGCAGGCGCCTTGGCAGTTGCTCTTGCCGGGCTGGTCCTTGTCGAACACATACAGCGTTATGCCGGCCGGATCGGTCAATACGCCGTCCTGAAAAACAGGCTGTGCCTGCAATGGGGTGGCCACCAGACCCGCCAGGGCCAGCGTGTAAAGCAGGTGTTTTCTCATCTTTGAACTCCTTGTGCAGTGTTGAAAAACAGGCCGAATCGACCGACCTGCCTTTAGAACGAGCAGCATGGCGTTTTGGATGCACAAGAATTGAAATATTTATTGAAAATGGCCTCCAGCCCTTATCCAGCAAGCCCCAATAGCTATTACTAATATAGCAAATCGGAATCCTGCGGATGGTCGGCTGTTGATCAGGGGACTAGAATGCAGGCATAAAAAGAAGAAGACAAACCACACCGGAGGTGCCCGATGAAACGCGAGTATGACCCCTCACCTCAAGCTGCGCTTGTCGCAGCAGGGGTGCTTCGAGCAGCCGCTGAGGCGATTTCCCGGCAGCGTGCTGCGCATGTGACGGTCAACCCCGAGTCCCTGTCGCCCCAAGCCAGTGCCCAACTGTTGCATGAGCTGCAAGTGCACCAGATTGAGCTGGAAATTCAAAACGACGAGTTGCGAAGTGCGCAACAGGCGCTCGAAGCCTCGCAAGCCTACTATTTTGATTTTTACGACCTGGCGCCGGTTGGCTACTGTTCGGTGGGCGATGACGACCTGATCCGGCAGGCCAACCTGACCACCGCCAGCCTGCTGGGCCTGCCCCGCAATGAACTGATTAATCAACCTATCAGCCACTTCATTTTCAAGGAAGACCAGGTCATGTTTTACCGGCTTCGGCGCAAGCTGCGCAATTCCGGTGAATCGCTGTCGTGCGAATTGCGATTGCACAAGCATGACGGCCCGCCGCTCTGGGCACATCTGGCAAGCGTGATGGCCAAGGATGACCAGGGATCGCCCGTGCTGCGCCTGGTAATCAGCGACATCAGCGAGCGCAAACAAGCCGAAGACGCGCTGAAACGCAGCGAAGAACGCTGGCAATTTGCTTTGGAGAGTGGTGGTGACGGCCTGTGGGACTGGAATCTTCAGACTGGCGAAGCGTTCTTTTCACGCCGCTACAAGGAAATGTTTGGCTATGCCGAGCATGAATTTGAGAACAACGCTGAGGCATGGTCCAAGCGTGTTCATCCCGATGATGTACCCGCCGTGATGGCGGCTTTGCAGCCCTATCTGGATGGCAAAACCGGCACCGCCAGCATTGAATTTCGCATGTTGTGCAAGGACGGCAGTTGGGCTTGGACGCTGGGCCGCGGCAAGGTGATCAGTCGCGATGCCAACGGCAAAGGCACGCGCATGATTGGCACCAATGCCGACATCAGCGAGCGCAAACAAGCCGAAAAAATCATTCGTGAAAGCGAGAGCCGCTTTCACTCGCTGATGGAAAACATTAACGGAGTGGCCGTGCAGGGTTATGCACTCGATGGCACGGTGACGTTCTGGAACCCGGCCTCCGAGCGCATTTATGGCTACAGCGCAGCCGAGGCGCTGGGGGCCAATCTGCTCGAATTGATCATTCCGCACGACCTGCAGGATGGTGTCAGGCTGGCGATGCAGCAGATGGCAGCAGGTGGCGAGGCCATTCCGGCTGGCGAGTTGACGCTGAAAACCAAGAGTGGCGCCCTTACCCCGGTTTTTTCAAACTATGCGCTAGTCCAACCCATTGGACGCGAGCCTGAGCTGTTTTGTCTGGACATTGATCTGAGCGAGCGAAACCGGATCCGCGACGCACTGCAGCAAAGCGAAGCCTTCAAACAGGCAATTCTCGATTCTGTGGCCGCAGAAATTGTGGTGATTGATGGCAACGGGGTGATTCTGGCGGTCAACCAGCACTGGCGGCAGTATGCGCAAGACAACGGGCTTGAGCCGGGCCAGGTTGCCCCCAACACCGATGTCGGCAGCAATTACCTGGCGATCTGTGCGCTGGGTGCGCAGGCGGATGCCTTTACCCAGCAAGCCTGCAATGGCATTTGGGCGGTGATGCAAGGTCGTTTGCCGAGTTTCAGCCTGGAGTACCCCTGCCATTCGCCCGGGCGCCAGCGCTGGTTCAACATGGTGGTGATGCCATTGGCTCACAACGACTTGGGCGGCGCCAGCATCACGCACACCGATGTCACTGCCATCAAGCAAGCCGATGAACGGGTTCGTTTGAGCGAAATCCACTTGCGCACCGTTTTTGACTGCGCGCTCGATGCCGTGATCGGCATGGATGACCAGGGCCGCATCACCGACTGGAACCAGCAGGCGCAAGCGATTTTTGGCTGGCGCAAGGATGAAGCGCTGGGCCGGATGCTGCACGACACCATCTTACCGGTGCAGTACCACGCAGCGTACCACCAGGGGCTGGCCTGTTTCCAGGCTACTGGCCAGAAAGAAGTGTTGAACCGGCGCATTGAACTCACTGGCCTGCGACGAAGCGGCGAGGAGTTTCCCGCCGCAATTTCCGTCGTGCCGTTCAAGACGGTCGATGGCTACCGGTTCACCGCCTTTGTAGCTGACATTTCAGAGCGTAAGCAAGCTGAGGCTGCCTTGCAGAAAAGCGAGCAAAAATTCCGGCTCATGGCCGAAAACACCAGCGACGGCATCACCATTTTTGACCAGCATGGGCATATCCAGTATGTTTCGCCTTCAGCCATCAAACAACTGGGCTACCCCGAGCAGGAAGAGCTTGCCCGGACCAGCATTGAGGTGCTTTCGATCATTCATCCCGATGACCTTGATGCGGTGTTCGTAAAAATAGATGAAGCGATAAAAGGCAAACAGGAAAACCTGACTTATTCCTACCGCGTCAAACACCAAACCGGCCACTATTTTTGGCGCGAAGACAACGCCAATTTCATCTTTAACAGCAACCATGAATACGGCGGTGCCTATGTGATTTCGCGGGATATCACCGAGCGCAAGCGCATGGAAGAACAGGTGCGCCAACTGGCTTTTTTTGACCCGCTGACGCAACTGCCCAACCGCCGCATGCTGGTCGATCGCCTGAGCAAGACCATGGCCCTGAGCAAACGCAGCGGGCGCTATGCTGCCGTGATGGTGCTCGACCTGGACAACTTCAAGCCGCTCAATGACCAGCACGGCCATTTGATCGGCGACCTGCTGTTGGTCGAAGTGGCCCGGCGATTGCTCAATTGTGTGCGTGCGGTCGATACCGTGGCCCGCTTTGGCGGCGATGAATTTGTCGTGGTGCTGGGCGAGCTTGATCAAGACAAAGCTGAATCAATGGCACAGACCCGGGTGATTGCCGAAAAAATCCGGGCTTCGCTGGCTGTGACTTATCTCCTGACCTGCAGCAAAGAGGGCGAAACGGACATCGTCGTAGAGCACCATTGCTCGGCCAGCATTGGCGTGGTGCTGTTTGTCAACCATGAAACCTCGCACACCGACATTCTGAAATGGGCAGATGCCGCCATGTACCAGGCCAAGGATGCAGGCCGCAATGCCATCCGGTTTTACCCGGTTTGAGCAGAACTGTTACAACTCGGCCGCCTCCACCAAAAATCGCAGCTTGCGCTCGCCACGCCAACTGTCGGCGTCCAGCCGAAACGCCAGCTTGACCCGTGCCGGCAGGCTCTCGGTATGACCAAACCAGATGCCATCAATCGGCTGGCCTTGGTGCTTGAGCTTGAGTGACAGGTGTTTCTCGCCGACCAGGCGTTGTGACAGCACTTCGACTTCTTCGCTGAAAGTCGGCGCCGCAAAGCCCTGACCCCAGACCTCGTGGTGCAGCAGATCGACCAGATCGACGCGGCGGTACTCGGGCTTGAGCGGGCCATCGGTGTCAAGCCGGCGCATCAGGGTGGCGGCATCCAGCCATTCTTGCGCGACCTCGTTCAAGCCTTGCTCAAAGCGTTCAAAATGCTCCCGGGCGATGGTGCAGCCAGCCGCCATGGCATGGCCACCAAAACGCAGCAGCACGCCGGGATAGCGTTTGGCCACCAGGTCCAGCGCATCGCGCAGATGAAAACCGGCAATCGAGCGGCCCGAACCCTTGAGTTCATGGCTATGTCCGGTAGCGCCACTCGGGGCAAACACAAAGGCCGGGCGGTGCAGCTTGTCCTTGATGCGCGCCGCCACAATGCCGACCACGCCTTCATGAAACTCGGGGTCAAACACGCAGATGGCGGGCGGTGCCTGGCTGGCGTCTTCAAACAGCAGTTCGGCTGCCGCCAGCGCCTGCTCGCGCATCTGGCCCTCAATCTGGCGGCGGTCCTGGTTGATGCCGTCAAGTGTCTTGGCCAGCTCCAGTGCGCGTTGCTCATCATCGGTCAGCAGGCATTCAATGCCCAGTGTCATGTCGCTCAGGCGGCCTGCCGCGTTGATGCGCGGACCCAGGGCAAAGCCCAGGTCAAAGGTGGTGGCAGTTTTGGCATCCCGCGCTGATGCGATAAACAACGCGGCCAGTCCGGCGGGCAGTCTAAGGGCGCGAACCCGTTTTAGCCCTTGCGCCACCAGGCGGCGGTTGTTGGCGTCAAGCCGCACCACATCGGCCACCGTGCCCAGTGCCACCAGCGGCAGCAGCGCATCAAGCCGGGGCTGCGCACGCGGCGGCACCAGGCCGGCCAGCGGCGGTGCAGAGCCGCCCGCCGCTGGCTCGGTGGCGGCAAACACGCCACGCTGGCGCAATTCGGTGCGCAGCGCCAGCAGCACATAAAACATCACGCCGACCCCGGCGATCGACTTGCTGGCAAAGCTGCAGCCCGGCTGGTTCGGGTTGACGATGACATCCGCTGCGGGCAGGGTGATCTGGCCATCGATGCTGGCGCACAGGTGGTGGTCGGTCACCAGCACCTGCAAGCCCAGGGCGCGAGCCGCCGCCACACCCTCAAAACTGGCAATGCCGTTATCGACGGTGATCAGCAGGTCGGCACCGCTGGCCTTGACACGGGCGGCAATCGGTGGCGTCAGGCCATAACCGTCTTGCACCCGGTCGGGCACGATGTAATCGATATGGCGCGCACCGAGCAGGCGCAGGCCGCGCACCGCCACTGCGCAGGCGGTGGCGCCATCGCAGTCGTAGTCGGCGACGATGCAGATTTTTTTGTCGGCGCCAATCGCATCGGCCAGCAACTGCGCTGCATCCGCCGTGCCTTTCATCGCGGCAGGAGGGATCAGGTGCGCCAGCGCGGTGTCAAGCTCGTGCGCATCTTGCACCCCGCGCGCTGCATAAAGCTGCGCCAGCAGCGGGTGAATGCCCGCCTGCTCCAGTGTCCAGGCGGGGCGGGGCGGGATTTCTCTTACTATTAATTTCATAGCTTCTCAGGCAATAGGGATAAGGGCTAGAAGCCAAAATGACATCAAAATAACAAACCGGTTAACGAAACTCACAATCCATCCACTTCGGCAAACATCTGCTCTGGGGTGACTGCCAGCGCGACGCTGGCCAGCGACACCGTGTCGCCGCGCGCAAACGGGTGCAGCACCCACAGCCCGTCAGCACCTTTGCGATAACAGTCGGTGCTGCGGGTCTCCAGATCCACCAGCACATACTCTTGCAAACTCGCCAGATTTCGGTAATGGCTGAACTTCAGCCCCCGGTCATAAGCGGCGGTGCTGGGCGACAACACCTCAATGATCAGCACCGGCTCGGTCTTGACCGATCGGCTGGCCTGGTCTGCGGCACTGCAAGTGACCAGCACATCCGGGTAAAAGTAGCTGTTGGCCGAGGCCACCTGCAGCCGCATGTCGCTCATGTAGGTGCGGCACCGGCTGCCGCTGAGGTGCTGGCGCAGCGCAAATGCAAGATTCATGGCAACGGTGACATGCCGGTCTTCAGCACCGGCCATGGCAAACACCTCGCCGTCAAGAAATTCATGACGATCCTCTTGCGTGTTCTCCCATGCCAGGTAGTCATCGGCGGTAAAAACTGGTTTTTCTGCGGCTAGTCCCATGCTGGTGGCCTTCTTTAAAGTGAAACGGTTGCTGATTATGCGGGCGGTTCGAGGCCAACTGCGCTGCGGCAAAGACCTCCGCTTCCTGACTGGTCGCATGCGTTGCGGCTGGGGTAGCCTGATTGGGCACCGGTGCCGGTGCAGATGGGGGTGGTTGAATCGACAAGCTCAAAGATAAAATCAGCACATCTGCAAGACGCAATGAATGACCAAATGGCAACGACAGCAAAGTTTCGGATCAAGCCGGTCAGTCATTCGATTGACGTTCCAGAGTCTGCTGCATATGATCCAATTCGTAGAGCGCTGGCGGCTATTGATGCGGCACACGACGATGGCAGATTACCAAGAACAACGATCAAGCTGATGCAAAAGAACGATGTCCATGGTGAATATGAGCCAAGTTTGAACCGCATCCTGATTGGTCTTGGACATGGGCCGCTGGACACGATGCTGCATGAGGTAGGTCATTTATTGGATTTGCACGCATTTGGACACGGGCAGATGTATGAGTCAAAGAATGTTGCAGGTCGTTTAACTCGTGTTGTTTCAAAGGCAATGGCAAGCCGAGCGGCAGACGAATGGCGAGCAATACCGACAGCGGACATCAGAGATTACATTCTTGATCCGCCTGAAATTTGGGCAAGAGCCTATGCTCAATGGGTTGTTTCCAGGACATCAAGAAATGCGACATTTATAGAAGCTGGACACTGGACGGCGAAAGATTTTGAGCCTATCACGACCGAAATTGATCGTGCTTTTTCTTTGGAAGGATGGTTATGAGCAAAGATCCGAGAGTTGAGGCTCTTTATGAGCACTGCAACACCTTGCCAGAGTTGCGTCAAGAATTGGCAAAAATTCTTGAGACCGACGGGATGTCAAGTGAAAAATGGCTGGGGACTATGGTTACTGCGCTTTTTGGAGGAACAACTGTTTACTATCAGGATGATGGGCAATACGCCAACAAGTGGCGGCGCAAGTTCTATAAACCCGTTTTCGTCAACGAAGAAGACCGGGTGGCTGCCTAGCCCTGCACCCGGTTAGCCTTTAGTCCGCGCTAGCTCGGTCCAAATCCGCACGGTTCTGCTCGTCGGTGTAGGGTGTGACCGGCCCGGCCTTGCTGCTGTGGTAGCAACTGACAATCACATTGCTCAAGGGTTTGGATTTGTGCAGCACTTCTACTGCGCAGCGGCCATAAACGCTCTCGATGGTGGCCAGCAGGTTGCGCGCGTAGGGCGTTTCCAGCCGGCCATCCAGAATCAGGTTGATCAGCAGCACCCCTTGCGGGTTCAGGGTGCGCCGGGTGTCTTGCCAGAACTCGCGCGTGATCAGGTGGCTGGGAATCGAGCTGTGGCTGCTGAAAACATCGACCACCACCGCGTCAAACCGCCGACTGGTGTGGCGAACAAAGCGGCGCGCATCGTCTTCGATCAGGCTGCCTTGAATCGGCTGCTTTAAAAACCGCTGCTCGGCAATGGCGCGGATCTGCGGGTCAATGTCCACATAGGTATAGCGGTTGCTCGGCTCCTGGTGCGACAGGGTAAAGCCGCCAGCGCCGAGCACCAGAATGTCTTTTGCCGACAGGCCCAGTTCATTCAGGATGATCTGGCGCAGATGTTGGATGTAGCGGGCGTATTGCGGTGGCTGGCTGTCGTCGATCAGCGAAGCCAGCGAGTTGTTGATCAGAAAGGCGCGCATATTGATGTCGCCGGGCCGGTTGAGCGGCTCGATGCGGTAGTCGGCATAGGCGGTGTCAATCACTTGATGCGCCGGATACAGGTGGGCCAAGCTGCTCGCCAGCCCGATGGCCAGCACTTTGGCTGACATCAATAACGGCCAGGGTTTGCCAGGGGGTTGCAGCAGCAGGCTGCCCAGCGCCAGCAGCAACGCACACACCAGCACCGCTGCTGACACCCCAAGCCATTGCATCACCAGCAGCGACAGGCTGACCGAACCCAGAAAAGAGCCCAGCGTGGACCAGTACAGCGCATAACCGCTGGCCTCACCGGTGCGTGTGTGTTGCAGCAGGTTGGTCAGCACCGGCACGGTTTGCCCGAGCAGCCAGGCCAGCGGGCACAACACGCCGCCGATCAGCAACAGGCTGGCAGCCCAGCTTGGCTGGACAGCAGCAAACAGGCCATCGACCGTGACCCGTGCCAGCCCCAGCCCCGCCAGCAGTGCTGCCATCTGAAAATTGCGTGCCACCACCTCGGCATAGCGCGTGGCAACCCGTGCCCCCGCTGCGTAGCCCAGCGCCAGCGCCAGCAAAAACAAGCCGATGGTCGGTGCCGTGACCACAATCGCGCTGCCGACATGCGGCAGCAGCCGACGCAGCGCAATCACTTCGGCCCCCAGCGAGCAAAAGCCTTCAATGAAAACGATCAGATAGAGCAGGTGGCGCGGCACGGTGTGGTCTCAAGGCGGAAATGAGAAACCGTCAATACTATGTTTTTTATAGCTGTTCAAGCAGGCTGGACAAGGGCTGCGAGCCAAAAAGATGCTTGACTTTTTGCCAGGCCGAGAGTGGCCGGGTGTGCCAGCTTTGGCTGCCCTGTTCACCGCACAGGGTGATCTGCAGCGGCTGACCGCTGCGGTGGACCTGGCGCAGCGGCGCGATCTGGCTGGCATCCAGCGTCTGCCAGGCCTGCTGCCAGACGGCCCAGTCTTGCGTCAGCGCTGGCTGGCGCAGGGTGTCGATGACCGTCGGCTGGCAGCTTGCATCGGGCATTTGGTAGCCAACTGGCAGGGCACCGGTGCCACTGAGCCAGAACGAATTGACTGCTGGCAGGCCGCGCGCCGCGCGCGCATCGTTGACCGGGTGGGTGTAGAGCAGCATCTGCATCTCGTTTTGCAGGCGGCGCAACGGTGCTGCCTGGGCTGACCGGGGCATCCAGGCTTCCAGGCTGCGGCCGACCACCCGGTCGGTGGCGGCACTGGCCAGCCCGGCAAACAGATCGCCCTGTGCCAGCCAGCGCCCCGGCTGGTCCGGGAAAAGTAGTATCCCGTCTTCTTCAAAATACCCGCGCATGGCGGCCAGCAAGTCATCCGACTCAGCGCCGCCCAGGTCGGGCAGCGGCAGGTGGCCCATTGCCACATGGTGGCTGTTGAGCTGCCAATGGCACAGCGTGATGAAAGCCCAGGCCGCACCCGGCTGGCGCAGCTCCGGGCGTTGGCGGGCCTGCAGCGCCGCCCAGGGAATCAGGCCGTCATCGGTTGGCAGACCCAAGGCACGCGCCAGCGCACGTTCATGCGGCGGCGACAGGCTCATCGCGTCGCCGCAGTCGGCGGGCAGCGGGCCAAGCTGGCGCAGCAGTTGTTGCAGGTGTGGCAGCTTGAGCGCCGGCAAGGCGGACTGGTCGGCCCAGCCGGGGCTGGCGGCGAACGGAATGATCAGATGCATGGGTGCGATTGTCGGCGCTCACATCATGTCTTCAAAGCGATCCAGCGGCAACGGCCGGCCAAACAGATAACCCTGGTAAGCCCGGCAACCGAGCCGCGCCAGAAAAGCCCGCTGGGCATCAAGTTCGACCCCTTCGGCGATCACCGACAGCCCCATGCTCTCGGCCAGCGCGATGACCATTTTGGCAATCGACGCATCGTTAGGATCGGTCAGGATATTTTTGACAAAACTCTGGTCAATCTTGAGCTGATCGAGCGGCAGCCGCTTCAGATACGACAGCGACGAGTAACCGGTGCCAAAGTCATCCAGCGAGAAACCGACGCCGATCTCCTTGAGGGCGGTCATCTTGCCGATGATGTCTTCGACATCGCTGACCAGCATGCTCTCGGTCAGCTCCAGCTTGAGCCGCTGCGGGCGGGCGCCGGAGATATCCAGGATCGACACCACCTGATCGACAAAGTCGGGCTGGCGGAACTGGCGGGCGCTGACATTGACCGAGACGCTCAGGTGTGCCAGCCGCTCCTGCCCGGCCCAGGCTGCCAGTTGGGCGCAGGCGGTTTGCAGCACCCATTGGCCCAGCGGCAGAATCAGGCCGGACTCTTCGGCCAGCGGGATGAATTCGGCCGGCGACACCATGCCACGCTGGGGATGCTGCCAGCGCAGCAGCACCTCGGCCCCGGTCAGACGGCCATCGTTGACCACTTGCGCCTGGTAATACAGCACAAACTGACCTTTTTGCACCGCGTTGCGCAAGTCGTCTTCAAGGGCGGCGCGGGTGACGCTGGCCGCCTGCAGTTCGGGGTCAAAAAAGCGCAGCGTGTTGCGGCCTGCCGCCTTGGCCTGGTACATCGCCAGATCGGCGCGCTTGAGCAACTCGTCGATGCCCAACTGCTGGCCGGAAAACATCGCCACTCCAATGCTGGGCGTGCTGTGATGGGCCGAGCCGGCCAGTTGGTAGCTTTGGTTCAGGCTGGTCAGCACCTTGTCACCGACCACCCGGGCCTGCTCTGCCGCCTCCTGGGTGTCAAAGCTCATGTTTTCCAGCATCACGACAAACTCGTCGCCGCCCAGGCGGGCCGTGGTGTCGCCGTCGCGGGTGCAGGTTTTCAGTCGATCGGCCACCTGCTGCAGCAACACATCGCCAACCTGGTGACCACGGCTGTCGTTGAGGTTCTTGAAGTTGTCCAGGTCAATGAACAGCAGCGCGCCAAAATGTCCGGTGCGCGCGCTCAAGGCCATGGCTTGCCTGAGCCGGTCGAGCAGCAAGCGGCGATTGGGCAGACCGGTCAGCGGGTCAAAGAAAGCCAGGTTGTTGATCTCTTTTTCGGCTTCTTTACGTTCGGTGATGTCGGCCAGCGTGCCGACATAGTGGGTAATCTTGCCGCTGTCGTCTTTGGCAGCGGTGATCAGCAGCCATTCGGGAAAAACTTCGCCATTCTTGCGCTGGCTCCAGATTTCACCCTGCCAGGAACCGGTGCGCGCGATGCTGTCCCAGACAGTGGCATAAAAACCTGCATCATGTTGCCCCGATTGCAGCAATCTGGGGTTCTTTCCCATCACGTCACCGGCGCTGAAACCGGTGATGTCGGTAAAGGCCTGGTTGACCCGCAGAATGCTCTGGTTTTCATCGGTGATCAGCATGCCCTGCTGACTCTCGAAAGCCGTGGCCGCGACCCGGTGCTCGGCCTGCATCCGGCCTGATTCGCGCAAATAAACCACCGCCACCGAGGCAGCCATGATCAGCAGGCTGCCCGCCGCTGCCAGCAGGCAAAACAGCCAGAGCCGTTCGCTGTCGTGATGCACCAGTTCCTCCAGCGGATAGGCCAGATGCACCTGCAGGGTGCCGTCTGCCACCGGTTTGGATAGCAGCAGCCAGGGCTGCGGGCCGGGGCCTACCAGCTTGGCCGCAGGGTAGTCGGGATGCTGGCCCCAGGCCGCAATGCGCAGGGTCTCAAAGTCGCTCTGGCGGTATTGCGCCAGGCGGCTGGGCGCGCTGAGTTGGCTGACGCGGGCAGCGGGCAGCGAGCGGTTTTCCCAGTCCTTGTCGCTGGCCAGAATCACCACATCGTTGGCATCGGTCAAAAAAGCCTGCAATTGGCGGCTCCAGCCCGACAAGTTGGCAATATTGCGCTTGACCACCACGGCACCGACAAACTGTCCGGCCAGCAGCACCGGATCGGCGTAATACAGCCCGGGCAGGCTGCTGGCGCGACCAAAGGCGTATTGCTGGCCGCGCAGGCCGTTGCGGGCGGCGACAAAGTAGTCGCGGTCGGCAAAATTGCCGCCGACAAAGCTGGCAGCGGTGTCACTGTTGCTAGCGGCCACACAGTCACCGGCGGCATTCATCAGCCAGATCACATCGGCGCCCAACTGGGTCGCCCATTGCGCTAGCAGCCGGTTGCTGGCGGCCAGCGACCGGTCGGCGCGCCAGGCGGCCTGACGCTGGGCCAGCGCCAGCGGCGATGGCCTGGCCGTTGCGCCAAAACGGCGCAGCCCGGCCTGCATTTGCGGGTGCTGCGCCAGCAGCAGCGG
Organism: uncultured beta proteobacterium; assembly: GCA_903873485.1. GTDB lineage: Bacteria > Pseudomonadota > Gammaproteobacteria > Burkholderiales > Burkholderiaceae_C > Rhodoferax. The sequence continues at coordinate 46,129 of CAIQOO010000083.1, read as the reverse complement.
CATGCCTTTGAGCACCTGCAAATTTTGTTCGATGCTGCTGGCGAGATGGTCGATTTGCATGCGCGCGAGTTCCGACTGTTGCCGGTAGTACTGCCGCGACAGTTTGCTGTAGTAGTTGTCGGTGCCCAGCCAGACCAAGGCAATCCAGCCCAGGGCGAGCAAGCTGATGACCCGCAAAGACCGCTTGAATGACACCAGACGGGGCAGTTCGACATAGGTGGCAAGAACCGTGGCCACAATGATCAGGCCAGAAGTCAGCAACACGATCACCGCCAGCAAAGACGGCTGCAGCCCGGCATCTGGCGCCACCGCATCATCCCGCACAAAATACGCCGCCAGCATGGCGGTGTAGTGCATGCCCGACAGCGCCAGACCGAGCACCCCAGCACTGATGGCAGTCACGCCAAACCGGCTGCGCGCGCTGCTGGCCTGCAGCCGGAACTTGAGCCACAGTGCCAGGCAGGCCAGCACCACGGCGACACCGATCGACAACGCAAACAGGCTGGGGTTGTAGCGAATAAAGCCGTTGATGCGCATCGCCGCCATGCCGACGTAATGCATGGTGCCAACACCGGCCCCGATCAACAGCCCGCCGTTTAGTAACTGCCAGGTGCCAAGCTGTTGGCGGCTGATGATGTTGACCGCCAGCACACAGGCCAGAATGCCGGGCACGGTGGACAGCACCGTCAAGCGGGTGTCATAGCTGGTCGAGCAAGGCAAATTAAATGCCAGCATGCCAATAAAGTGCATGGCCCAGATGCCAACCCCGAGACACAAACCGCCCAGGGCAACCCAGACCCGGCGTGCGGCGGGCGCGCTGATCTGGCTGACATGCTGGGAAACCAGCAGTGCTGCGTAGGCCGCCAGCACCGCCACCAGCACCGAAAAGCCAACCAGCACCGGATCGTAAAAACCCTCATAGAGCAGGTTATTGGCCGGGGCCGAGACAAAAAATTGCTGAAAACTGAACACGGATGCAAGCGCCTTGACGGACTACGCCGGATGATTCTGGCGAACTTTCGACTATACATCCCGTTGCCGCTTGCAAGCGATCCTCAAGCGCTTAAGCGGTGCGATTCAAATCAAACCCGTTCGCCCTGAGCTTGTCGAAGGGCTTGTAAAAATTGAAAATTGCGGTTCGACAAGCTCACCGCGAACGGTATTAGCTCACCGCGAACGGTATTAGCTCACCGCGAACGGTATTAGCTCACCGCGAACGGTATTAGCTCACCGCGAACGGTATTAGCTCACCGCGAACGGTATTAGCTCACTGCGAACGGTATTAGCTCACTGCGAACGGTATTAGCTCACCGCGAACGGTATTAGCTCACCGCACACGGTAATGCTTTGAACAAAATTGGCCTCTAGCCAACGCCAGTCAAGCGTATCTAGCTATATTAAAAATAGCATTTTGCAACCGCGTGCAGCGCGCTGGCAAAACCGGCTCAGGGCGCGCCCGGCGCACCAGCGCTGCGCCAGGCGGCATCCGGCTGCCAGTTTGCCGCCCAGGCGGGCAACTGGTCGCCGGGCATGGGTCGGGCAATGCCATAGCCTTGCGCCAGTTCGCAGCCCAGTTGCAGCAGCGCGCTGCCGTGTGCCACCGTCTCGACTCCTTCGGCGATCACCTGACGCTTGAAGGCGGCAGCCAGGCTGATTACGCCTTGCAAAATGGCCAGGTCATCGGGGTCGTGGAGCATGTCGCGGACAAAGCTCTGGTCGATTTTCAGCAGCCCAACGCGCAGGCGCTTGAGGTAAGTCAGCGACGAATAGCCGGTGCCAAAGTCGTCGAGTGCAAACGCCACACCGATGGCCGCGCAGGCCGCTATCACCTTGGATACCTGCGCCATGTCGCTTAAAGCGCTGGTTTCCAAAATCTCCAGCTCCAGGCAGCTTGGCTGCAACTGCGGATGCTGGGCCAGCAGCGCTTGCAGGCGGTCCACAAAATCGGCTTGCTGCAATTGGCGGGTACCCATATTGACGCTGACGGCCAGCTCCAGCCCGGCAGCACGCCAGCGCTCGACCTGGGTTAGCGCCGTGTCAATCACCCATTCGCCAACCGCAACAGCCAGCGGATGGTCCTCGATCACCGGCAAAAACTCGACCGGCGCCAGCAGCCCGCGCTGTGGGTGTTGCCAGCGAATCAGCGCCTCGGCCCCGATGACCAAGCCGCTCTTCATATTCACCTTGGGCTGGTAATACAGTACAAATTCGCCAAGCTCCAGCGCCCGGCGGATGCGCTCCAGGCTTTCGTGGTGCTCTCGCAGGCTGCTGTCTTGCGCGGCATCAAACAGGTGGTAGCGGTTTTTGCCAGCCAGTTTGGCCTGGTACATGGCCTGGTCGGCCTGGCGCAGCAGTTGATCGGCCTCCACTTCATGCGCCTGCGGGTAAAAGGTGACGCCGACACTGGCTGACACCTGCGGCACATGGTCGCCCAGCACCACTGGTTTGGCCGCTGCCGCCAGCAGCCGGGTCAGCAGCGGCAGGCAGGCGGAGCTGCCGTCAAGGTCGATCAGCACTGCGACAAACTCGTCGCCACCGATGCGCGCCAGCGTGTCGCCCTCGCGCAGGCTGTCCTTCATGCCATTGGCCAGCGCCATCAGCACCTGGTCGCCGGCATCATGCCCATGCATATCGTTGATCGATTTGAAGCCGTCGAGGTCGATGTAGGCCACCGCCAGTTGTTGACCGCGCCGCAGCGCTTGCGCCATGCCCTGCTGCAAGCGGTCCGACAGCAGCAGGCGGTTGGGCAACTGGGTCAGCGTGTCAAAGTGCGCCAGCCGCTCCAGCACGCTCTGATGTTCCTTGATCGCGGTGATGTCGGAGAACAGCGCCACATACTGCCCGATCTGGCCCCCGGAGTCATGCACCGCGCTGATCGTCAGCAGCTCGGCATAGACTTCGCCGTCCTTGCGCCGGTTCCAGATTTCGCCGCTCCAGTGGCCGTTGCTCAGCAGTTCATGCCACATTGCCACGTAAAACGCTTGCTCGTGTCGGCCTGATTTGAGAATGCGCGGATTCTGGCCAATCACCTCGTTGCGGTTATAGCCGGTGATGCGGGTAAAGGCATCGTTGACCTCCAGAATGCGGCCTTGTGCATCGGTGATGGTGATGCCCTCGCGGGCATGGCCGAAAACGCTGGCGGCCAGTTGCAGCCGGGCCTGCGCCTGTTTGCGTTCGGTCAGATCGACATCGACGCAGAACATTTCGGGGGCTTGGCCCGGCACCTGAACATAGGCGTGGCTAGAAAACACATCCACCCGCGAGCCGTCCTTGCGGCGCAGCGACAGCTCGCCAGCCGGGATTGGCATGGCGGTTTCAAACATCTGGCGCATGCCCAAGCGCACGCCCTCGTGCATTTCTGCCGGAATAATGGTGTCGAACAGGCTGCGACCCAGGGCTTCGGCGGCGCTGTAGCCATACAAATGTTCGGATGCCTGGTTCCAGAAATGCGTGATGCCGTCTGCGCCATAACCCTGCACCGACACCAGCGGAATGTCATTGAGCAGTTGGCGAAAGCGGGTTTCGCTGACACGCAAGGCGGCTTCGGCATCAAGGCGCTCGAGTTCGCCAGCGGCGCGCACTGCCACCCTGGTCAGTGTGGTTTGGGCATAAACCTGGTTGCGCAAGGGGTGTCGGCCCATCATGGCGATCAGGCCGATCGGCTCGCCGGTGTGGCTCCACAGGGTGGCACCGATGTAGCTCTCGATTTGCAACTCTTGCAGCAGCAGGTCTTTGGGAAAACGCTGACACACCTGGGCCGCATAGCAGCAGACGGGTTGCCCGACCACTTCGGCGCACGGGGTGTCGGCCAGGGCGTAGCTCAGGTTATCGACCAACTTGCCGTCGAACAACGCCGCCAGCGTGGTGGCGTTCAAGCGGTCTTGGTCAATCCGGTCAACGCAGACATAGTCCATTTGCAGGCTGTCGGCCAAAAAGCGCGCCAGCGCGACAAAAAAAGGCTCGGCCTGCGGGTCGCCAAATGTTTGTGCCAGAAACTGGTCCACTGCTGCGGTTTGTCTGCGCTCGCTGATGTCGGTGTTGGTGCCAATCATGCGCAAAGCCTTGCCCTGTGCGTCGCGGCTCATCACCATGCCCCGCCCAAGCGTCCAGCACCAGGTGCCGTCTTTGCACAGCATGCGAAATTCAACACTGGCCACGTCGGCATCGCCATCAAAGCAGGGTTGCAGCGCGGCCATCACGCCCGGCGCATCGTCAGGGTGCATGCGCTGGCTCCATTCGTTGGCAGTGGTGCCGAGGTCGGCATCGGCATAGCCAAACATGGCTTTGTAGCGCTGCGAGTAGAACGCGACACCGGTCTGGATATGCCAGTCCCACAGGCCGTCGCCCAGGCCATCGACGGCAAATTTCCAGCGCGCATCGCTCTCAACCAGCGCCGCCTCGGTTTGTTTGCGCGCGCTGATGTCGCTGACGATGACGCGCAAGCTGCGGCCAACTGTGTCGTCTTGTGCCACGGTGGCGCTTAGATGCACCCACAAGGGCGCGCCATCGGTTTGGCGCAGGCGCAGTTCGATGACCTGCGGCGCAGAGGTTTCCAGCAGTTGCGCGCGCAGCTGGTACCAGCGGTCTTGGTCGGCTTTATAGACAAAGCTCGAAAACAGCGAACTGCGCAGTTTGCTGCGTACCACGCCCAGCAGGTTGGCCAGCGTCAGGTTGGCCTGCTGCAGCAAGCCGGCCTCGCTCACGCTGCAATAACCCACCGGGGCCAGCTCGTACAGGCTCAGGTAACTGGCGCGCGAGTTCTCCAGCTCAAGCTTGGCGCGGCGCAGCTCTTCGTTTTGCATCTCCAGCTCGATCTGGTGCACGCGCAGCTCTTGTAACAGGCTGTGGCTGGCGGCCACCGTCATGTCTTCAACACGCTCTGCTGACGTGCCGACGATTTTTTGCCAGCGGGCCTCGGCCTTTTGGCGCAGCGCCCCGGCTTCTGCGGATGCTGGTGCCGCATCGGGCGGGGTCTGGTTGTTGATGCTGTTCATGCTGGGTCTCCTGGCAAGGGGCGCTCGGTGGTGGCAATCGCATACATCTGCCCGGCCTCATTGATCAGGGCGGTGGAAATGATGGCGACTTGCAGCACCACGCCCTGTTGTGTCAGTCGTTGGGTTGGGTAGGCTTGCAGCACCTCGGCGCGGCTCAACTGCGCCAACTGCGCCAGCGCGCCGGGGCGCAGGCCCTCGGGGATGCGCTCGCGCACATTCATTTGCAGCGCCTCTTGCTCGCTCCAGCCATACAGGCGCACCGCGCCGGGGTTCCAGGCCAGCGTGCGGCCGTCGAGGTCTTGTACCGTTACCGCATCATGCGCGTCGCGCACCACCGCCAGACGCAGCGGGTCGTTGGCCTGGCGCAGTGCTTCACGGACACGCACGGTTTCGCTGATGTTGACAAACGAGATCACCGCGCCTTCAATCACATTGTTCAGGGTGCGGTAGGGCAGGATGCGCAGCGTAAACCACTGGCCGTCTTGCGTTTGCACCTCGACCTCTTTGGGCAGCAGGGTTTTCAACACCGCCTGCAGGTCGGCCACCAGGCTGTTGTAGCCCGGCAGATTGGCGATGATGTGCCCGACCGGTCGGCCAACATCAGCCGGGATCAGGTTGATGATGCGGCTGATGGCCGGGGTAAAACGCAAAATGCGCAACTGAAAATCGACAAACACCATGCCGATGTCGGCACCTGCCAGCAGGTTGTTCATGTCGTTGTTGGCGCGCGTCAGCTCGCCGACCCGGGTTTGCAGTTCGGCATTGACGGTGGCCAGCTCTTCGTTGACCGACTGCAACTCTTCTTTGGCGGTTTCCAGCTCTTCATTGGTGCTTTGCAGCTCTTCGTTGACCGACTGCATTTCCTCATTGCTTGATTTCAACTCCTCCTGGCCGGTATCCATCTCTTCATGCAGGTTTTGCAGGTAAGCGTCTTGGGCCTGCAGATCGCGGGTCAGCGTCTCAATGCGGGCCTGCGCTGCCGTGTCGATGCCCGGCAGCGTGCTGCCGGGCAGGGGCACCTGTGCTGCCGGTGTGTCTTGCAGCGTGACCAGGTACAGCGGTGGCGGCGGGTCTGCACCCGGCCCCATGGCCACCGGATAAAGACCGAGCTTGACCCAGGTGTCGTGGCCATTGGTTTTGACCAGAATGGCCGGGGTGTCGCTGCCCTGCCCAGTGTTTGCCGCCTGGCGCAAGGCCAGGCTCAAGGCGGGGCGTAAGCCGTCACGCGCCATTTTCAGAATGTTCTGAATGTCTGCTGCACCGGGGCAGGGTTCGAGGTAGCTGCCGGTGCGGCCATGCAGGTACAAAATATCGCCGGCGGCGTTGACCAGCGCACTGGCCGGGGCCACTTGCGCCAGCAGGGTTTGCTCGATCAGTTGGCGCAGTGGCGGCCTTGCCGGGAAAGCGGTTTTGGCCGGTGCCACTGCAGCCAGCGAGGCTTCAACCGCCGTCTGCGGTGCCATAAAGCGGCTCAGCAGGGTGCGCCGGTCGCTGATCCGGTCTTCATTGCGCCGGTACAGCTTGGCCGGGCGGTCCAGCACCTCAAACAGTTCTTCAAGCTCGCCCAGCCCCTCGGAGTTGCCCAAAAACAGCACCCCGCCCGGATTCAAGGCAAAGTGAAACAGCGGGATCAGCATTTTTAGCAGATCGGCGTTGAGGTAGATCAGCAGGTTGCGGCAACTGATCAGGTCCAGCCTGGAAAACGGCGGGTCTCTGATCAGGTCTTGCTCGGAAAACACCAGCATGTCGCGCAGGCTCTTGTGGATGCGGTAGTCTGCGCCATCGTGCCCGGCCACAAAGAAACGTGCCAGCCGCTGGGCACTGACATCGGTCGCAATGCTGGCCGGGTACAGCCCGGCGCGCGCTTGGGCGATGGCCCGGCTGTCGATGTCGGTGGCAAACACCTGCACCGTCAAGCTGTGCCCGATGGCTTCTATCTGTTCCACCAGCAGCATGGCCAGCGAATAGGCTTCTTCGCCGGTGCTGCAGCCGGGGCACCAGACCCGCACCAGGCTGCCGGCCGGCTTGTTGGCCAGCAGTTTGGGCAAGACCTGGTGTTGCAGCACCAAAAACGCCTCGGGGTCGCGAAAAAAACCGGTGACGCCGATCAACAGGTCATGAAACAGGGCTTGCGCCTCGACCGGGGTTTGTTGCAGGTAGTTGACATAAACATCAAGGGTTTCAATTTGCTGCACGGCCATGCGCCGCATGATGCGCCGCTGCACGCTGCTGGGTTTGTATTGCGAAAAGTCGTGGCCGGTTTGGGCACGCAGCACGATGAAGACTTTTTTCAGCGCACTTTCCAGCCGGGGTGTGGCAGGCAGGCCCGGGCCGATCAGCCGGGGCAGCGCGTGGGCAGCATAAGCGATCAGCCGGGCCGGCATGTCAGCGGGCGGCAACTGGTAGTCCACCAGACCGGTGGCGATGGCGCTTTGCGGCATGCCGTCGTATTCGCACGAGCCAATGCTTTGCGCCATCACCAGTCCACCAGCCTCTTTGATGGCGCGCAGCCCCAGGCTGCCGTCGCTGCCGGTGCCCGACAGCACGATGCCAATCGCCTGCTCTTGCCAGTCGGCCGCGAGCGACTGAAAAAAGAAGTCAATCGGCAGCCGCTGGCCGCGCGGGGCCGCTGGATCGAGCAGATGCAGTACACCTTGCAGCAGCGCCATGTTGCAGTTGGGCGGGATGACATAAACGCAGTTGGCCTGCACGACCACGCCGTCTTCGACCTCAGACACCGGCATCCGGGTGCAGCGGCCAATCAGTTCGGCAAGCAGGCTTTTGTGGTCGGGGGCGAGGTGCTGCACCAGCACAAAGGCCATGCCGGGGTCGGTGTCTGCGGGCATGCCGGAGAAAAAAGCCTCGAAGGCCGCCAGTCCGCCAGCCGAGGCACCGATACCGACCACCGGAAAGCCCCTGACGGCCTCTAGGCCGGGCTTATCCATGATGGCGGGGGGGGGCTGGTTAGCCAATAACGGGCGCTGGCGGCGTGGCTGGTTTCGATTTGGCGTACCTGGTTTTCTTGACATGGCGATCTCCGATAGTGGCATCAGGATGGCCGCTGATGACGATCCGGTACCGCCTGCTAGTTTACGCTTTGCCACCGGGTGTTTGGGTGCATTTTCAGGCTTGTGTCAGGTGCGTGGATGGCATCTTCCGGCTGGCAACGGTAGGTCGGGTTAACCGACGACGTGGCTTGCAAGAGCTGTTCGTGGTTGATTGCGGATTTGGCCAATCGGTGCCCGTCGAGACTCTTGGGCCGACCATGCCGCTGGTTATCATGCCATCCAGCCCCACGCCCAACACCCATCACCATGCGCCTGCTTGACCCGAAAAACGATTACGTATTCAAACGCCTGTTTGCGGTTGCACCACACTTGCTGACGGCGTTGATCAACGCCATCCGCAGTGAAGACGAACCGCTGGAGGTGATCGAAGTACTCAACCCGCGCATTGACCCCGAAGACCTGGCGGGCAAATTCATCGTGCTCGACGTTCTGGCCAAAGACTGCCACGGACGGCGGATCAACGTCGAAATGCAGGTCAAACGCTTTGACCCCTGGAGTGCCCGCAGCACCTATTACCTGGCCAGCGCGTTGACCAAACAGATCACCAGCGGCGAAAGTTACGCCGACCTCAAGCCGGTGATTGGCATCCATCTGCTCGATTTTGAGATCTTCACCGAGCCGCAGCAGTTCAGCCAGGCGCACTGGTGTTTTGAGATGCGCGACCGCTGGCAGCCAGCCACCAAACTGGGCGCAGAATTAGAATTGAACATCATCGAACTCGGCAAAGCCGACCGGCTGCACAGCGCCTTGGCGCAAAGCCTGGCTGCCTGGGTGACCTTTTTTGAACACTGGAGCGAGGAGTCCGCCATGAGTCAGTTGTCGTACCCGCCGGTGCAGCAAGCACTGGACATGCTGAAAGACCTCAGCGCCGATGCCGAAACCCGGCACCGTGCAATGGTGCGAGAACGCGCCCTGCACGATGAAGCCACGCTGATACAGGCAGCAGAGCAGCGCGGCGAGCAACGCGGTGAGCAGCGCGGTGAGCAGCGCGGCGAGCAAAAAGGCTTGCAAAATGCATTGACTAGGATGGTTGCGAGTGGCATCCCTGAAGCGCAGGCACGCTCCATTCTGGGTTTGTAAATCAATCGTCCATCGCAAGGAGCCTGCCATGAACCAGTCGTCCAATCCGCCAATGCAGCAAGCATTGAACAAGCCCAAAGATTCCAGCTCCGATGTCGAAACCTGGTACCGCGAACTGGTGCGAGAACGCGCCCTGCACGATGAAGCCACGCTGATACAGGCAGCAGAGCAGCGTGGCGAGCAACGCGGCAAGCAAGAAGGCTTGCAAGATGCCCTGATCAAGATGGTTGCGAGTGGCTTCCCTGAAGCGCAGGCACGTTCTATTCTGGGGCTGTAAAAACTATCCGGTCAAATTAATGCTATTTATAGCATAGCTGACAGCGCAATGGGGACAAGGGCTAGCGGCTGATTTCTTCAAAAAATTCGAGCGGCATAAAAGCCAGCATCCCGGCGCTTGCCGAGGTCGAGCCATGCCGCCCAAAACGACTGGCACCCGATCATGGGTAGATGGACCAGGGCAAAGGCCTTTGGGCCAGCCTTTGCCGGATCAACCGGTCTGGCGACTTTGCCATAGCTGCTTTTTTAAGGCAGGCCATTGGCAGTAACTGCCAGCAAGCCACCCCCCAGCGCCTTGTACAGCGTGACCTGGTTTTGCAGCGATGCCAGGCGGGTTTGCACCAGCGCCTGCTGTGCCGCAAACAGGCTGCGCTGCGCATCCAGCCAGTCAAGCTGACTGGCGGCACCGTTGTCAAAGCGCAGTTTGGTCAGCCGGGTGCGCCCGGATTCGGCTTGCAGCAAAGCCTGGCTGGCCTTGAGCTGGCGCGCCAGTGTGTCGCCCCCGGCCAGCGCATCGGCTACCTCGCGAAAGGCGCTCTGGATGGCTTTTTCGTATTGCGCGATGGCGATGTCGCGCGCCGCTCGGGCGGCATCCAGATTGGCTTGGTTGCGCCCGGCATCAAAGATTGGCAGCACCAGTTGCGGGCTGAAGGTCCAGCCCCAGGAGCCGTCCTTGAACAGGCCCGACAGCGCGCTGCTGGCCGAACCGGCCCCGGTGGTAAGCGCAATGCGCGGAAAAAACGCGGCGCGGGCAGCGCCAATGTTGGCGTTGCTGGCGATCAGCAACTGCTCGGCTTGCCGAATGTCGGGACGGCGCGTCAGCAGGTCGGACGGCAGCCCGGCCGGCATGTCGGCCAATTGCAGGCTGGCCAGACTGCCGCCAGTGCGCGCTGCCAGTGCCGCTGCCGGCAGTGCCCGGCCCAGCAGCAGCACCAGCGCGTTTTCATCAAGCGCGCGCTGGCGCTGTTGCTGCGCCAGCGTGACCCGAGCACTTTCCAGCAGCGTTTGGGCCAGCCGCACGTCGAGTTCGGAGGCGGCACCGTGGCGCAGTTTCAGCTCCACCAGCGCGAGCGACTGCTCGCGGCTGGCCAGCGTCTGGCGCGAGGCCGCCAGCAGTTCCTCGTCAGCCAGCAGGCTGAGCCAGCTCTGGGCCACGGTGGCCATCAGGCTGATCTGCACGGTGGCACTGGCCTCGGTTGATGCCAGGTACTGGGCCAGCGCCTGCTCTTTGAGGCTGGCGACCCGGCCAAAAAAGTCCAGTTCATAGGCTGTCACGATCAGCCCGCCGCTATAGCTGCTGCTGATCTCGCCACTGCTGTTGGGTGTGCGTGAACCGCTCAGGGCCGCGTTCAGGGTCGGGAACTGGTCCGCCCGGCGAATGCCGAGTTGTGCCCGGGCCAATTCGATGTTGAGCACGGCCACCCGCAGGTCGCGGTTGTGGGCGACCGCCAGGGTGATCAGCTCTTGCAGTGTTTTATCAAGGAAAAAATGCCTCCAGCCCTTGTCCTCATTGCGCTGGTAGCTATCATTTTTAACACTGTCAAAAGCCTGTGAAACCGGCCAGTTGGCCGGGATCGGTGCGGGCGGACGCTGGTAGCCGGGCATCAGCGAGCAGGCCGACAGCAGGCTAGCGCAGGCCAGCGCGGTGAATGACAACTTATTCATGTGAATGCACTCCCATGTGGGCGGCCTGTTCGGCATGCACCTGCTGCTGGCGGGCGCTGTCTTTGAACAGGCTGCGTACCACGACAAAAAAGATCGGCACAAACACCACCGCCAGTGTGGTGCCGGTCAAAATGCCGCCAATCACGCCGGTGCCAATGGCGCGCTGGCTGGCTGAGCCGGCACCGCTGGCCAGCGCCAGCGGTAATACCCCGAGCGTGAAGGCCATCGAGGTCATCAAAATCGGCCGAAAGCGGATATGCGCGGCTTCGAGTGCGGCACTGATCACGCTCTTGCCTTGCGCTTGCAGGTCTTTGGCAAATTCGATGATCAAAATCGCGTTTTTGGCTGACAGGCCGATGATGGTGATCAGGCCCACCTGGAAATACACGTCGTTGGCATAGTCGCGCAGCAGTGTGGCCACAATCACCCCCAGCACGCCCAGCGGCACCACCAAGATGACCGACAGCGGAATGGTCCAGCTCTCATACAGCGCAGCCAGGCACAAGAACACCGCCAGAATGGCGAAGGCGTACAAAATCATCGCTTGCGAGCCGGCCAGCTTTTCCTCGCGCGAGGTGCCGCTCCATTCATAGCCAAAACCGGCTGGCAACTGGGCTGCCAACTGCTCCATTTCAAGCAGCGCGGCACCGGTGCTGTAGCCGGGTGCGGCGCTGCCGCTGATGCGCATGGCCGGGTAGCCGTTGTAGCGCACGGTTTGCATGGCACCGGTGATCCAGCGGGTGCTGGCAAATGCCGCCAGCGGCACGGTTTGGCCTTTGCTGTTGAGCACATTGAGCTTGAGCAAATCATCGGGCTGCATGCGCGCCGGTGCATCGGCCTGCACCACCACGCGCTGCAGCCGGCCGGCGTTGGGAAAGTCGTTGGCATAGGCGGAACCGAGCGCGGTCGAGATGGTGGCGTTGATGGCATCAAAACTCACGCCCAGCGCACTGGCCTTGTCGCGGTCAATGTCGAGCTGCAATTGCGGCGCGTCTTCCAGGCCGTCCGGGCGCACCTGGGTGATCACTTTGCTTTTGGTCGCCAGGCCCAGCAATTGGCCGCGCGCCGCCAGCAGTGCTGCGTGGCCAAGTCCGGCGCGGTCTTGCAGCCTGAAGCTGAATCCTGATGAGGCCCCCAATTCTGGAATCGGCGGCGGGCTTAACGGAAAGATAAACGCATCACGCACGCCCGACAGTGCACCAAATGATCGCCCGGCCAGCGCCTGCGCCGAACTGCCTGGCCCAGGGCGCTCGGACCAGTCTTTCAGCGTGACAAAAGCCAGCGCGGCGTTTTGCCCCTGGCCGGAGAAGCTGAAACCCAGCACGCCGACCATGCTTTTGACCTCGGGCTGCTTGAGCAAAAAGCCCTCAACCTGCTGCATCACCGCCAGTGTGCGGGTTTGCGTGGCGCCGGGTGGCAACTGCACATTGACCAGCATGTTGCCCTGGTCTTCATTGGGCAAAAACGAGGTGGGCAGGCGCTGGTAGGTCCAGGCGGCAGCGGCCACGATGGCCAGATAAATCACCAGATAGCGTGCCGCATGCGGCAGCAGGCGCGCCACACTGCTTTCGTAACTTTTGGCGGTGCGGGCAAAGCCCCGGTTAAACCAGCCAAAAAAGCCGGATTTGGCGTGGTGGTGGCCGGCTTCAACCGGCTTGAGCAGGGTGGCGCACAGGGCCGGGGTCAAGGAGAGGGCCAGAAACGCCGAGAACGCGATCGACACCCCCATCACGGCGGCAAACTGGCGGTAAATGTTGCCAATCGAGCCGCTGAAAAACGCCAGCGGCACAAACACCGAGATCAGCACCACCGTCACACCAATGATGGCACCCTGAATCTGGCCCATCGCCTTGCGCGTCGCCAGCAGCGGTGACAAACCCTCTTCGCTCATGATGCGCTCGACGTTTTCGACCACCACAATCGCGTCATCGACCACAATGCCGATCACCAGCACCATGGCAAACATGGTCAGCACATTGATCGAAAAGCCCAGCGCCAGCAGCGTGGCAAAGGTGCCCAGCAGCGCCACTGGCACCACCAGCGTCGGAATCAGCGTGTAACGCCAGTCCTGCATGAACAAAAACATCACCAGAAACACCAGGATGATGGCCTCCACCAGCGTTTCGGCGACCTGGCGCAGCGAGGTTTCAATAAAGCGCGAGCTGTCGTAAGGAATCGCCCATGTCATGCTTTTCGGGAAAAACTTTTCCAGCTCCTGCATCCGCGCGCGCACCGCTTTGGCAGTGGCCAGCGCATTGCCGCTGGGCGACAACTGCACGCCAATGCCGGTGGAAGGCTTGCCATTGAGCCGGGCCGAGGTGGCGTAGGTTTGTGCGCCGAGTTCAATGCGCGCGACATCTTTCAGGCGCACGCTGGAACCATCGGTATTGGCGCGCAGTGTCACATTGCCAAATTGCTCGACGCTGCCGAGCTGGCCATTGACCACCACCGTGGCCGAAATACCCTGGCCCGCCACGTTGGGCAGGCTGCCGATTTCACCAGCCGACACCTGGGCGTTTTGCGACCGAATGGCGGCGGTGACATCGGCTGCCGACAGGTTGAAGCCGAGCAGCTTGGCCGGGTCAATCCAGATGCGCATGGCGCGCTCGGTGCCAAACAACTGCACCTGGCCGACACCCGGCAGGCGCTGGATTTCAGGCACGATGCTGCGCGAGGCATAGTCACCCAATGCCACCGGGTTCAAGGCCGGGTCATCCGACGACAAAATCGCAAACAGCAGGAAGTTGCTGCGGGCCTTTTCCACCCGCACACCTTGTTGCGTGACTGCCGAGGGCAGCCGTGGCGAGGCCCGCGACAGCCGGTTTTGCACATCGACCTGCGCCAGATCGGGGTTGGTGCCGGGCTGAAAACTCAGCGTGATGCTGCCGGTGCCATTGGCTTGCGCTACCGACTCCATGTAGATCAGGCCGGGCGAGCCGTTCATCTCCTGCTCGACAATCGACAACACGCTGTCTTCGAGCGTTTGCGCCGAAGCGCCCGGATAGTTGGCCGACACAATGATCGATGGCGGTGCTACCGGCGGGTACTGGGCAATCGGCAACTGGGTGATGGAAACCGCGCCCATGACAATGATGAACAGCGCAATCACCCAGGCAAAAATCGGCCGGTCTATGAAAAATTTTGCCATTGTGAAAAGTCCTTAAATATTATGGTCTGTCGGCTACCCCGAATAATGAAACCGTTCGCCCTGAGCCTGTCGAAGGGCTTTTCTGCTGAGACGGTGCTTCGACAAGCTCAGCACGAACGGGTGTGTTTCACGTTAACGCGCAGCGCTGGTTCACGTTAACGCGCAGCGCTGGCAGTGGCGCTGGTTGGCGCAGCAGTAGTGGTTGCACCAGGCAATGCGCCGGGGGCGGCTGGCGGGCCTGATGCGGCTGGTGCTGCACTGGCGGCAGCTTTGGCGGGCGGGTTGGCCTGCCACGGCACGGCCTTGACCGGGGCCGGGCCGCGCAGCTTCTGGAAGCCATCGACCATCACCTGTTCACCGGCTTGCAGCCCGCTTAATATCACCCATTGACCGTTTTGCTGGCCGCCAATCTTGACCGGGCGCGCCGCCACCTTGCCGTCAGTGGCCACCACCATCACCGAGTCTCCCTGCGGCGAGCGGGTCACGGCTTGCTGGGGCAGGGTAATGGCGTTGCCGGCCTGCGCCTGCTCCAGCCGCACCCGCACAAACAGCCCCGGTAACAGGCTGCCGCCCGGATTCGGCACTTCGGCACGCAGCGTGATCTGGCCACTGGTGGCATCCACCGTCAGGTCTGAAAACAGCAGCTTGCCGGCACGCGGGTAAAGGCTGCCGTCTTCTTGCACCAGCCGCACGCTGGCGGCCTGGCTGCCGGCACGCTTGAGCTGGCCTGCCTCCAGGGCGCGGCGCAGCTTCATCACCTCAGCGGCTGACTGGGTGAAGTTCACATACAGCGGGTCAATCTGCTGGATCACCGCCAGTTGCGTGGCTTCGCCCTGGCCGACCAGTGCGCCTTCGGTCACCAGCGCCCGGCCAATGCGGCCGGCAATCGGGGCGGTGATGTTGGCGTAACCGACATTGATGCGCGCTGTTTGCACGGCGGCGCGGGCGACAGCCACATCGGCTTCGGCTTGCTTTTGCGCCGCTTGCGCGTTGATGAATTCCTGCTGGCTGATGGCTTTGGCCTCGATCAGCGGCTTGAAACGTTCGGCTTGCGCGCTGGCCTGCATCAGGTTGGCTTCGGCCTTGGCCACGCTGGCTTGCGCGCTGGCCAGGGTGGCTTCGTAGGGGCTGGCATCAATCTGAAACAAGGCCTGCCCGGCTTTCACGTCGCTGCCTTCGGTGAACAACCGTTTTTGCAAAATGCCGGCGGCGCGTGCCCGCACCTGTGCCACGCGCGAGGCTTCGAGCCGACCCGGCAGTTCGGTGATCAGGCCGATATCAGCCGGTGCCACCGTAATCACCCCGACCTCGGCTGGCGGCATCGCCGCAGCCGGACCACCCGGTCCGGTCGGTGCTGCGCTCTGGCCACAGGCGGTCAGCAAGGCGGTCAGCATGGCGGTCAGGCCCGGCATTTGCAGGGTGCGCGGCGCCTGGGTAGCAAGCTGATTCAGGGGGGTGTCGGGGCAAGCCGGGGATGGGATGGGTGACAGGAACATGGGGTCTTCCGAATGAGGGCGATGGCTTGCGCGCAAATGGCAAGTGACGCGCTATTTTCTCCGAAGTCAGGCGGGGACAAAGACGACCACGGCATGTCCTTGCTTTGCTACTTATTAAATAGCTAACAGCGCTTGTTCCATAAGGGCTGCAAGGCTAAAAGGCCATTAACCCTGAGGCCATCAGCGCAACTGGCCATCAAGGGCGAAGTCGTGTCGGGTCTGACCGCATGTTGCCCGGCCTGATAGACTTTTGCTGCAGGACATGCAACCGGTGTCCTGCCGCCTGCACCAGCCAAACCACCCGAACATTGAAGCCAACACCATGAATCTTGCCGCCCAACATCGCCTGATCTCGATTGATGAGTATCTGGAGGGTGAAACCCGCAGCGACATTCGCCATGAATACCTCGCCGGCGAGGTGTATGCCATGGCGGGGGCCGGGGAAAAGCACAACCGCATTGCCGGCAACTTTTTCTTCCATTTGCGTGCCGTCAGCCGTGGCAAGGCCTGTGGCGTGTTCATCAGCGACATGAAACTGCGCATTGACGCCAGCGACAGCTTTTATTACCCCGACGTGCTGGTGAGCTGCGACCCGCAAGACACCCAGCCGCTGTTCAAAAAACTGCCCTGCCTGCTGGTGGAGGTGCTGTCGCCCTCAACCGAGGCGATCGACCGGCGCGAAAAGTTGCTGGCCTACCGCAAGCTGCCTTCGCTGCGCCATTACCTGCTGGTGTCGCAAGAGCAGCGCTGGGTGCAGTGGCACCTGCGTGACGATGCCGGGCAGTGGCTCATCAGCGAATTCGACGGCAGCGGCACACTCGATCTGACCTGCCCGGGCCTGGCACTGAGCTTGTCGCTCGATGACATTTACGAGGATGTAAACCTGGCCTGACCGCCGCCCGCACCAGCCAAACTTGGCATTGGTGATGCCGCTCAGGCTGTGGCATCGAGCGGCGGCAAATCGACAAACAGATCGGTCACGCCAATCACCAGTTCCGGGAACGCTTGTGGCGAGCATTCATCGCCGCAGCCAAACACCAGCGGCTTGCCATAGCCGTTGTGTTCGTGGCGGTAGATCGTCACCGAGCGATCACCCGGATGTACCAGCCAATATTCGGCCACGCCATGGCGCTCGTAGAGTGCGCGCTTGACGCGCTGGTCATACACTGCCGTGCCCGGCGACACCACCTCGATCACCCAGTCTGGCGCACCCAGGCAGCCGTGGTTGCCCTTGAGCTTGTCTGGATCGCAAACCAGGCTGATGTCGGGCTGCACCACGGTATCGACCTCGTGGTTTGCCGTGCTTTTGCCGGGCAGGCGGACATCAAACGGCGCCACGAAAGGGCGGCAGGGCTTGCCATGAAAAAAATTGGCAATATTGCGAAACAGCTCGCCGACGATCAATTGGTGGAAATTGCTGGGTGTGGGGCCTTTGGTGTAGGCCTGTCCATCAATCAGTTCCCAGCGTTCTTCATCGGGCCAGCTCAGGTAGTCGGCGTAGGTAAAACCGGTGGCGTGATGGTGCTGCGGCAGGCCCATGGTGAAAGCTCCAGATGAGGCAGATGGCATCAGTTTAATCTGCGTCGCCGGTGCCGATCTTGCTGTGTGGCAGCGGTTCGCCAGGCTGGCCGGGCACCGGGTTGATGCGGGCGGCAGTGCCGGACGCCGCATCGCCTAAACTTCTCCGCTATGGAAAAAAAGCTGTGTGTGTTGGGGTTCGAGTCGTCCTGCGACGAGACCGGTGTGGCGCTGGTCGAGCTGCGCGGTGCTGGCGTGCCGCTGCTGCTGGCGCATGCGCTCTACAGCCAGGTCGAGATGCACCAGGCCTATGGCGGTGTGGTGCCTGAACTGGCCAGCCGCGACCATATTCGCCGCGTGCTGCCGCTGACCGAACAGGTGCTGGCCGAATCGGGCCGAACCTTGGCCGATGTGGATGTGCTGGCGTTTACCCGTGGCCCCGGTCTGGCTGGCGCCCTGCTGGTCGGTGCCGGTGTCGCCTGCGCACTGGCGGCGGCGTTGGGCAAACCGGTGCTGGGCGTGCACCATCTTGAAGGCCATTTGCTATCGCCGTTTTTAAGTGCCGATCCACCCGAATTTCCATTTGTCGCGCTGCTGGTGTCGGGCGGGCACACCCAGTTGATGCGAGTTGATGGGGTAGGGCGGTACCAGATTCTGGGTGAAACCATTGACGATGCGGCTGGCGAAGCGTTTGACAAGTCGGCCAAGCTGCTGGGCCTAGGCTATCCGGGCGGCCCGGCCCTCTCCAGGCTGGCGCAGCACGGCAACCCGGCAGCATTCAAGCTGCCACGTCCGCTGCTGCACAGCGACAACCTGGATTTTTCATTTGCCGGGCTGAAAACGGCGGTGATGGTGCAGGCCCGGAAGTGCGCTGCGGCTCAGAGTTGCCAGGTGGAAGCGTTGCCGATTGACACGCTGGCGGATTTGGCGGCCTCGACGCAGGCGGCGATTGTGGAAGTGCTGGTGAAAAAGTCGCTGGCGGCGTTGAAACAGACCAATTTAAAGCGGCTGGTGGTGGCCGGCGGTGTCGGCGCCAATCGGCCACTGCGTGACCACCTGAATGGGCAATGCGCTCAGCGCGGCATTCGTGTGCATTACCCCGAGCTTGATTTGTGCACCGACAACGGCGCCATGATTGCCATGGCGGCGGCGATGCGGCTGCAGTCGGGCCAGCAAGAAGCCAGCGCGGTCTATGCTTTTGATGTCAAGCCGCGCTGGCCGCTGGATGCGATTTTTATCAGTTAAATCAGCCTCTAGCCCTTATGGAATAAGCGCTTCAAGCTATCATTTTTCAGTGAATCACCAGTTCGGTGACGCGGCTGGCCGGCACCACCTTGGCGAGTTTCAGCGTCAATACGCCGTTTTCCAGCTTGGCCGCACTCTGCGTGGCATCAATGTCTTGCGGCAGTTCGCAGGCAAAACGGTATTGCCGGGGTGCGCCCTCGGCGCTTGACAAGCGCACCACATTGCCTTCGATGCCGACCACCAGTTGTTCGCGGCTGACACCGGGCACATCAAACGCCAGGGTGAACGACTGTTCGTCTTGCTCGATGGTTGCGGTAGCGGTCGGGTTGCGTGGTTCCTGATCGGCTTGCATGAACTGCTGCGCCGACGGACGGGCGGCAGCGGCATAAACATGACGGCGAAGCCCGGCGGAAGTGATGGGGGTAAACAACATGCTAAAACTCCTTGTAAACTGCACGGCGTTCACGATGAACCCGCTGCATGCTTCCAATCTGTGTGCTCAAGCACAATTTTCAAGAGAAATTACCCCATGTTTATTCTTCTTCGCCGGGCCTTGAAATGGCTCGCTGTGGCTTTATATCTGCCTGTTTTGGCCTTTGCCCAGCCGGCTGGCGGCCCGATCAAGATCGCCATGATTGAGGGCTTGAGCGGTCCGTTTGCCAATACCGGCGAGGCGGTGTTTCGTAACCTGGTGTGGGCTACCGAACGGGTTAACGCGCGTGGTGGCGTCAAGCTGCCCGCCAGTGCTGGCGGCAGTCAGCCACTGCTGCTGGAGCGCTTTGACAGCAAGGGCCAAAACGAAGAAGCCTTGACCGCGCTGAAGGCGGCCATTGACAGCGGGGCGCGCTTTGTCACGCAGGGCAATTCGTCGGCGCAGGCGGCCGCGCTGATCGATGCCATCAACAAGCACAACCAGCGCGAGCCAAACAAGCGGGTGATTTTCTTGAACTACTCGGCAGTCGATCCGATATTGACCAACGACAAATGCAGCTTCTGGCATTTCCGCTTTGATGCCCATGCCGACATGCGCATGACGGCCTTGATGTCGGTCATCAAGGACGATGCCAGCCTGAAGAGTGCCTATATCATTGGCCAGGATTACAGCTTTGGCCAGGCGGTGGCGCGCGAGGCGCGTCGCCAGTTGACGCGGCTTCGCCCGGATGTGCAGATTGCCGGAGACGAATTGCATGCGATGGGCCGGATCAAGGACTTCTTGCCTTATGCCGCCAAAATCAAGGCCAGCGGTGCGCAGGCGGTGATCACCGGCAACTGGGGCAATGACCTGACCTTGCTGGTCAAGGCGGCCAAAGAGGCTGGTTTTGAAGGCCGGTTTTACACCTTTTACGGCAACGCGCTGGGCGCGCCGACCGCCATGGGTGATGCCGGCATTGGCCGGGTGCTGGCGGTGGCCGACTGGATGCCTAATGTGCAAACCCCCCAGAGCGAAGCGTTTTACCAGGCGTTTCGCCAGCGTTTTCCCAGCCCGGCAGACGACTATGTGCACATGCGCATGCAACTGATGATCGAGGCCCTGGTGCAGGCGCTGGAAAGTGCGGGTACTCTTGATTCAGTAGCAGTCGGCACACAACTGGCAAGGGCCAGCGTCACTTTTTATGCCCAGACCGGCAGCATGCGCGCAACCGATCACCAGTTTCAGCAGCCGCTGGTGGTGGGGGTGATGGACCGCAAGGGTGCGGCTGGTGTCAAGTTTGACGTGGAAGGCTCGGGTTATGGTTTTCGCATCATCAAGACCATTGCCGCCGCCGATGCCCAGCAGCCAACGACGTGTCGCATGCAGATGCCATGATGCGGCCTGCATCAACCTCACCCGGAGAACCTCATGAACGACAAAAAATCAATGAATTTCAACGATCTTGAGCAGTGGCTCAACGAGCGCCGGGTGACCGAGGTGGAATGCCTGGTGCCGGACTTGACCGGTGTGGCACGCGGCAAGATTCTGCCCCGGGTCAAATTCACCGAAGACCGTGGCATGCGGCTGCCGCAATCGGTGGTGGCGATGGGGGTGACCGGCGAGTTCCCTGACAGCGGCCCCTATTACGACGTGATTGACCCGACTGACAAGGACATGCAGTTGCGCCCCGACCCCTCCACCGTGCGCATCGTGCCCTGGGCGTCTGACCCGACCGCCCAGGTGATTCACGACTGTTTTGACAACCAGGGCAACCTGGTGCCGTTTGCCCCGCGCACCGTGCTGCGCCGGGTCTGCGACCTGTTTGCCGCCGAGGGCCTGCAGCCGATCGTCGCCCCTGAACTGGAGTTCTACCTGACCGCGCGCAACACCGACCCTAATACCTTGTTGCGTCCGCCGATTGGCCGCAGTGGCCGCGCCGAAACCTCGCGCCAAGCCTACAGCATTGACGCCGTCAACGAGTTTGACCCGCTGTTTGAAGAAATTTACGATTACAGCGACAAGATGGAACTCAATGTCGATACCTTGATTCACGAAATCGGTGCCGGCCAGATGGAAATCAACTTTTTCCATGCCGAGCCGCTGGGCCTGGCCGACGAGGTGTTTTTCTTCAAGCGCACCGTGCGTGAATCGGCCCTGCGCCATGACATGTACGCCACTTTCATGGCCAAGCCGATTGCCGGCGAACCCGGCAGCGCCATGCATGTACACCAGAGCATTCTGAACAAGGCAACTGGCAAGAATATTTTCAGCAACGAAGACGGCAGCCAGTCGGATGCCTTCCTGCATTACATCGGCGGCTTGCAGCGCTACATCCCGGCCGCCATGGTGCTGGTGGCACCCTACGTCAACAGCTACCGGCGGCTGTCGCGCAACACGGCCGCACCGATCAACATTGAGTGGGGTTATGACAACCGCACCGTTGGCATCCGCTCGCCGATTTCGGCACCGGCCGCGCGCCGGGTGGAAAACCGGGTGATTGGTGCCGATGCCAACCCTTATGTGGCCTTGGCCATGACACTGGCCTGTGGTTATCTCGGGCTGATGAACAAGATCAAGCCCAAGCCGGAAATGAAGGGCGACGCCTATCTGTCGCCCTATTCGCTGCCGCGCTCCCTGGGCGAGGCACTCGACTGGCTGCGGCGTGAATCCGAACTGCATGAGGTGCTGGGCAAGGAGTTCATCACCGTCTATTCCGAGATCAAGGAGCTGGAATTTGAAGAATTCATGAAGGTAATATCCCCTTGGGAACGCGAGCACTTGCTATTGCATGTATAGCTAGCTACGATTGACTGACAAGGGCTAGAGCCCAATGGCACTGACTTAAGCGCAATTGCTTGCCAAATTTTCCCGTTCGCCCTGAGCTTGTCGAAGGGCAATGAAGGCTTCGACAAGCTCAGCCCGAACGGAAACCTCCTTAAGTCAGTGCCATTGGGGCTAGAGCCTTATTTTGTATATAAAAGGAAGCAATTCATGAAGACCCGGACCGCGCCAGACCAGTTGAACACCCAAGACATCCAGGCACTTGACAGTGCCCACTTTATCCACCCATTCACCGACCACGGCGACCTGGCCAAACGGGGCGCGCGGGTGATCGTCCGGGCCGAAGGCATTTATGTGTGGGACTCGGAAGGTGAAAAAATGCTCGATGCCATGAGCGGGCTGTGGTGCGTGAATGTCGGATATGGCCGCAAAGAGCTGGCCGATGCGGCCTGGCAGCAGATGATGACACTGCCGTTTTACAACAGTTTTTTTCAGACCACCAATCTGCCGGCAGTCAAGCTGGCGGCACGGCTGGCAGCACTGGCCCCGAAGGTCGATGGCCGCAGTTTTGAGCATGTGTTTTACTCCAGCAGCGGCTCGGAAAGCAATGACTCGAATGTGCGCATGGTGCGGCGCTACTGGGATTTGCTGGGCCAGCCGCAGCGCAAAATGATCATCAGCCGGCACAACGCCTACCACGGCAGCACCATGGCCGGTGCCTCGCTGGGCGGCATGAGTGGCATGCACGCGCAGGGCGACTTGCCAATTCCGAACATCACGCACATTGAGCAGCCGTACTACTTTGAGCATGGTCTGCCGGGTGAAAGTGCCGATGAATTTGGCTTGCGCGCAGCCGGCTGGCTGGAAGAAAAAATCATCGACATCGGGGCCGACAAGGTGGCGGCGTTTATTGCCGAGCCGATCCAGGGTGCCGGCGGCGTGATCATCCCACCCGCTAGCTACTGGCCCGAAATCCAGCGCATTGTCGATAAATACGGCATCTTGTTGATCAGTGACGAGGTGATTTGCGCCTTTGGCCGCCTCGGGCACTGGTTTGCCTATGAAAAATTTGGCTACAAGCCCGATCTGGTGACTTTTGCCAAGGCGGTTACCAGCGGCTACATTCCGCTCGGCGGTGTCATGGTCGGCGACCGGGTTGCCAAAGTGCTGATCGAGAAAGGTGGCGAGTTCAACCACGGCTACACCTACAGCGGCCATCCGGTGGCCTGCGCGGTGGCGCTGGCCAATCTGGACATCATGGAGGCCGAGCAACTGCCGCAGCGGGTGCGAGGCGAGGTGGGTGCGTATTTCGCCAAACGTTATGCCGAACTGGGCGACCACCCGCTGGTCGGCATGACCGAGAGTTGCGGTTTTGTGGCGGGGCTGGTGCTGGTCAAAAATCGGCAGACGCGGGAGCGCTTCAGCGCCGACGAGGCGGTCGGCATGGTTTGCCGGGGCCACTGTTTTCGCAACGGCCTGATCATGCGGGCGGTGGGCGACCGCATGATCATTGCACCACCCTTGACCATGACGCATGCAGACATCGACGAATTGGTGCGTCTGATTCGCCAGGCGCTTGACCTGACGCTGCATGATCTGCACCAAAAAGGCTTGATGTAAAAACCCAGGGTATCTATGAACCAGATTCAGCCGTGCGCCAATTCCTCGCGGATAACCTCGCGCAGAGCCTCTTTGATCGCATCGGCCTGTAAGCCCTTGCGCAATGTGTCGTTGATCAGCGTCTGATACCCGCGCCCTCCGGCACGCGCTTTGTAGGCTTGCACCACGGCATCATCGAGCATGATGGTGATTTTTTGCTTGCCCATTTGCTTTGTCAGAGCTTGCGAGAATTCTGGTTGCGTGACATCCTTGAGCCCAACCCGCAGGCGGGTGGTGTCAGAGGTATGAGAAGAATTTTCGTGTTTCATGTTTTTCAGCCTCGCGCATGGAAATGATATGAATTTCGTCTTCGGTTTCAGTGTGGGTGATAACCACCACCGTCACCCCCAGCAGTCTGGTCGTGTTGAATCGCTGTTCGCCACCATAGTCGCGTTTGTCCTCAACGGTAGCCGTTGACCCGCTAAAAACCTGTTCGGCATCAGAAAAATCAAACCCATGGGATTTAAGATTGATTTTCCGCTTGGGTTCGTGCCAAGTGAATTTCATCAGTGCAATGATACATATAAACATAAGTTCGATGCATTGTCTCGGGGACTGGAATGGCAATTGCCCGAACCGTCAGTACTATTTGGGCCTGCCACTGCGCAAATGGCGTTATTCGCGTTATTCTTTGCGCGGCTGAAATTGACCGCTTTCTATCACGGGTTTCACAGCAAGTGCGCACAGACAAGAAAATTCTGGAAATGAATAACGTTTTTTACCTGATCAGTCGTGGCTTGGTTTTTGCTAGGCTTAAACTAATGATCCCTTAATCTTCAACCTTTTTACTTGGAGTGCTCTTTATTATGATCAAAAAGTACCTGGCGACTTTCGCGCTGTCGGCGCTGGTTTTGGCCGCTTGCGGCAAAAAAGAAGAGCCACCGAAACCGGTGGCGGCACCGGCCCCGGTGGCCAGCGCACCGGCTTCGGCCCCGGTGGCGGTGAACACCGAAGAAAAGCTGCTCAACATCTACAACTGGCCCGACTACATACCCAAAGACATGATCGCTACGTTCGAGAAAGAAACCGGCATCAAGGTCAATTACGACACCTTTGAAACCAATGAAGCGTTGCACGCCAAGCTGGTGGCCGGCAACACCGGTTACGACATCGTGGTGCCTGGCTCGGTGTTTGCCAAGCCGCAAATCGAGGGCGGCATGTTCCAGCCGCTGGACAAGGCCAAGATCAAGAACCTGGCCAACCTCGACCCGGCCATCATGGGCACACTGGCGAAAAATACCGACCCCGGCAACAAGCACCTGGTGCCCTGGGCCTGGGGTTTCACCACCGTCGGCATCAACAAGACCAAGGTGGCCAAGGCGCTCGGCAAGCTGCCGATGCCCGAGAACGCCTGGGACCTGGTGTTCAAGCCCGAATACACCGCCAAGCTCAAATCCTGCGGCATTGCCTACCTGGATTCGCCGACTGAAATCATTCCGGTAGCACTGCATTACATTGGCAAGGATGCCTACTCCAACGATCCGGCCGACTACAAGCTGGCCGCCGAGATGCTGGCCAAGGTGCGCAAGGATGTGCGCCTGTTCAGTTCGACCATGATCGATGACATTGCCGGCGGCAAGGCCTGCGCGGTGATTGGCTGGTCGGGCGACATCAACATCGCCGCCGGTCGTGCCAGGGACAACAAATCCAAGGACGAGATTGAATCCCTGTTGCCGAGCACCGGTGCGCTGATCTTCTTTGACACCATGGCGCTGACCAAAGATGCCAAGCACCCGAACAACGCCCATGCGTTCATTGACTTCTACTTGCGTGCCGAAAACGCCGCCTTGATGACCAACGAAATGAACTACCCGACCGCCAACAAGGCCGCAATTGAAAAGATCAAGCCTGAAATGACCGGCAACAAGACGATCTTTGTTGATGCCGACTACTTTGCCAAGATGATTGCCCCCAGCAGTTTTACCAATGAGGCGCGAGAAGCCATGGCAACCGCCTACAACGGCTTCAAAAAAGGCAAATAATCGCCAGCGCTTGTGATGCCGGGGCTGTTTGTACCAATTGCACGAACAGCCCTTTTTTATTGCCCGTTTGAATCTGCAATGGCGAAAGGGTCCTCATGGCCGACAACAATCTTCCCAAAGATTACCTGGTAACCGAAAAGCTGGTGAAACGCTTTGACGAGGCGGTGGCGGTTGATGAAGTCGATTTGTCCATCGCACAGGGCGAGATATTTGCGCTGCTGGGCAGCTCCGGTTGCGGCAAATCGACTTTGCTGCGCATGCTGGCCGGCTTTGAGACACCGACTTCCGGCCGCATTCTGCTCAGTGGGCAAGATGTAGCCAGACTGGCACCTTACGAGCGGCCGTTCAACATGATGTTTCAGTCTTACGCGCTGTTTCCGCATCTTGATCTCTGGGAAAACGTGGCGTTTGGACTCAAGCGCGAAGGCTTGCCCAAAAGCGACATCCAGCAGCGTGTCGGTGAAATGCTCGATCTGGTGCAACTCGGTGCCTATGCCAAGCGCAAGCCGCACCAGTTGTCGGGCGGGCAGCAGCAGCGGGTGGCGCTGGCGCGCAGTCTGGCCAAAAGGCCCAAAGTCCTGTTGCTCGATGAACCGCTCGGGGCGCTGGACAAGAAACTGCGCGAGCAGACCCAGTTCGAGCTGGTCAACATCATCGAAAAAGTCGGCGTCACCTGCGTCATGGTGACCCACGACCAAGAAGAAGCCATGACCATGGCCGGGCGCATTGCGGTGATGAGCAAGGGCCGGGTGCTGCAGGTGGGTTCGCCGCAAGAGGTTTATGAGTACCCCCGCACCCGCTTTGTCGCCGATTTCATCGGCAGCGTGAACCTGCTCGACGGCAAGCTCAGCGTGGATGAAACCGACCACTGCGCGGTGCAGACCGCCATTGGTGAAATTCATGTGGGCCATAGCATCAGCGGTACGGTGGGCATGCCAGCGGCGGTGGCGGTACGCCCCGAGAAAGTCAGCATCGGCAAACAAGCACCTCAGGGCCTGAGCCGCAACCTGTTCAACGGGCGGGTCAAGGAAATTGCCTACTTTGGCTCCTTCAACACCTATATTGTTGTCACACCCCAAGGCTTGCGGATGAAAATTACCGAGCCCAACGGCTCCCACCTGAATTTGCTCGACATCACCTGGGAAGATGAGGTGTTCTTCTGGTGGGACGATACCGATGCCATGGTTTTGCGCGACTGATCAACCGAGGCCCTTGCGATGACCACACTTTCGTTCAAGATGCCGGGCAGAGGCTTTGTAATAGGACTGCCCTTTGCCTGGCTGGTGGTGTTTTTTTTGTTGCCCTTTTTGATCCTGCTCTACATCAGCTTTGTCGATATGGGCAACGACATTTCGCCGTTCAAGCCGATCTGGGATTCCGAGACCGGCGTGCTCAAGCTCAAATATGAAAACTACTGGTCGATTTTTCGCGCCGGTGACGGTGGCGGGCTGTTTCAGACGATCTACATCGAAGCCTATCTGCGTTCGATCTGGTATGCGCTGTGTACTGCCGTGCTGTGCTTGTTGATTGGTTACCCGTTTTCTTATTTCATCGCCCGCTCGGCGCCCAGCGTTCGCCCGGCCTTGCTGATGATGGTGATGCTGCCGTTCTGGACTTCATTCTTGCTGCGGGTTTATGCCTGGAAAGGCATTTTGGCCGATCAGGGGGTCATCAACCAGGTGTTGCTGGCACTGGGCTTGATTGACGAGCCGGTTTTGATGCTTTACACCAATGTCTCGATGCTGGTCGGCATGACCTATGTTTATCTGCCGTTCATGGTGCTGCCGCTGTATGCCAATCTGGTGAAGATGGATTTCCGGCTGTTGGAGGCGGCTTACGACCTCGGCACCACACCGTTCAAGGCGTTTTGGCTGGTGACGGTGCCGCTGTCCAAGGCTGGCATCGTGGCCGGCTTCATGCTGGTGTTCATTCCGTCAGTTGGCGAATTCGTGATTCCGTCGCTGCTGGGCGGGCCGGAGAACATCATGATTGGCCGGGTGGTGTGGGACGAAATGTTCACCAGCAATAACTGGCCGCGCGCCTCGGCCCTGGCCGTCATCATGATTGGGCTGATCGTCATCCCGCTGGCGATTTATTACCATTACACCGGCGACGCCGCCGAGGCACGCGCTTAAGGGCCTGGTCATGAAAAATCTGCTTAATCGCCATGTCAGCCGGGCCTGGATGGCGGCCACTTTCCTGTTTCTGTACTTGCCGCTGTTTTTCATGGTGGTGTTTTCTTTCAACAGCACCCGGCAAGATGCCGAGTTCACCGGCTTTTCCCTGCGCTGGTACGAGGCTTTGACGCAGGACAGCAAAATTGTCGAAGGCTTCTGGCTGTCGCTGAAAGTGGCAACCGCTGCCGGCATTTGCTCGGCGGTGCTGGCCACCTTTGCCGCCTTTGTGCTGGTGCGCTACCGGCGCTTTGCCGGGCGAACGCTGTTTTCGGGCATGGTGAATGCACCGCTGGTGATGCCCGAGGTGGTGATTGGCCTGTCTTTGCTGTTGCTGATGGTCGGCGTGCAAAACGCCTTTGGCTGGCCGCAGCGCGGCATGTTGACGATTGTGCTGGGCCACACCCTGCTGGGCATGGCTTACGGCATGGTGGTGGTGCAGTCGCGCCTGCTGGAGATGGACCGGGCGATTGAAGAGGCGGCCATGGACCTGGGCGCGCGACCGTATCAGGTGTTTTTCCTGATCACCATGCCCAATATCCTGCAAGCCATTCTTGCCGCCTATCTGCTGGCATTTACCCTGTCGTTTGACGATGTGGTGATTGCCGAGTTTTTGTCCGGCCCCGGGGTCAACACGCTGCCACAGGTGATTTTTGGCTATGCCCGGCGCGGCATCAATCCGACCATTTATGCCGCCGCCACCTTGCTGATTGTGTCGGTCACGGCGGTGGTGATTGCCTACAGCATCTGGGTCGCCCGCCAAACTCGCAAGCGCGAGCGCGAGATTGCCGCTGCCACCCGGGCCGAGGTGGCGGCGCTATTGCCCAAATAACGTCAACAAGCAGCCTTGCTGCGGGACAACTGAAGGAGAACAACATGGAGTCAAGCTACGACGGTCGCGCCTTCATCAATGGTGAACGAACAGCGGCGCAAAACCATGAGACATTTGATTGCCTTTCGCCAGTTGATGGCCGCTTGCTGACGCAGGTGGCGCGCTGCCGCGAGGCGGACATTGATGCAGCCGTTGCGGCTGCCCGCGCTGCGTTTGAAGACAAGCGCTGGTGCGGCATGGCGCCCGCTGCGCGCAAGCGGGTGA
Organism: uncultured beta proteobacterium; assembly: GCA_903873485.1. Classification (GTDB taxonomy): domain Bacteria; phylum Pseudomonadota; class Gammaproteobacteria; order Burkholderiales; family Burkholderiaceae_C; genus Rhodoferax. Next base: position 17,535 of record CAIQOO010000083.1, on the reverse strand, counting down.
TGATCCAGTTTGCCGACCAGTTGCTGATGCATGCTGACGAACTGGCGCTGATGGAAACCCTGGACATGGGCAAACCGATCAAATATGCGCGTGCCGTCGATGTCAACAGCGCCGCCAACTGCATTCGCTGGTATGGCGAGGCAGTTGACAAGATTTATGACGAAATTGCGCCAACCGCCAGCACTGCGCTGGCCTTGATTACCCGCGAACCGGTGGGTGTGGTCGGTGTCATCGTGCCGTGGAATTACCCGATGATCATGGCCGCCTGGAAGATCGCGCCGGCCCTTGCAGCAGGCAATTCGGTGGTGCTCAAGCCCAGCGAGAAGTCACCCCTGACGGCATTGCGGCTGGCTGAACTGGCCATCGAGGCCGGCATCCCGCCCGGCGTCTTCAACGTGGTGCCGGGTTTTGGCCCCGAGGCGGGTTCACCGCTGGCGCTGCACATGGATGTCGATTGCATTGGCTTTACCGGCTCCACGCGGGTGGGCAAGCAGATTCATGTGATGGCCGGCCAGAGCAATCTCAAGCGCGCCTGGACCGAACTGGGCGGCAAGTCGCCCAATATCGTGTTTGCCGATTGCCCGGATCTGGACCAGGCGGTCGAAGCGGCAGTGGGCAGCATCTTTTTTAACCAGGGTGAAAGCTGCAATGCACCATCGCGCCTGTTTGTCGAAGCCAGCATCGAGGCGCAGTTCCTTGAAAAAGCTGTCGCGCTGGCACCCCGATTTGCGCCGGCTGACCCGCTGGATTCCGCCACCATCATGGGTGCGATTGTTGACAAGACGCAGATGGACAGCGTGCTGCGCTATGTCGAGACCGGCAAGTCGCAAGGGGCCAGCCTGCTGTACGGCGGCGAGCAAGCCCGGGTGCAATCGGGCGGCTTTTATGTTCAGCCGACCATCTTTGCCGGTGTCAATTCGGCCATGACCATCTGCCAGGAGGAAATTTTTGGCCCGGTGTTGTCGGTTTTATCGTTCACTGATGTGGCCGAGGTGGTGTGCCAGGCCAACGCCAGCGTCTATGGCTTGCAGGCAGCGGTGTGGACGCGCGACATCAACAAGGCCCTTGGCGTGGCGCGGGCACTGCGGGCTGGCACAGTGCATGTGAACCAGTATGACGAGGACGACATCACGGTGCCGTTTGGCGGTTATCGGCAAAGCGGCGTGGGGCGCGACAAGTCTTTGCATGCGTTTGACAAGTACACCGAAACCAAGACCACCTGGATTCGCATTGACAGCCCGGTGTAGCTGCCGCCCTGATTTTTTCTATCTGAGGGTGTCCGTTTGGGCATCAACGCACGACCAAACATCCTTTCAAGCTGCCATTTTTCAATGGCAGTCAAGACATTTCACAATTTGAAATTTAGTTCAGATGAACGACAAAATTTTTCTTAAAGTGAAAAATATGGTTTCACATTGCGATATGAAAACTTCAACTCATTGATAAATATAAGAATAATAAATAGTCTTCTATAAGACATAAGAGATAAATCTAGTCTTATAGAAGACTAGAATACAGGCCATGGCATCGACGTACTTGCCACGCTGATGCAGCCTTTTTTCTATCAACCCTAGGAGTGTTTTCATGTCACAAAAACCTGCCCAACCACTGAGCCGCGAACAACAAGTCGCCGCACTCGAACAAGACTGGGCCACCAACCCGCGCTGGAAAGGCATCAAACGTGGTTATAGCGCTGCCGACGTGGTGCGTCTGCGCGGTTCGTTCCAGGTCGAATACACGCTGGCCCGCCGTGGTGCCGATAAGCTGTGGGATCTGGTCAACAACACGCCTTATGTCAATTGCCTGGGCGCGCTCACTGGCGGTCAAGCCATGCAGCAGGTCAAGGCCGGCGTGAAAGCCATCTACCTGTCGGGCTGGCAAGTGGCTGCCGACAACAACGAGTACTCTGCCATGTACCCGGACCAATCCCTCTATCCGGTGGATTCGGTGCCAAAGGTGGTCGAGCGCATCAACAATTCTTTCTCGCGTGCTGACGAGATTCAATGGTCCAAGGGTGTTGGCCCGGGCGACGCCGGTTACATCGACTTCCACGCGCCGATCGTCGCCGATGCCGAAGCCGGTTTCGGTGGCGTGCTCAACGCTTATGAATTGATGAAAGCCATGATCCGCGCCGGTGCCGGTGGCGTTCACTTTGAAGACCAGTTGGCTTCTGTCAAGAAGTGCGGTCACATGGGTGGCAAGGTGCTGGTGCCGACCACCGAAGCCTGCCAAAAGCTCATTGCAGCCCGCATGGCCGCCGACGTGTATGGCGTGCCGACCCTGGTGATTGCGCGTACCGATGCTGAAGCGGCCGACCTGCTGACCAGCGACTACGATGCCAACGACAAGGAATTCATCACCGGCGAACGCACTGCCGAAGGTTTTTACAAGACCCGCAAAGGTCTGGATCAGGCCATCAGCCGCGCCGTGGCTTATGCTGACTACGCTGACCTGGTGTGGTGCGAAACCGGCACGCCTGACCTCGACTTTGCCAAGAAGTTTGCCGATGCCGTGCGCGCCAAGCACCCCGGCAAGCTGCTGGCCTACAACTGCAGCCCGTCGTTCAACTGGAAGAAAAACCTTGACGATGCCACTATCGCCAAGTTTCAGAAAGAACTCGGTGCCATGGGTTACAAGTACCAGTTCATCACCCTGGCCGGCATTCACAACATGTGGTATCACATGTTCGACCTGGCACAAGACTATGTTGCGCGCGGCATGACGGCTTATGTCGAAAAGGTGCAAGAGCCAGAATTTGCCGCCCGCGACCGTGGCTACAGTTTTGTGTCGCATCAGCAGGAAGTCGGCACCGGCTATTTTGACGAAGTGACGACCGTGATTCAGGGTGGCAAATCCAGCGTGACCGCGCTGACCGGCTCGACCGAAGAAGAGCAGTTCCACTGAAACAGGGTCGTGGTTCAATAACCCTGCTGTCGGGCAACGCTGGCCTGACAATCCCTTGCGCTGAAGTTCGGGATTTTTCGCATAAGCAGGGTATTGACAGGACAAAACCACCATGACCGACAAGCTGCCTTGGCCCGTCTGCCTGCCCGAAGTGTGCCAGCAGCGCATCACCGAACTGCTGGCCGGCGGTGGTCGAAAAATCCTCGGTATTGTGGCCCCGCCCGGCGCTGGCAAATCGACGCTGGCGCAGGCCTTGCTGGCGCAGTTTGGCAGCGCCGTGCAGGTAGTGCCGATGGACGGTTTTCATCTGGCCAACAGCGAATTGCTGCGGCTCGGGCGCTCGGGCCGCAAGGGCGCGCCCGACACCTTTGATGCGGCTGGCTATGTCAGTCTGCTGCAGCGCATTCAGGCGCAACTGGCGCCCGAGGTGGTTTATGCCCCCGAATACCGGCGCGAACTCGAAGAGCCGGTGGCCGGCGCCATTGCGATTGCACCGCAAACAGCCTTGATCGTCACCGAGGGCAATTACCTGCTGCAAGGCGAGATGCCGTGGGCCAGGGTGCGCGGCCTGCTTGATGAAGTCTGGTATCTGGATGTCGATGATGCCCTGCGCCAGCAGCGGCTGCTGCAGCGGCACATGCAGTTTGGCCGCAGCCGCGAGCGTGCCCTGAGCTGGATTGCCAGCACCGACCAGCCCAATGCCGTGCGCATTGCCAACACCCGGTACAAAGCCGATTTGTGCATCGCGTGGGATTGAACTGGCAGCACTTCTAAAAGCTGCGATTTCTGGCCAGCGGCGGGTTTCTGGAAAAATAAGCTTCAATGCCGCGCATCAGTGCATTGGCGAGTTTCTCTTGGTATTCATGGCTGTTGAGCTTGGCTTCTTCTTCCGGGTTGCTGATGAAAGCCGCTTCGACCAGCACGCTCGGAATGTCGGGTGCCTTGAGCACGGCAAATGAGGCCTGCTCAACCCGGGGTTTGTGCAGCTTGCCGACCCGCTTGATCTCGCCGAGCATGGCGCCGCCGAGCTTCAGGCTGTCCTTGATCTGGGCAGTGGTGCTCATGTCGAGCAGGGCACGGGTGACCTGGGCATCTTTGGCCTTGACATTCAGGCCGCCAATCAGGTCGGCCTGGTTTTCCTTGTTGGCCATCCAGCGCGCGGCGCTGCTCGAAGCACCACCCTGGCTGAGCGCAAAGACGCTGGCGCCTTGCGGGTTGGGGGTGAAAAAAGCATCGGCATGCAGGCTGATGAACAGATCGGCCTGAACCCGCCGGGCCTTGTCCACCCGGGTATGCAGCGGCACAAAAAAATCGGCATCGCGCGTCAAAAAGGCGCGCATGGCGTTGCCGTTGCTCGAAGCCGCGTTGATACGTTCGCGCAGCCGGTGCGCCAGGCGCAGCACCACGTCTTTTTCTCGCGTGCCGCCCGGGCCGATGGCACCGGGGTCTTCACCGCCGTGGCCGGGGTCCAGCGCAATGATGATCAGCCGGTCGGTCGCTGCCGGCGGGGTTTCCCGGATGCTGGGGCTGGCCAGAAATTTAGAGTCTTTTAGGGCTGTAGCCCTTGCTGGTAAAGCGCTGTCAGCTATAGAATTAAAAGCATCCTGGGTGCTGCCGGCAGTCGGCAAAGCGGGGGCCGGGCGCACCGGCGGGCCGGGTTTTTCACTCTTTTGGGCGATCAATTCGCCCAGCGGGTCGGCGGCAGACGGCACTTTGGAGATTGCTGATGACGATGATGATGATGTTGCCGCTGGCGGTGCGGATGCCGACATGGTTGCGGCTGGCTTCGCGGCTGGTTTTGCTGGTGCAGCATCTTGCAGCCGCTCGGCAATCAGGGTTTCGAGCGGGTCTGACAGCGTCGTCGGGTACAGGTCAAACACCAGTCGGTGCCGATAAGCCGCAACTGGTGCCAGGGTGAAAACCTGGGGTGCCACGGTTTGCTTCAAATCCACCACCAGCCGCACCACGCCAGGGCCAAACTGGCCAACCCGGATGCCATTGATGGTCGGGTCGCTGGGTCCGACCTTGGCGACTAAGCCCTTGAGCGCCGGGTTCAGCTCAACGCCACGCACATCCACCGCCAGGCGCGGTGGATTGGGCACAAAATTTTGCGTGAAAGCCAGTTGCGCATCGGATTCGATGGTGACGCGCGAGTATTCTGCCGCCGGCCACACCCGCACTGCCATGATGTTGGCACCGCGCGCCAAGTGCTGCGCGCCCAGCAGCAATACCAGCGCACCGCTTTGCACAAAGTTGCGGCGTTTCATGGCTTGCCGTGACCAGCCATGAGCCGCCGAACCGGCGCGGCCAGCCCGGATTCCAGCAAATCCAGGCCGGTGCCGGTTTGTGCCGTTAGCGTGACCCAGCGCGCATCCTCATCTTGCACCCGCAGTTCAATCGCCAGGTCGGCTTGCGGCAGGCAGCCGGCCGCCTTGTCGGGCCACTCCACCAGTTTCAGACCGGGGCTGGCAAAGATGTCGCGAAAACCGGCGTCATCCCATTCGCGCGGGTCGCAAAAGCGGTAAAAGTCAAAATGCCAGATGTCCAAACCCGGTAATTCATAGGGTTCAACCACCGCATAAGTCGGGCTTTTGATGCGGCCCGGCACCCCCAGCGCGCGCAGCAGGTGGCGCACCAGCGTGGTTTTGCCGGCACCCAGATCACCGTGCAATGTGATCAGCGCATCGGGCAGGGCAGGGCAGGCGGCTAGCGCTGCGGCAAACTGTTGCGTCGCGGCTTCATTGGGCCAGACCAGGGTTTTTACAATTGGCAGGTGAACAACATCGGTAAACATGACAGCGGCAGTGATTGGGTTGCCAGAATTCAGGGCTGGGGGCATCAATTGGGATTCTCCCAAATCGGCATCGCCGGGGTTGATTTGTCAACAGCAGAGCCCGGATTATCGGCGTGGCTGGCAAAAGGGTTTGCTGGCGACATGGCCTACATGGCAGCGCATGGCCACAAGCGTGCCCGTCCTGCCCAATTGGTGCCAGGCACGCTGAGCGTGATCACCGCCCGCATGGACTATTTGCCGTCCAGCACGCCCGCTGGCTGGCAAGCGCTTGAATTCGGTCGCCTGCAACACCCGGCTGAGGGCATGGTGTCTTTGTATGCGCGCGGCCGCGACTACCACAAAGTGCTGCGCCAGCGGCTGCAGGCCTTGAGCCAGCGTCTGGCGACCGTGCTGGCGCCCCTAGGATACCGGGTATTTTGCGACTCGGCCCCGGTGCTTGAAGCTGAGCTTGCGGCGCGCAGTGGCCTGGGCTGGCGTGGCAAGCACACGCTGCTGCTGGCACGCCAGGCTGGGTCGATGTTTTTTTTGGGCGAGATTTTTGTCGATCTGGCCTTGCCAGCCACGGCACCGGCAGCCGGCCACTGCGGTCGCTGCCGCGCCTGTCTTGACGTTTGCCCAACCCAGGCGATTGTGGCGCCGTACCAGTTGGATGCGCGGCGCTGCATTTCGTATCTGACCATCGAGCATGCCGGGCCGATTCCGCTGGCCTTGCGTCCGTTGCTGGGCAACCGCATTTATGGCTGCGATGACTGTCAGCTTGTTTGTCCGTGGAATAAATTTGCCCAGCGCAGTGGTTTGCCCGATTTTGATGCACGCGCTGATATCACTGGCAAGTCATTGAGCACGCTGTTTGCCTGGAGCGAGGACGAATTTTTGCGCCTGACCGAGGGCAGCCCGATTCGCCGCATTGGCCACCCGCGCTGGCTGCGCAATATTGCCGTGGCTTTGGGCAATGCCTTGCACGCCAGTGTGCCGGGCCAGCCGCGCCAGGCACTGCAGGCGGCACTGAGCACCCGCCAGGCACACCCCAGCGAGCTGGTGCGCGAGCATGTGCACTGGGCTTTGGCCGCTGGTCACATGGCAAACGGTGCTAGAGTTTGTGCAACGCGTAACACTGAGGTTTAACAATGAGCGAAGCCACCTTGAGCAGTCGAGTCGATGCAAGGGACCGTGATGTCTGAATCAGCCCAAATGGCGGTCACGCCAGCCTACCCGGTCAGCCAATTGCGGATGCACCGCTTTGTCGGCTTGCAGCCCGGCCCCCGGCTAATTGTGCTGGGTGCAGTGCATGGCAATGAAATTGCCGGCACGCGCGGCATTGAGCGGGTGGTGGCCGAATTCGATGCCGGTTTGCTGGCCCTGGCCTGTGGCTCGGTGACTTTTGTGCCGGTGACCAACCCGCTGGCCTACCACAAGCTGCAGCGCAACGGCGAGCGCAACCTGAACCGCAACCTGCAGCCCACCGACACCCCGCAAGATTTTGAAGACCGCATTGCCAACCTGCTGTGCCCGCTGCTGGCGCAACACGACGTGCTGCTGGATTTGCACACGTTTCAGGCCCCCTCCGAGCCGTTTGTGATGATTGGGCCGGCCAACAACAGCGGTCAACTCGAACCATTTGCGCACGCCCAGGCCGAGCAGGCGCTGGCCTTGCGGCTGGGACCCAGGCGCATTGTGGAAGGCTGGCTGTCAACCTATGCGCAAGGCGTGCAGCAGCGGCTGGCTCGCACGCCGGTGCAAGACCGCGCCGGACTGCTCAGCACCGATCCCGGTTATGGCATCGGCACCACCGAATACATGCGCCGTGTCGGCGGCTATGCCATCACGCTCGAATGCGGGCAACACGCCGACCCGGCAGCGCCCGAGGTGGCCTACCGGGCCATCTGCAACACGCTGGCGCATCTGGGGCTGGTGGCGGCAACCGCGCCCGCGCCGGGTGTGGCGGTGGAGTTGTTGCGTCTGGCGCAGGTGATCGACCGCTACCATGTAGATGATGCGTTTGTCCGGCCTTGGGCCAGCTTTGATGCGCTGGCGGCCGGCACACCGGTCGCCACCCGGCATGACGGCACGCCGGTCATCGCCCCGACGGATGGTTACATCGTGTTTCCCAACAATGGCGCGACACCCGGCAACGAGTGGTTTTACTTGGCACAACACAGCCAGCGCAACATTTTCGAGCCTTGACGACGACTGCCTGACACACCGGGCGGTAGCCCGGAAATTACCCTTCAAGAGAGCTTAACCTGTTGATTTTGAAAGCTATTGAACGGCATTCAAGCGTATTGAACAGCATTGGGAGTGACTTGGGAAAATAGCATAATCAGTCCGATGTTTCTCAAGACCGGACTTGTTTCAGTTGTGTTGTTGCTGGCCAGCCGGCTGCTGGGCTTGCTGCGCGAGTCAGCCCAGGCGGCGGCCTTTGGCACTTCGGGCATGGGCGATGTGGCGGTGCTGATGCTCACCTTGCCCGACTGGCTGACCGGCGTGCTGGCCAGCGGTGCGCTGGCATATATGCTGCTGCCCCACTGGGCCGGGCAATCTGCGCCTGGGCAGGCGCAGTCGCAACGCCGGGTGGCGCACTGGCTGCTGAGCATCGGCGTGCTGGCGGCTTGCATGTTGTGCCTGTTTCGGATGCCGGTTGTCCGCTTGCTGGCCAGTGGCTTGTCCAGTCACCTGCTGCCGCAAGCCGCGCTGGGCCTGGTGTGGAGCGCCATCGCCTTGCCGGCAGCCCTGCTGGCAGCGCTTTGGGTCACCCGCTTGCAGCACGAGCGCGATTTCACCGGCCTGTATGCCGCCAATCTGGTGGTCAATGGCGTTCTCATTGCTGCGCTGTATGGGGTGGCGATCGATGCCTTTCATATCAGCACGTTGACGTTATTGGGCTTGTTTTTGTGGCTGGCGATGGGTTTGCGCCTGGGGTGGCTGCGCTGGCGGCTACAGGCTTTTGCCATCAAGGACGGCACGGCCAGCCAGCCAGCACCAATTTTTTTGCCACGTACGTCGCTCTGGTGCTGGGCCGCCCTGTCGGCTGGTTTGCCGCTGATGCTGCCGTTTGTGGCGCGCAGCCTGGCCTCGGGTGCTGGCGAAGGCGCCTTGGTCACGTTCAATTACGCCTGGAAACTGGTGGAGCTGCCTTTGGTGCTGGCGATTCAACTGGTCGCCACCCTGTCTTTTCCGGCGATCACGCGGGCGCTGGCGCCAGACAGCCGCAGTGCAGCCGAGCCATCAGCCGCCGGTGTCGGCATCGCAGCCCAGCCCAGCCTGCCGGATGCGGCGGTGCGCACGGTGCGCGCGGCCTTCCTGCTGGCCTGGACCCTGGCCTGCGCCAGTGCCGCTGCCTTGCAAGTGGGCGCGCCCGCCCTGGCCCACTGGCTGTTTGGCTGGGGCCGGATGCCAACCGAAAGCCTGGCTACCGTTGCCAACTGGGGCCGCATCGGTGCCTTTGGCTTGTTGCCACAGGCGCTGATCGCTGTGGCCTTGACCGTGTTGGCGACCATCGGGCGCATGCGAGCGGTGGTATTGGCTTACGCTGCTGCCCTGATCGCCCTGCTGGGCTTGGGCACCTGGGCCAACGGTGACGGTTCTTTGCTGATGCTGGTCATCAACGCCGTGCTGAGCCTGGTGGCCCTGGTGGCGTTGCTGAAATTGCCCGGCCATGCGCTCGGGTGCAATCAACGCTTGTCTTTGCTGCCATGGCAAGCGATGATGCTGCCTGCGGTTTTGCTGTTGATTTGTGCCCTTGCCGGGCACCATGATTTGTTTGTATTTTTTGAACCAAAAAGCCTCTCAGCCCTTATGGCATGTGCGCTGACAGCTATTATGTTTATAGTGATTTGCTATTTTTGCAGCCCGGAGTTGCGTGCTGCACTGAAACGATAATCGAAACTTACTCCGACCAAATCCCATGCTTGATCTGCTGAAAATCACCAATGACCCTGAACTGGCCCGCCGCTGCGACGAGTTGGGCGGCATCCGGCTGTTTGTTGACCTGGAGCGCTTGGGCAAGGCAGAGCGGCAAGCCGGGCGCAATACTTACATCAGCAACCACCAGATTGACGACATTGGCCTGATCAAGGCACAGCTCAGGCAGTCAAGGCTGATGGTGCGTGTCAACCCCCTGCATGACGGCACCCAGGCTGAGGTTGAAGCGGTGCTGGCGCAGGGTTTGACACAGGGGCAGGGGCCGCAAGCCGACCTGCTGATGCTGCCGATGTTCACCAATGCCCAGACGCTGCGCCGCTTTATCGACATCGTGGCAGGCCGTTGCCCGATCGTGCCGCTGCTTGAAACCGCCGATGCACTGGCCTCGATTGACGAATGGATTGGTTTTCCGGGGCTTGAAGAAATTTACGTTGGCCTGAACGACTTGCATATTTCCCTGGCGATGCGCTTCATGTTTGAGCCTTTGGCCAACGGCATGGTCGATCGGGCAGCGGCGATCACCGCCCGGCGCGGCCTGCGCTTTGGTTTTGGCGGCATGGCGCGCATGAACGAAGGCTTGCTGCCCGGGCGCGACGTGCTGGCCGAGCATTTGCGGCTAGGCTCGCAAGCAGTGATTTTGTCGCGCACCTTTGCCTATCACCGCAGAGGTGACGACACGCCTTTTGAAGATGCAATCCTGGCACTGCGCGAGGCCGAAGTTGAACTCGCCACCCGCAGCCCGGAGCAGGTCGAGGCCGACCGGGTGCGCATTGCGGCACTTATCGTGACGATTGCGGAAAAGCTGAGCAAGCCTGCCGAGCCAGCCGTGACACCGGTGCCGCCGACGGCTTGAATCGCCTAAGCCGATGAAGCGGTTGATCGACATGGTGATATCGCTGATGGCACTGGCATGTCTTGGCCCGCTGCTGCTGCTGGTGGCGCTGGCGGTGTTGGCAACCATGGGCCAGCCGGTGCTGTTTCGCCAGACCCGGCTGGGTTTGGGCGGACGCGAATTTGGCATGTACAAATTTCGCAGCATGGTAAACAACGCGGCTGCGATTGGCCCGTATTTCACACAGGATCACGATCCGCGCATTACCCGGGTGGGCCGTTTCATCCGCAAAACCAGCATCGACGAGCTGCCGCAACTCATCAATGTGCTCAAAGGCGACATGAGCCTGGTTGGCCCGCGGCCCGATGTACCGGTGCAGCGCGGGCTGTATTCGGATGCCGACTGGGCGCAGCGCTGCAGTGTGCGGCCGGGCATTACCGGGCTGGCACAGGTGGTTTTACGTTCCGAAGGCAGCTTCGCACGGCGCCTGGCGCTGGACCTCCAGTACACACGCGAAACATCGCCATGGCTTGACCTGAAAATCATGGTTTGCACATTGAAAAGGTTAAGTGGTCATGGCGCAAACTAAGCACCGCCCGCTGGGGTTCAACGTTCATACTGAACATGACGTTCAGGAAATGCTGACCGTCATGGGGCTGACATCGGTAGAGCAACTCTTTGCCGATGTGCCTGCCAAGATTCGCCTGAACCGCGAGCTTGAACTCCCCCACGCTCTGAGCGAATGGGAACTGATGCGCGATGTGCGCACCATGTCGCAGATGAACAGCAACAGCCAGACCCACTCAAGTTTTCTCGGAAGTGGTGCCTATGAACACTACGTGCCGGCTGTGGTGGAGGCCATCGTTGCGCGTGGCGAGTTCCTGACGGCCTACACACCCTATCAGCCAGAAATGAGTCAGGGCCTGCTACAGGCACTGTTCGAGTTTCAGGTGCTGACTGGCCGACTGTTGGGGCTTGAATGCGTCAACTGCTCTGTCTATGACGGTGCGACGGCATTGGCGGAGTCGTGCTGGATGATGTGCTGTGCCACGGGCAAGCGCCGCATTGTTGTTCCGCTTGCCTTGTGGAGCGACTACAGCGATGTTTTGCTGACTTATTTGTTGCCACGCTCAATCACGATTGAACGCGTCGCACAAGACCCTGAAACCGGTCTGACCGATGCTGCCGCTGTGCAAGCCCTATTGATCAAAGGTGATGTCGCAGGCCTTGTGCTGCAAAGCCCAAACGCATTCGGGGTAATCGAAGATGTTGCCGCCTTGGTCGGGCTGTGCCAGGCTCATCAGGTGTTGTTGAGCGTATCTGTCAACCCATTGCTGTGCGGCTGGCTGGAGCCACCTGGCCGACTGGGTGCCGACATCGTAGTGTGTGAAGGCCAGCCGCTGGGTTTGCCGCTCAATGCCGGCGGGCCGTATATCGGCATCATTGCCTGCGCCAAGCCGCTTGAAAGGTATCTGCCGGGGCGTCTGGTTGGCCGTGTTCACGACCTTAATGGTCAACTCGGCTATGCCCTGGTCAAGGAGGATCGCGAGCAGCACGTTGCCCGCGACAAGGCTACCAGCCACATTTGTTCCAACCAGGCCTTGAATGCGATTCGGGTGGTGGTCTATCTGGCGACGCTTGGCGAGGTGAACTTCATGCAGATCGCACAGGTAAACGCAGCCAAAGCGCGTGATTTGCAACAGCGTTTGCTGTTATTGCCAGGCATCAAGGCCTTGCGCAGCGGCGTGTTCTTTAATGAATTTTCAATCGAGCTGCCCGTGGACGCCGCCCTGTTTTGCCAGCGTATGCAGGCACAGGGAATTTTTGCCGGCGTGGCGGTGGCCCAGTCGCTGGCGGGGCATCCTCGTGGCCTGCTTGTCGCAGTAACCGAAACCAAAAGCAGCGAAGATATTGATGACTACATCCGACATGCCGCTCAATGCCTGAAGGCACAACTGATATGACAACAGGTTCCCAAACCCTTCTTGGCCTGCACCGCCCCGGTGCGGCCAGCGATGTCTTTGCTGACGGGGGCGACAACATGATCAGGCTAGTGCCCCCCGCCTTCGCCAGACAGCGCTTGTCGATTGGCTTGCCGGAAATCAGTGAAGTGGACGTGGTGCGGCATTTCACGCGGCTAAGTCTTGATTCGCATGGTGTGGATAACGGCCCGTATCCCTTGGGATCATGCACCATGAAATACAACCCCAAGCGCAATGACGAGCTGGCACGCCTGCCGGGCTTCGCCCATGCACACCCGCTACAGCCACCTAATACCCTGGGCGGAGTCTGGGAGCTGTTTGAGCGACTGCAAGGCATGATTTGCGAAATTACCGGCATGGATGCCTGCTGCCTGGCACCGGCCGCTGGTGCCCATGGTGAATTGGCGGGCCTATTGATGATTCGCGCCCATTACGCGCATTTAAAGAATCCGAGACCGGTGGTGCTGGTGCCAGATTCTGCACACGGCACTAACCCTGCATCGGCGGCGATGGCCGGGTTTGAATGCCGCATCGTGCCGTCTGACCTGCGCGGGCGGGTGGATATCGTGGAACTGCAGCGCATGCTGACTTCCGACGTGGCGGCTTTCATGCTGACCAACCCCTCAACCCTGGGCCTTTTCGAGGATCAAATCATAGAAATTGCAGAACTGGTTCACGCCAACGGTTCCCTGCTGTACTACGACGGCGCCAACCTCAACGCGCTGATGGGCATTGTTCGGCCTGGCGACATGGGTTTTGACGTGGTTCACGTCAATGTGCATAAAACCTTTGCGACACCGCATGGCGGCGGTGGTCCGGGTGCCGGCCCGGTAGCTGTCAAAAAGGTGCTTGCTCCTTACCTTCCGACGCCAGTAGCGGTACGACGCGAGGGCGTCGCCCAGCCCCACGAAGTGACTCCAATGTCGATCGGTCGCATCAAAAGCTTCCACGGCCATGTGGCGGTTCTGCTGCGGGCTTACGGCTACCTGCGCACCATGGGCGCAAGCGGGCTGCGTCAAGCATCGCAAAACGCCGTGCTTAACGCCAATTATCTGCAACACCAACTCGCGCACATGCTGCCACCGGTGTATGACCAGCTCTGCAAGCATGAGGCCTTGCTGTCGGGTGCCCGGCTGCGCACCTCGGCACGCCAGTTTGCCAAGCGTCTGATTGACTACGGCATCCACCCGCCGACGCTGGTGGGCGCAGGCTGTGTTTATTTTCCGGGTGACCTGAAATCGGCTATGCTGATTGAGCCGACCGAGACCGAGTCCAAGGCCAGCCTTGATTACCAGATTGGCATCTTTCAGAAGGTGTTTGACGAAGATGCCACTGACGATGCGCTGCTTCTGCGTGCCCCGGTGAGCCGCAAAATTGCCCGTATTGATTTAACAGCGTAAAGGATTGTCATGTGTGGAATCGCCGGCGTAGTGAACGCCTCTGAGACAACAGAAAATGATGTCTGGAAGATGATCAACAGCATCAAATACAGGGGTGTTGACGAGCAAGGCGTTGAGGTGCTGGGCGCTGCCATCCTCGGGCACGCACGGCTGGCTGTGGTGGACCCGGAAAACGGCAAACAGCCCATGAGCAACACCGATGGACAGGTTTGGGTGGTGTTCAATGGCGAGATTTTCAACTTCATTGAACTGAGAGAGCAACTCAAGGCCAAAGGCTACCAATTCAAGTCGCGTTGCGACACCGAAGTGCTGGTGCACCTGTGGTGCGAAAAAGGCGAGAAGATGCTCGACGACCTGGTCGGCATGTTTGCCTTTTTCATCTGGGATCAGCGCACGCAGACCGGCATGCTGGCACGCGACCGCCAAGGCATCAAGCCCTGCTTCTATGCCAAATACCAGGGCGGTCTGGCCTTTGCCAGCGAGATCAAGGCGATTCTGGCGCTGCCCAGGTTTGAGCGCCGCGTCAATGAAAAAGCCTTGGGCAATGTGTTTTCTTTTAACTACTGCCCACCGCCGGAAACCTGTTTTGAGGGCATCTGCCATCTGCCGCCTGGCACCTACATGAGTTTTTGCAACGGCCAGTTTTCTGCTCCCAAGCGTTACTGGCAATGGCCGATTGCAGGTCAACGGCAAGACGCGACCCATGAGGAGTTTGAACAGGCGCTGGACAACGCCATTCGGCTACAGATGCGCTTTGACGTGGACGGCGGCTTGTTTCTCAGTGGCGGCGTGGATTCATCGGTGATTGCAGCGCGGCTGGTTCACCAGTGGAACCGCCCGCAGGTTGATGCGATTGGCCTGCGCATTGAAGACAAGGGTTTCTCGGAATTTTCTTATGCGCAGCGCGTGGCCGCAGAACTTAACATCAACCTGTCCTCGCTGGACATCACACCGGCCAATATTCCGGAGATTGCGCAATCAGTGGTGCGCCATGCCGAGCAGCCGCACGGTGATTTCTCATTTTTCCTGTTTTACCTGCTGTCGCGCCGCGCCCATGAAATGGGCAAGATCGTCATGTTCAATGGCGACGGGCCTGATGAGGTCATGTTGGGATTCAGGCACAACGAGCAGTATTTCTCCGAGATGACGCGCGCCAACTTCTCGATGCGCGGTTACTTTGACATGATCAGCTACACCACCGACAAGGATCGCCGTCGTCTGATGAGCAGCAACTTTTTGCCATATACCCAAGGGGCGCTGGATTGCTTCATCGAGATGACCCAGCCGTGGTCTGATCTGGAGCCTATGGAACAGGTCGCAGCTTATGAACTGACATCATTGATGCCGGGCAATAACTCGGTCAAAGGTGACCGCATGGGTGCCTGCTGGTCCATAGAAGGACGGGCACCGTTTCTCGATCACCGCGTGAGTGAAATGTTTGCCCGGCTGCCCTTGACCGCCAAGTTTTATCAGGGCATCGGCAAGCATTTTCTTAAAAATGCAGCGGCCAAATACTTTGACCATGATTTTGTGTTCCGGCCCAAGACCATGCCGACATTGCCGATCGGCGAATGGATCAAGACCTCTTTGTACCCTTGGGCGCGTGACGTTCTGATGTTGCCTGATGGTGGGCGTTTTAACCGCAACGAGTTGCTCGTGATGCTCGAAGAACACCGCAGCGGCCTGCACAACCACACCCGGCAACTGCGCACACTTTTGATGACCAAGTTGTGGCTGCAAGAGTTTTTCCCGGAAAATCAAGACAACCTGAAAACAGCCTCATGACCGATTTTGACTATTACCTGGCCCAGTTTGTCGATATTCACGGGCGCGCCAAAGCCAAGCTGGTGCCGGCCAAACACCGCGACATGATTTTTGGCGCGGGTGCAGGCTTTGCGGGCTTCGCGATTGCTGGCATGGGCATGGAACCCCATGGTCAGGAATTCATGGCGGTGGGTGATGCAACATCCATCCGCCCTGTGGCCTGGATGCCGGGTGTCGCCAGCGTGACCTGCGAGGGTCATGTCTTGGGCAGTCCGCATCCGCTGGATTCACGGGTGATCGCCAAGAAGGCCATTGCGGCTTTCAAGCAGGCAACCGGTTTGGAGTTTTTCACCGGCCTGGAGCCGGAGTTTTTTTTGCTCAAACCTCTGCCCAACGGCGATTATGAAGTGGCCACCGGATCAGAGTCGCTGGACAAGCCTTGCTACGATTTTCGTCACCTCTCTTCGGTATCCGGGTTTTTGACTGAGTTGCGCACCGCGCTCGAATTGGCTGAGATTGATGTCTATCAAATCGACCATGAAGATGCCAACGGCCAATTTGAGGTGAATTTCACTTATGCCGAGGCACTACGCACGGCCGATAACCTGATTTTTTTCAGGATGGCGGCATCGGCTATCGCCAGGAAACACGGCATGTTATGTTCTTTTATGCCCAAGCCATTTGCCGAGCGATCCGGCAGCGGCTTGCACATGCACATGTCGGCGGGTGCGAGCTTGGCTGAAAACGCTTTTGAAGATGCCAGCGACCCCAGGGGTTTGCGACTTAGTCCGCTGGCCTATCACTTTCTGGGTGGCTTGATAGCGCATGCCAGCGGCTTGACGGCACTGGCTGCACCTTGCGTCAACTCTTACAAACGCCTGGTGTCACGTGGCTCGCGCTCCGGGGCAACCTGGGCACCGGTGAATATTGCGTATGGTGACAACAACCGCACAGCGTTTGTCCGCGCCCCTGGTGGGCGGCTTGAACTGCGCGTGCCGGATTCGTCGGCCAACCCGTACCTTTTGACTGCTGCGGTGATTTACGCGGGCTTGGATGGCATTGCGTGCGAGATTGAGCCTGGGGAACCTTGTAATGAAAATTTGTACCTGTTCAATGCGGATCAATTGGTGACTAGGGGAATCAAACGTTTGCCAACGACTTTGCCGAATGCGCTGCAAGCCCTTGCCAGCGATGAGATTTTGACCAGAGAACTGGGTGAAAAGTTTATTGAAGAGTTTTTGCGAATCAAGCGCGGTGAGTGCGACGAATTTCTGCTGGATGTATCCCCAGCCGAGTTCAAAAGATATGTGGATTTTGTTTAACCGATGCGCTACACCATCTTATTTTTTTAGGTCGATCATGCAAATTGCCATCGAATTGCCCAATGATTTTGTTGCACTCCAGACCGAGCTGACCATTCGCCATGAGATGCGCACGTCCTACGCGTTGTGGCTTTTTCAGCGTGGGCGCGTGACTTTTGCCAAGGCCGCCACCTTGGCGGGGATTGATCTCTACGACTTCATGACCGTTTGCAAAGAGAATCAAGTCGCAGTCATCGATATCAGTCGCGATGAGTTGATTCAAGAAATTAATGGCTTGAAATCAGTATGATTCTGATGTCGCTTTCGTTGACACAGACGATCAAACATACAAAAGAAGGTAACCATGGAAAAAATACTGAAGTACTCAAAATCATCTTCTTTTTATCTGAAATCAAAAACCGATTATTTTACTGAGAACAATCAGCATTTAACTGAAGAAACAAATAGAAATAAATTGTACATTTCGCAGCCTAGACCTGCCCTTTACCCATAAATATAATCACCCCGAACCCTCCATGCCAAGCAAAAATCCCTGGCATATCAGTTGCAGATTGGTATAGCCTTGCCACATCAATTGATGGCCTGGGGGTGGATCGTTGGCTCGTCCGAGGTAGCC